>DATISA010000060.1:0-1834 GCA_035469245.1 Gemmatimonadaceae bacterium
TGGCCCTGCTCGTCGTTGCCGCCGACGAAGGCGTGATGCCGCAGACGCGGGAACACCTTGCGATCCTCGAGCTGCTCGGTGTCAGCAACGGCGTCATCGCGCTCACCAAAGTGGATCTCGTCGACGACGACTGGCTCGCGCTCGTCGAAGAAGACGTCCGGCAAACCGCCATGCGGGCGCTACCCGCCGCGCCCGTCGTCTCGACGTCGACGCGGACTGGACGCGGAATCGCCGAGCTTCGTGCCGCGATCGCTGTCGCGGCAGGCGCGGTCGCTCCTCGCGAGAACGGTGATCTGTTCCGCATGCCGATCGACCGCGCCTTCACGATCAAGGGGACAGGGACGGTCGTCACGGGCACCGTGTGGACCGGTAGCATCGCCCGCGACGAGGTGGTGCGGATCCTCCCGGGAAATCGCACGGCCCGCGTTCGCGGCATCCAGGGCCACGGCCAGCAGCTCGATTCCGCGGCACCCGGCGCGCGGACGGCGATCGCGCTCGCTGGCGTCGAGACCTCCGACGTCCCGCGCGGCTCGACGATCGTGACGGACGCCGCGTGGATGCCGACGTACGTGGTCAGAGCCGACGTGACCGTGCTCCCGGGAGCAGAAGAGTCGTTCGGACCACGCACGCGCCTCCGATTTCACGCCGGCAC
Source organism: Gemmatimonadaceae bacterium (assembly GCA_035469245.1). Lineage (GTDB taxonomy): Bacteria > Gemmatimonadota > Gemmatimonadetes > Gemmatimonadales > Gemmatimonadaceae > JAQBQB01. The sequence goes on from DATISA010000060.1 coordinate 653, forward strand.
GTCCGACGTCGCGGGCCGGGTGGTCGCGCGTGACGTCAGCGCTGGCCGCCCGTTCGGGGCGCGCGTCGTGCTCGACGAGCCGGTCGTGCTGCGTGGAGGCGACCGATTCGTCCTGCGGGGCAGCGCGCCGTTGAACACGATCGGCGGGGGCGTGGTGACCGACGCGTATGCCTCGCGTCGCGCGCGTCAATGGCGCGCCGGGCTCGATGCGGCTGAGCGCTTCCGCCGGATGGTCGAAGAATCAGGATCGGTTGGCGTGGAGATCGCGACGCTCCCGGTGCGCCTCGGCGCGACGCCAGCGGCCTCCCAGGCGTTGCTGCATGCCCTGGACAGTGAGGTCACAGCTGTTGCCGGGCGAGTGGTCAGCCGTACGGTCCACGTGGAGCTGGAACAACGGATCGTCGGCCTGGTCGAGGCCTATCACGCAGAGAATCCGCTCGAGCCTGGAATGTCCGCGCAGCTGGCGCGAAGCAGAACCGGAGTTGCGCCGGACCTGGTCGAGTCGGCGATTCAAGCCCGCGTGCGGGCGGGCGAACTCGAAAGCGGCGGCGGCCTTCTCAAGCTCTCCAAATGGGCGCCAATGCTCAGCCAGGTTCATCGCCATCTCGCGGACCGGGTCCGGGCGAAGCTGGCGGAGGCTGGCGCCGAGCCACCCTCGGCCGACGAGCTTGCGCAGGAGCTCGGGGATGGAGTCCGCCCGGTCCTTCGCTTTCTCGAACGCGCTGAGAAAATCGTTCAAGTGGAAGAAGGGCGGTATTATGACCCTTATCATCTCACGTTACTTGTCGAGCGCCTGCGCCGTGCGCTCGATGGCGGCAAAATTGCAAACCCCTCGGAGTTGCGTGAAGAACTTGGCTTGTCGCGAAAGTTTTTGATCCCCTTTCTGGAATATTGTGACCGTGTGGGGTACACAAATCGGGGGGCTACAGGTCGTGTGTGGTGCGGCACGTAACTTCCGATGGGACATTGTAGTCCACCACTAGGGTTCGCTTGACAGCGGATTGCGCGAACCCTAACTTCGACCGTACACGGCAGTATGTAATCAACCCATTCAGGAGCTCCTTTAACGGTCCTGTTTCGTTAGCGCGGAGACAATATGTTCCACCGCTGGGCAGCACCGGTGCTCGTGCTCGCCCTTTGTGCGATGACGCCAAAGTATGCGGCGGGGCAGCAATCGCAGTC
>DATISA010000061.1:0-32903 GCA_035469245.1 Gemmatimonadaceae bacterium
CGAAGCCGAACGCCAGGTGTCCCTGCGGATTGCGGGTGACGTCGAACTCGGCCGCGGTCGGGCCCCAGTGCCGTTCGTCGCGGTTGGCGGAGCCGAGGATCCCGATCACGTGGGCATTGGCGGGCACGCGTTGGCCGGCGACCTCGACGTCGGCGGTGGTACGCCGGACGACGAACTGCACCGGCGCATCCCAGCGCAGGGTTTCCTCGATCCAGCTCGGTACCAGCGTTCGATCGGCGCTGACGCGGGCGAGCTCCGACGGATGGTTCAGCAGCGCGTTCGTCGCGTTGCCGATCAGATTCGTGGTCGTCTCGTTGCCGGCGACGAGCAGCAGTATGACGAACAGCGTCATCTCGGCCGCGCTCAGGCCGGTGCCATCCTGCACCGCGACGAGCACGCTGATCAGATCATCGCTGGGCTGCGCGGTGCGCTCCGCTACGACGCCGCGAATGTACTCCGCGATCTCCTTCATGGCATCAGCGAAGCCGCTGGTGAGCGGGTCAACCGTCCGTGTCGAGCCCGTCGTGCCGGCGATGATTCGGTCGGACCATTGCTTGAACTGGTCTCGCCGCTCCGGTTCCACGCCGAGGATCTCGCAGATCACACGCACCGGGAGCGGCATGGCGATCGCCGCCACCAGGTCGATCTCCTCGGCATGCCGCATCTCGTGCACGCACTCGCGGGTGACTTCGCGAATGAGCGGCTCCCACATCGCGACACGTCGCGGTGTGAAGCCCCGGTTGACGAGGTTGCGGATCTCGGTGTGCCGAGGCGGATCCTCGGAGAGGAGTTGGCGTCCTCCCATCAACTCCTCCAACGGAAACGCCAGCGCCTGCGTCAGTGCCAGCGCGCGGGCCATCACCTCGGGATCCTCGAGCGGGTTGACGCCGGGACGAGCGCCCATGAGCATCGTCCGCATGGCGTCGGAGGAGAACAGTTCCGGGTTGCGGAGAACGAACTGCACGTCGTCGTATCGCGACACACACCAGGCTTGGGCCCCCGCCGCCCAGTAGACCGGGGCTTCGTCGCGCAGCGCCGCATAGTACGGATACGGATCCTCCCGCACCGCCTCCGAAAATGGTTCGTAGGACTCCATTGCTGTGGCTCCTTCACACGACGGGGTAGGCGACGGATTTGAGCTCGGTGTACTGATCGAACCCGGCATAACCGTTCTGGCGGCCGACGCCGCTGGCTTTGTAGCCGCCGAACGGCACATCGGCGCCGTAGCCGGTGCCACCGTTGACTCCGATGAACCCGGCACGCAGCCGACGCGCGACGGCCAGGGAGTGTTCCAGTGAACCCGACATGACGTTACCGGCCAACCCGTAGACGCTGTCGTTGGCGATGCGGATGGCGTCCTCCTCGTTCTCGAACGGAATGACGGCGAGGACCGGGCCGAAGATCTCTTCCTGAGCGATCGTCATCGCGTTGTCGACGTCGACGAACAGAGTGGGCTTGACCCAGAAGCCCTTGTCGCGTCCGGCCGGCGCGTCGGCGCCGCCGACGAGGAGCGTCGCCCCGTCGTCGATGCCCTTCTGGATGTAGCCGCGGACGCGCGCGCGCTGCTTGTCCGAGATCAGTGGGCCGCACAGCGTTCCCGGGTCCTGAGGATCTCCGGCGGCCATGCTCTCGTACATCCCCTTGAGAATCGCCACGCCCTCGTCGTAGCGCGAGCGCGGGAGCAACAGTCTCGTCGGGATGGCGCAACCCTGGCCGGCGTGCACACAGGGCGTGATGCCGAGCATACACGCCAGCGAGAAATCGGCGTCCTCGAGCACGATCGTGGCCGATTTACCGCCCAGCTCGAGGAACAGGCGCTTCATCGTCGCCGCGCCCTTCTCCATGATTCTCTTTCCGACGGCGGTCGAGCCGGTGAACGAGATCAGATCGACCTTCGGCGAGAGCGTGAGTTCCTCGCCCACGGTGTGATCGGATGCAGTCACGACGTTGACGACGCCGGGTGGGATATCGGTGGAGTCGACGATCAGGCGCCCGAGGCGGGTCGCGTTGAAGGGAGTGTCGGGGGCTGGTTTCAGCACGACCGTGTTGCCGGTGGCCAGGGCTTGGCCGAGCTTGTGAATGCTGACCTCGAAGGGAAAGTTCCACGGCACGATCGCGCCGACGACGCCCACCGGTTCACGCCAGACCTTTCTGGTGGTCATCTGACCGGTGAGGGCAACGAACGTGTCGCCGAGGTCGTTGTCCCACGGGTACTCGTCGATCAGCTTGGCGGGGTAGATGAGTGCATCGGCCAGCGGCGCGTCGAGCTGTGGGCCGTGCGTCAGCAGGCGCGGGCAGCCGGCCTCGAGGATGAGCTCTTCGCGGAGATCCTCGCGCTCGACTTCCAGCGCCGCCTGGAGCTGCTCGAGGCAGCGCTTGCGGAGCGCGCGGTTGGTCGACCAGTCGGTCTCGTCGAAGGCCCGGCGGGCGGCGTCGATCGCGCGGTGCATGTCGGCCTTGGACGCGTCCGCGACCTCTCCCAGCACGTCCTCCGTCGCCGGGTTGATGTTCTTGAACGTGCCGGCCCCGCCGTCGACGAGCTTGCCGTCGATGAGCATCTTCGACTCGAAACGAACCTTGGATGTGTCAGCCATGCTGCTCGCTCTCTTCAGACGGGGAGCTGTCGACGGCAACTCGCGATGGGCGGCGGTCCCGAAGGGCGCCATGACGCGGAAGGTGCATCGCCAGACGCACGATATGATGGAGGAGTCGGGCCGGCAGGAGGCGGCTGGCGAACAGCAGCATGCGGGCGTCGAAGCCCACCGCGTGCCGCGCGAACGGGGCTCGTTCGTCGATGAACCTGCCGAGCGCTTTGGCGAAACGTTCGGGCCGGGCCGCGAGGCGCACCGCGAGCCCGCCCGTGCGATGGATCCCGGCGCGGTGCGCGGCGTACGGCCCGTTGTGATCCCCGTACTCGACGGTCTGCTCAGTGAGGATGTCCGTGTCGAAGGTTCCGGACACGAGGATGGTGACACCCAGGCCGAACGGAGCGATCTCCTCCGCCAGGGCTTCGGCCCACCGTTCGAGCGCCCCCTTGGAGGCGGAGTAGGCGCTGATCGACGGCATGCCCCGGATGCCACCCTGGCTCGATATGACGACGATCCGCCCACGCCCGGCGGCCCGCATGGACGGCAGCAGCTCCTTGGTGAGTCGCACAGGTCCGAACAGGTTCGTGCGGAACAGCCCCTCCCACACCTCGAACGGCATCTCCTCGGCCGATCCCACGGCAGCGATCCCGGCATTGTGCACGAGCGCGTCGGGGGCACCGACCGCCTCCTCGATGCCCTTGGCGGCAGCAGCGATCGACGCCGGATCGTCGAGATCGAGGCGGACGCCGACCAGGCGTGGATCATCGGCGGCCGCTCCGGTCGACGCCCGCAATCGTTCCAGTCCCGCGTCCACGGAGCGCATCGCTGCGACGACGCGCCATCCCTGCTCATAGAGGTGGATCGCGGACGCCAGGCCGAGTCCGCGCGACGCCCCGGTGATGACGACGCTGCGCGGCTCACCCATCGCCGTCGGGCCTGCAGTATCCATTCGCCTTCACCGGGTTGACGGCCGGACGTCCGTTCGGCTGAGCGGTCATCCAACGGTTCCAGTGCCCTTCGGAAAAGGGGCCGGGTTGCCCCTCTCCTTCGTAGAATCCCTGGGGGTCGTAGACCTTGGCTTCTGGATACGGCCAGGGGCACGCGACAGCGGTCGCAAGCTTCGATGCGCGGATCGCAGCGAAGCCCGCACCGTACGCGAAATAGGCGACGTTCAAGATGCCAGCCATCACGAGGAACGTGGCGAGAGCCGGCCGGGTGCGGAACCAACGCAACCGCTGGGCCAGCTTCTCGGCTTGCGAGCGTCCCGTGTCGTCCCGATAGCAGAGGACGCCGGCGGGAATCATCACCGTGGTGACGAGCGCGGACTCCCATATCAGTGGGAACTGGAAGGTCGTTCCGGCGAACACCGAGCCCCACGGGATCACTTGCGAGTAGATGTACAGCCCGGTGTGGACGAGGAAGATCTCCAGGAACGCATCCATGATGAACCCGGTGACGAAGAGCAGCAGCGCCAAGCTGATGAGCGGGCGGCGCCAGACGAAGGAATCGGCGGACGCACGCGCCTGAAGGCGGCGCAGGATTCGATTGGACGCGAAGAAGGGACCGATGAAGTAGAAGGTCGAGTAACCGATCACGATGAAGGGTTCGACCGTGGGCGACAGCCTCACCAAGGGCCAATCCTCGGGGAAGTGCCAGAGCTGGGGGTTGTACACCGCGTACGGCGCCCAGTTCATGATCGGGTCCTGCCAGACGATCGCCGTCGAGGCCAAGACCATCAGAAGGTAGGGGTGGGCGGGCCGCCGGATCCACGCCCACACGAACACGGCGATGAGAAGGAACATCATCACGACCGTCCCGACCTGATGCAGAACGAGCCAGTGGTTCCATCCGAAGAGGAATTCCACCGGCCGGGGAACACCGGTCACCTCCGGGTTGGCGATGCGAGGTGAGACGGCGCCCATGCGCGAGTGGTAGGCGATGACGCCGAGGACGACGAAGGCGACGGCGATCCACACCGCGGTCATCGGCGACCGCTTCGATGCGGCGGACGTGCCGGCGGCGGACGGCAATGTGCGCTCGCGGCTCATCGCGTCAGTCCTGACCAAATCGGGCGACGCGATGCGTGTTGATGCCGTCCGGATCGAGCCTCCGGGCCACGAGGTAGCCAGCGCCCATCCAGGCGCGGTGGATCCACTTCCCGAAACAGATCCTGGTCCCGGGTGCGCCGCTCGCGGCGGGAAGCATCTTCACCCGCTCGAGCGCGTCCCTCACGCCGCGGGGACTCAAAGGGCGCGCGTCTGCGAAGGCGCGGAGGAGCGCGGTCGCGATGTCCCGGTTCACCACCGGTAGGCAGTACTGCGGGCGCCGTCCGTAGGCCGCTTCGTATTGGTCGAGGAAGCTCTGGCCGACCAGATTCCCCTCGTCGTACTGGTCGACCCCGGTCCATCCCAGGAATGCGTTCCACAGCACGGGGTTGATCCACGCATTCTCGAAGGCGGTGCTCGTGAAGCGGGGCGGGTCCCAGCCGATCGCCTCGAGGGCCGAGTTGACGTGCAGGATGCCGAAGCCGAAGCCGCAGTGTACGAGCGCAGTCGGCTTCGCTTCGTGCACCTTGCGAATCGCCTCAGCAACGTCCTGCGCGGTCTGCGCGATCCGTTCCTCGGCCACGATGCGAATGCCCGCGTCTCGGCACGCGCTTGCGAAGCTCTTGCAGTAGCTCTCGCCGACGAGCGACTGCTCCACCAAGACGCCGACCTCCGTGTGCCCGCCCTTCGCAAGCAGGTCCACCCAGAAGATGGGCTCGTCGGTCAACGAGCCCATTGGAAACGCGAAGGTCCACTCGCCCAACCAGTCCTCGGAGCCGGTCACGCTGACCGCCGGAACATGAAAGCGCTGCTCGATCGCCTCGCGGGTCGGGACGGCGTTGTCGGTGATGCTCGGACCGAAGATGGCGAGACAGCCTTCGTCGACGAGCTCGCCGTAGGCGTCGATCACCGCTTTGACTGTTCCCTTCGGGAGGCCCTCCACCTCACGAAAAACGATCTCCACCCGGCGATCGATGAGCTTCTGCTTCAGACCTTCGTTGAACACGAGCTCGAATGTCTGAGTCATGTCGGCCCGCATCTCCCGCGGGTAGTACTCGGGCAGTCGAAAGTCGAAGAGGTAGCCGAGCTTGATCGGCTCCGCGGTGCTCTCGTAGGACATGTCAGCTCCGTTCGGGCACGGACCCCTGTCCGGCTGGTTGGTCGGCCAGGTACACGTTGATCATCTCCACGAGTCCACTCGTCACGGTCGAGTCGTCGGTGAGCGGTCCGGCCACGGCGGCGCGAGCGGCCTCGCGCGGGCTCAGCCCTTCGGCAACGAGCCGCCCAGCGGCGATGAGCACGCGCGTCGAGGCGACCTCGCGCAGCCCGGTCGTCTCGAGGCGACGAATGGCCTGACCGAGCCGCACCAATTCCGCCGCCCGGTCGTCGTCGATGCCGGCCTCGTGCGCGACGATCTTCTGTTCGACGTCTGCGGGCGGGAAGCCGAACTCGATGGCGACCATCCGTTGGCGCGTCGAGTCCTTGAGGTCTTTGAGAATGCTCTGATACCCGGGGTTGTAGGACACGACCAGGCAGAACCCCGGTGCGGCGTCCAGGGTCAGCCCGAGGCGCTCGATCGGGAGCTGGCGGCGGTGATCGGCCAGTGGGTGGAGCACGACGGTCGTGTCCTGGCGTGCCTCCACGACCTCGTCGAGGTAACAGATCGCGCCCTCGCGCACGGCCCGTGTCAGCGGGCCATCGACCCATTCCGTCTCGCCGCCCCGCAACAGGAACCGCCCGACGAGATCGGCGGTCGTCAGGTCGTCGTGGCATGCGACGGTGATGAGCGGCCGGCCGAGCTCATGGGCCATCGCTTCGAGGAAGCGCGTCTTGCCACACCCGGTGGGGCCCTTGAGCACGACCGACAAGCCTTGCCGGAAGGCCGCCTTGAAAATTCGCTCCTCGTTGCCGACGGGTACGTAGTACGGACGCGACGCGCGAGTCGTGTTCATGACGCCTTCCGGGCGAGCAGCCCGAGCACCGTCTCCCGCCACGACCACCGGCGCGTCAGTCACGACGACACCGGGCGCCGAACCTCCGCGGAGCGGACGGCCGAGCGGAACAGTGGACCGATCACCTGGGTCAGCTGCTCGGTTCTGGGAATCGTGGCGTGAGCAGCGCTCCCAAATACACGCCGAAGGGTCTCGGCATCGGTGCTGGCACCAATGCTCAGACAGAGGCACCCGGTACCGCGACGTCGGGCCTCAGCAAGCGCGCGCCGCGCGTCGGCTGCGCCGTACGCGGGTTCATAGCCGTGGTCGTACGCCAACCCATCGGACAGCACGACGAGCAACCGCCGCGACGTTCCGCCCCGTTTCTCCAGTACGCCCGCGCCATGTCGGATCGCCGCACCCAGCCTCGAGAAGGCGCACGGCACGAGACCGTGCAGACGCCGCATCACGAGCGGGCCGAGATCTTCGTCGAACCGCTTCACCGGCACCAGGTGCACGGCGGACCGCCCCTGCGAGTTGTAGGCGTAGAGCGCCACACGATCCCCGAGATCGTGAAGAGCAACAGTGAGCGCGGCGGCCGCTGCCCGCTGTTGCTCGTGCACCGTTTGGCCCGTCACACCGGGTTCGGCCACGGAGCCCGAGATATCGAGCAGGAGAAGCACGGCGAGATCGCGCCGCCGGCGAAGGCTCTCGACGTAGATCGCCTCGTCGGGCGCCGTCCCGGCCATTGCCTCGACGCGTGCCTCGACCACCGCATCGATATCGATTTCGTCGCCCTGGACCCGCCGGTGGCAACGATCGAGGCCCATGCCGAGACGCGCGAGCGGTCGACGCAAGCCGTACCCGCCCGACACCAACAGCGTCGAGCTGTCCTTTGGCGGCGGCTGGACCTCCCGCACCGTGCACCAGTCCTGGCGGTAGCTCCGGCGATGAACGTCCCACTCGGGGTACTTCGTCCCCCGGCGTTCGATGGCAGCCGCGTCCACGGTGCCCTCCATGCCGGTCGCGAACGCAGTGTTGCGGCCGCCCGGCGTTCCGGCGCGCGGCCGGTGCGTTGGCGCGTCGGCACCCGGAGGGCCGCCCCCATTGAGCTGGCGCACCACCCCCAGCAATTGCCCCAGCAACCGGCCCAACGCACCCCCGCCACCGACGGGGCTCGAGAAGAGGTCTGCAGCGGTGCCGTCGTCGTTCTCGTCCTCTGCAAGCTCAGCCACCGCTCGGTTGCGCTGTTCGCGTGGAGCGTGCGGGCGCGTCGTCGACGAGTTGTCGACGCGGTGGACTGACTTCATCAGATGTCGTGCGCGGATGGCCCCGAAGCTGTCCGGCGGCTCGGCGATAGTCGTCCGGCTCAGCGCGGCAGTCAGGGACGCGGCAGGCGAATCGACGCGGGCTGCGACATCGCAGTCGATGAGCGACCGCACCGACGGTGGCAACAGGTCCTCGATCGCGGCCAGCGCGCGGTGGCCTTCGACGGCGAGGTATCGCCTGGCCAGCGCCGGGCGCCGCGTCAACCTGCGCACGATGTCGATCTCCAGGCTTCCAGCCGCGAGGAGCGACGCCTGCACGGTGACCGCCTCGACCTGCTCGTGCGTACTGATGTTGGCGTCGACGAAAACCGCGCTCCCGTCAGTCCACGCCGGCTCGCCGGGCTCGCCCGGCGCGACACGCAGGGCGCGACACGAGATCGCTGAGGCCAGCAAGCTGAGCCGCCCCAAGCTGTCGCTGTCTCCCTCGTCACTTCTCAAGGAAGTCCCTGCCGTCCATCCATACCGGACCAAATATCTGTTCCTAACGTTCCCCAAGGCGAGCGGTCAAGCGGATTCCTGGTCCAAGACTAACCGAGCGGGGTGGCCGAAGCGTGCCGACCGTGTCGACGTCGGCATGTCGGCGATCGGCCTACGCGTCATGCTGGTCAGCCTAACTCGACGTGATGGCGGAGTGGTTCGCCGTCCGGTCGTCGATGGGTGAGATGACGACGTCGTTGGCGATTTCGGACCGGTCGCGTTCTCGGCACAAACATCGACTATGCGCTGCGGGACGTGACCCCACGCAACACCGTGTCGCGGGCATGAATGAGCGCCGCACGCTTCCCCGCGGCTCGAACGATGCTCTCTGGCATCCAGAGGACATCGATCACGCATCGTGACAGCAGCTCGGTGGAGGGACTCTCGATACGGATTTCTCCCGATCGAATCCCTTCGGACAACAGCGCCTTCAGCTGTCGCAGTCGTGCGGTGAACGACCTCGCTGGATTGGTGTCCGGCGGCGACTGTCGCATCCACGCGAGCTGAATCCTGAACTCGTCATGGAACCGATCCAACGCATTGATGTCGACCCAGCTCAGCGCATCCAGTTTCTCAATGGGCGTCGCATCCGACTGAAGAATTCCCACCCATCCTGCTCCAACTTTCTGTTCGAACGAACGCATGATCGACGCGAGGAGTGCTTCCTTCGAACCGATCAACCGATAGACGGTGCCGATGCCGAGGCCCGCCGCGGACGCGATGTCTCTGATGGTGGTGATTTCGTACCCTCTGCGACCGAACTCGGTTCGTGCCACCTTACGGACGTGGGCGGCCTTGTCATCGGGATTGGCCTCGCTCTCGTCGGTCCACGTCTCGATCACCTGGTCTGCAATCGCGAAGGCACTGGAGCGATCCAACTCTGCATCGCTGCGTGGTCGGCTGGCGAGACCCTGCAACAGGATTCGGCACATGACCGCGGCCACCTCGTCGGCGGCAGCATTGTGCCGAATGACATCGAGTCCGACATGCAGCATCGACTGGCAAATCCGGTCCGCCAGCGTGGGAAGATCGACATCGGGCCGGAGGTATCCGTTCCACCTCGCGGCGCGCAGCGTTTGCAGCATCGCCTGCTGAATCCCGATGGGCGGCCGTTGGGCCAGCTCGACCAGCTCCGGATTGGCGCTCGGCGCTTCATAGAACGAGATCTGAAGCGCGGCGCGATGCTGGACAGCGCAGTGCGCGATCGCCGATCCGAGCTCGACGATCCGTTCAGAAACGGGCCTCGGGTGCGGTTCGTCGAGTCTTTGCTGGGCGATTTCCCCGATGCGATCCAGATCAGCGTGATAGCGCCGGATCAGCTCGATCAGGATCGCTTCCTTGGATTCGAAGTGGTGATACAGGCTGCCCGCGAGGATCCCCGCGGCGTCGGCAATCTCCTGGACGGAGGTGCGCAAACCCGAGGAGGCGATCAGCGATGCCGCAGATTGCAGGATCTCGGTGCGCCGAGTTCCATCGGTGTTGGCACTCGCCACCGGTGCGCCGGTGTTCTTGACCGCAGTTCGCCGCTTCGGTGTCACGGCTATGCGGTGATGCCGAGCCGGTCACAGAGGCCGAAGACCTCGTCGAAGATCGACATCGGAACCGTGAACGGCTCTGTCGCCGACACGTTGGTGAGATGAGCGGCGATGTCGTCGGCGGTCGGATTGCTGCCGGGCTCCGCAAGCCACCCTTCGGCGAGGCCGACGAAGACGCGCGCGAAGCGCCCGGCACCGGCCGAGTAGTTGTGATGGGTGAGCTCGCAGGCCCGACTGGCGAGGAAGACCCCGATCGGCACAACCAGTTCTGGCTGGATGGCGTTCATGAAGCCCGACTCCTCGAGGTACGTCGGGTCCGGCACCGTCTCGGTAACCATCCGCGTGTAGCCAAAGGGGAGCACCGTGTTGGCGAGGATCCCGTGTTGCGCCCCTTCGATCGCGATGACGTTGGTCAACCCGAGGAGACCAGCCTTGGCAGCGGCGTAGTGGGCTTCAAGCGGTTGACCGAACAGCCCTGCCGACGAAGCCATGAAGACGAACCGCCCGTAGCTCTGCGATTTCATCACACGAAACGCGGGCTGGCTCAAATGGAACCCACCGTCAAGGTGCACGCTGAGCATGCGCCGCCAGTCGGCATACGAGAGCTCGTCGAAGGGCACGCTGTTGAAGATGCCCGCGTTGCTCACGACCGCATCAAGACGACCGAACCGGTCGACCGCGGTACGAACGATCGCCTCCCCGCCCTCGGGACTGGCCACGGACTCGTACGATGCCACCGCCACACCGCCTGCCCGCTCGATCTCTTCGACGACCAGGTCCGCAACGCCGGCGTCCGAGCCCTCGCCGTGCATCGTGCCTCCGAGGTCGTTCACCACCACCGACCCACCCCGCCGGGCAATGTCGATCGCGAAGAGGCGGCCAAGACCTCGCCCCGCTCCAGTGACGATCACCACTTGGCCTGTGAAGTCGATCACCATAACATCCGGAACCAAATATTGGTTCCGACCCTACAGCCTGTCCCCAGTGGCGGCAAACCCGTGGCCGGGCGGCGTCAGGTCCTCCCCCGGCCTGCGGCCTCCTACCCCAGCATGACCATGCCGCCGTCGACCACCAGAACCTGGCCGGTCATCATGTCGCTGTCCTCCGAGGCGAGGTACACCGCGGTGCCGGTGAGGTCCTGGGGCTGGAGGGCGCCCTTCAACGCGTTGAACATGGGGAGCATGGTCATCATCTCTTCGGGCACGATTCGCTTCGCCGCGTCGGTGAGCGTGAGGCCCGGACAGATGGCGTTGACGTTGATGCCCCAGGGACCCAGGTAGCCCGCCATGTACTTGGTCAGTCCCGAGACGCCGATCTTGGCCACGCTGTAGTGCGGGGACGGTGACGGCAGGTCGGGGTCCGACGTATCCACGACCCCGACGTTTCCGATGTAGGCGGCGGTGGAGGACTGGTGGATGATCTTGCCCTTCCGCTGGCGCTTCATGAATGGCTCGACCGCGCGCGAGCACAGCCAGACCCCCGTGAGATTCACCGAGAGGATCTTGTTGAAGTATTCGAGGCTGCGGTCATCAAGCTCCATGTCGCCAAAGATCGCCGCGTTGTTCAGCAGGATGTCGATCCGCCCGAAGTGCTCGTGGGTCACCGCGGCGAGGCGCTTGGTATCCTCCTCCTTCGAGACGTCGACTTTGAGAGCCAGGCCTTGGCTTCCGATGTCGGCGATCTCCTGCACCACTTCCTGGGCCTGGGCCTCGCGGACGTCGCCGATGACGACCTTCGCCCCTTCCCGGGCGAATCGCAGGGCGTACTCCCGCCCGATGCCCCGGCTGGCGCCGGTGATGATGGCCACCTTGTCCTTCAAACGCATGGTCGTCCTCCTGAGTTAGTCGGCTTCTCGTGTCGGGCGGGGCAGCGAACCTGCCGTCGCCTGGCGAGTTTCCTCGCGTCATTGATCTCTATGAGAGTCCGCGCGATGCGGATCGACGCTCATGTCCCATCCAGGTCTGCGAGTGCGCGGGCGCGCAGTGCGTCCTTCAGGATCTTGCCCGTGGCGTTGGTCGGCAGCGCCGAGACGCCGACGACGTACCGCGGCACCTTGTAGTTGGCGAGGCGTTCTCGGGCCCAGCCGATGATCGCGGCAGGATCCACCGACCGTCCCGAGGCGGGAACGACGTAGGCCATCGCCACCTCGCCCATGCGCTCGTCGGGCACACCGATGACCGCGACCTGAGCGATCGCGTCGTGGCCCAGCAAGGTGTTCTCGACCTCGGCCGGGTACACGTTGAAGCCGCCGACGATGAGCATGTCCTTCGAGCGTCCAACGATGCGCACGTAGCCGCGCTCGTCCATCGTCGCCAGGTCGCCGGTGTGCAGGAAGCCCCGCTGGTCGATCGCCGCTGCCGTCGCCTCGGGGTCGTCGAGATAGCCCTGCATCACGCTGTAGCCGCGGACGAGCAGCTCGCCCGTGGCGCCCCGCTCGAGCTCCTGCCCTTGCGCGTCGGCGACGATGACTTCGAGGGCGGGCATGGCGCGCCCCGCCGTCGTGGCGATCGTCTCCGCGTCGTCGTCGGGCCGGGTCCCGGTGCACGTCCCGGCCTCGGTGAGCCCGTAGCCGGTGAGGATGGAGCGGAACGGGAGCTTGGCGCGCATCTCCTCGATCAACGCGACCGGAATGTCGGCCGCCCCGGTGACCGCCACCCGCAGAGTCTGGAGATCGAAGCGATCGCGCTCGGGATGGTCGAGGATCGAGCGGTAGATCGTCGGGGCGCCGGGCAGCACCGTGATGCGCTCCGTCTCCACCAGGGACAGTACGGTGGGAACGTCGAACACCGGGACCGGAACGATCGTGGCTCCCTGGAGTAGGCTCGCGAGCCACCCGGCCTTGTAGCCGAACATGTGGAAGAACGGGTTGACGATCAGGTAGCGGTCGCCGGGCCGGAGCCCGGCGAACTCGCACCAGTCGCGGACCTGCCGGACCGTCTGGCCGTGGGTCATGACCACGCCCTTGGGGCGCCCGGTGGTGCCGGATGTGAACAGGACGTCGCTGGTGTCCGTCGGCCGCACGCTCTGCCGACGCTCCGACGCGGCGGCGGTGGTGACCCCCCCGCCCCGGGCCGCGAACGCGTCCCAATGCTCCACGTCGGCACCCTTCGGGGCTTCCGTCCTGCTCTTCGAACCCTCCAGGAGCACGATCCGGCGCAGGTGGGGAAAGGGCGTCTCGGCGGCGCACAACATGCCGACGGTGTCGGTGCCGAGGAAGCCGACCGTCGTCACCAGCGTCGCCGCTTTCGAGGCGGACAGCACGTACGCCGCCTCCTCGCCCTTGAAGCGCGTGTTGATGGGCACCACGGCCGCCCCGGCGGACTGCGCCCCCAGCGCGGCGGCGATCCAACCCAGACCGTTGGGCGCCCAGATCGCGACGCGATCGCCTCGCTCTACGCCGGCGGCCATCATGGCCCGGGTGGAGGCGTCCACGAACTCGCCGAGCTCGCCGTACGTCACCCGCCGTTCAGGCTCGACCACCGCCTCGGCGTCGCGTCGCGCCGCGATGCTCGCCGTCACGGCCGACGGGATCGTCTCGGCGAGGGCGTCGGCTCGATGGGCTGTGCTCGTCGGACGCACTGGGTCCGGAGCCCCTTCGCCTCGTCGCCTCACATCCGGAAGCCGTAGACGCGCGCGGCGTTCTCGCAGGTCACCTTGCGCAGAACTTCGGGGCCATGCTGCGCGAGCGGCGACTCGGCCAATGCCTTGCGCGAATGGGGCCACGTGCTGTCACCGTGCGGGTAGTCCGAGGCCCACATCACGTTGTCGATGCCGATGCGCGGGATCAGCTCGACTCCCAGCTTCTCGTCCTCGTAGGTGGTGAACACCTGCCGCGCGAAGATCTCGCTGGGCAGCATGGAGATCTTGTGATCGCGGATCTTCGAGCCGTACTTGTGCAGCTCATGGTCGAGGCGCTCGATCACGTACGGGATCCAGCCCAGCCCCGCCTCGCCCATCACGAACTTGACGCGGGGGCGCTTCTCGAGCGTGCCCGAGAAGATCAATCCCGCGAGCGTCTCGTCGAGCTGCATCGGGACCACCGCGACGGCGGCGGGCATGCGCCAGGAGCCGAGTGACATCGTGAGGCTGTGCAGACCTCCCGACAGGTGCGCGTGGATCGGAATGCCGATCTCCTCCGCGGCGTCCCAGAAGCCCTGCCACTCGTCGTCGAAGAGCGGGCGGCCGCGGCCCAGTGTGCTGCTCACGATCGCACCCCTGTGGCCCAGCTTCGCGCAGCGCTCGAGCTCCAGCTTTGCGGCCTGCGGATCGTACGACGGGATGTCGGGCAGCAGCACGAGGCGATCGGGAGCCTCGCGCTGGAAGTCGGCGGCCCAGTCGTTGTAGACGCGCGCGACCTGCTCGTGCAGCGCCGCGTCGGTGATCTGAAGCTGGGTGCAGGTCGGACCGTAGACGACCGTCGCGTGAACGCCGTCTCGGTCCATGTCCTCGAGTCGTGTCCGCGGCTGACCGGGCCGGAAGCCGTGGTCGTGCGCTGCGATGTAGCCGGTCTCCTTGCGGCCGCTGGGCGACACGCGCTTCCCGTTGCAGAACCAGTGCGGCCCTTCCGGCGTCTCTTCGACGTGCGGGCCGCGTTCGCGCCACTCCCTGGGCAGGCGCGACGACCACGCGTCGGGCGGCATCGCGTGGATGTCGAGATGATCGTCGGCCGAGATCAGAACCTGTTCCGCGGGAAGGGACATTGCGCGGCTCCTTATAGATAGGGTGCTCGGACAGACGGTGATGCCGCGGACGCAGAAAACGTCCGTATGCTGGACACTTCGGTTGCTTGTTTTACTTGCGCGCCAGTATAATAGCAATTCCCAATGCTGTCCCGGGCCGCCGCCAAACCCGTCCGCCGCCGGAGCAACGGCCTCCAGACCCGTGCCCAGATCGTGGCCGTGGCCGAGCGCCACTTCGCCGAGCGCGGCTTCGAAGCGACGCGGCTCGAGGACATCGCGACCGAGGTCGGCATCCGGCGGGCCGCGATCTTCTACCACTTCGGCGATAAGCAGGAGCTGTACGCGGCGGTACTCGACGCAGTCTTCGGCGACTGGACGGCCGCCCTGCCGACCGGCGGCAGCCCGGTCGAGCGACTCGAGGCTTCGCTGATCGGCTGGATCGACTACGTGACCCAGCGCTCGAGCGTCGCGCGCCTGATCCTGCGCGAGGCCGCGAGTGCGCAGCCCGGCGTGGTCTCGCAGTTCGTCCGCTCCGGCAGCGCACCCGTGGAGTGGTTCCAGGCGGTCATCGAAGAGGGCGTGGCTTCTGGCGAGCTGAAGCCGATGATCGAACCCCATCGCTTCATGAGCCTGATCGGCGGGGTCACGGTGTTCCACTTCGCCGCGATGCCCTGGCTCAGCCACGGCGCAGCGCACCCCTGGAGCCGGAGCGAGCTCGAGAAGAACAAGCGCGAGATCCTGCTCGTCGCGCGAACGATGCTCGGCATCGAGTCACCGACGCCGACCCGCACGAACTGAAGCAGCCCGCGGAACGCAACGCATCGCAATGGATTTCGAGATCACCCACGAACACCAGCAGCTCGTCGACTCGGTCCGCGCCGTGCTCGAGCGCGAGTGTCCGACCACACTGGTGCGCGACATCGTCGAGAACGGCAGCACGCCCGAGCAGCCCTGGAAGAGCGCCCATGAGCTCGGCTGGACGTCGATCGACCTGCCCGAGCACCTTGGCGGCCTCGAGCTGGGGTTCACGGCGCTCGGCCTGGTGATCGAGCAGCACGGCCGCTTCATCGCCCCCGGTCCCTTTCTCGCCACCGTCACGCAGTTTCTGCCGCTCGTGTGCGAGACCGGCACGGCGGATCAGCTCGAGCGCTTCGCCAAACCGGCCGGAGCTGCCGAGCGGACGGGCGCCCTCGCCATCGACCACGGCTGCGCCGCCGAGCACCAGCCCGGAGACCGCCTGCACGCGCGCCGCGACGGCGACGCGTGGCTCCTCGACGGTGAGCGCTTGTTCGTGCTGGACGGCGACGTCGCGGACGAGATTGCCGTGGCGGCGCGCGTCGACGATGGCGACGGCGTTGGACTCTTCGTGGTGCCGCAGCGCGCCGCCGAGTCGCAGCGCGTGGTCGCCCTGGACGCGAGTCGCCACCTCGCCCATCTGCGCTTCGACGGCGTACGGATCGAAGCCGACCGCGTGCTCGGCCGGCCGGGCGCGAGCGCCGCGGCGCTCGGACGCGCACTCGGGCGCGCGACGGTCGCCGCCGCGCTCGAATGCATGGGCGCCTGCCAGACTCTGCTCGAAATGACCGTCGAGCACGCCAAGAACCGGCACCAGTTCGACCAGCCGATCGGCGCCTTCCAGGCCATCCAACACAAATGCGCCGACATGTTCGTGCAGATCGAGAAGGCCCGCGCCACCGCCTACTTCGCGATGATGGCCGTCGCCGAGGACGATCCGCGCCGTGCGCTCGCCGCGTCGATGGCGAAAGCGGCGGCGAGCGACTGCCAGCGGCTCATCTGCAAGGAGAGCATCCAGATCCACGGCGGCATGGGCTACACGTGGGAGAGCGACGTGCAGCTCTTCGTCAAGCGCGCCAAGACGCTCGAGGCGCTCTTCGGAACGGGCGAGGCGCACCGCCGGCGCATCGCCGACCTGCTCGAGGTCTGAGGTGAAGCTCCACTACGACGCCGACACGGAGGCATTCCGCGCCGAGCTGCGCGCCTGGCTCCACGCGAACCAGCCGACGCCCGAGGAGATGCGCGCCGAGCCGGTGACCAGCTCCGCCCACCTGACGGGCTGGTCCCGTCGCTGGCAGCGGCGCCTGTTCGACGCGGGGCTCCTGGTTCCCGGCTGGCCGCCCGAGCTCGGGGGGCGGAACCTGCCTCCCATGCAGCAGCTCGTCTACCACGAGGAGTTGGCGAAGACGCGGGCCGCGCGCACGAGCAATCCCCAGGGACTGGGGATCATCGCGCCCTCGATCCTCGACTACGGCAGCGACCTCCTCAAGGAGATGTACCTGCTGCCCACGCTCCGCGCCGAGATCGCCTGGTGCCTGGGAATGAGCGAGCCCAGCGCGGGCAGCGACCTGGCCAGCCTCTCCACGCGCGCCGAGGTGCACGGCGACCGCTTCGTGGTGAGCGGCCAGAAGATCTGGACCTCGGGAGCCCACCACGCCGACCACTGCTTCTGCTTCGTGCGCACCGACCCCGAGGCACCGAAGCACCGCGGCATCAGCGTCGTGATCATCGACATGAAGGCACCGGGCGTGATCGTGCGGCCGTTGCCCGAGCTCAGCCGGCCGGACCACGTGGACTTCAACGAAGTGTTCTTCGACGAGGTGGTGGTGCCGCGCGACCACCTGATCGGGACGTTGAACCAGGGCTGGTCGATCGCGTCAGGCTCGCTCGCCCACGAGCGCGGCATGATGTGGCTGGCGAGCGCGGCGCAGCTGGAGGACAAGATGTCGCGCCTGCGCGAGCTGGCGCGCGAGGATGGGCCCGACGGCCGCCGCATCGGCGAGAGCGGACGCTTCCGGGACGAGTTCGCCAGCCTCTACGTCGACGCCCAGGCCATGTGGTTCATGGGCTACCGGGGCTTCGCGAAGTTCGCCCGCGGACAGGCGTCACCCGAGCACTCGGTGCTCAAGCTCTTCGGCTCCGAGATCAGCCAGCGCGCCGCGCGCGTCGCCACCGAGGCCCTGGGGGTCGATGCGCTCGACGTCGACTTCGAGGGCTGCGGCTACGACGACAGCTTCGGGCAGCCCCCGTGGATGTTCCAGTACCTGCAAACTTACCGGGCCACGATCTCGGCGGGCACGTCCGAGATTCAACGCAACATCATCGCCCAGCGCGTGCTCGGATTACCCCGCCGCTGAACGTCCGAGGAGAACGATCGATGCAGTTGAACGACATGATTCTGGTGAGCGTCGACGACCACGTCTGCGAGCCGCCCGACATGTGGGAGCGCCACGTCTCGCCGAAGTGGAAGGATCGCGCGCCGAGGCTGGTTACGAAGGAGGATGGTACCAACCTCTGGGTGTTCGAGGGCCAGCAGATCCCCAACGTGGGGCTGAACGCCGTGGCGGGCCGCCCCCCCGAGGAGTACGGCGTGGAGCCGACGGCGCTCTCGCAGCTGCGGCCCGGCTGCTACGACGTCGACGCACGCATCGGCGACATGAACGCCAACGGCGTGCTCGGCTCGCTCTGCTTCCCCACGGTGCCGGGGTTCGTCGGCGAGCTCTTCGGCCGCCAGGCGGCGGCCGGCGACAACGAGCTCGCCATCGCCATGCTGCGCGCCTACAACGACTGGCACATCGACGACTGGTGCGGGAAGCACCCGGGCCGCTTCATCCCGCTGGCGATCCCGCCCACCTGGAACCCCGAGGAGATGGCCCGCGAGGTGCGGCGCGTCGCCCGCAAGGGCTGCCACGCCATCACCTTCGCCGACAATCCCGGCGCCCTCGGCTACCCGAGCCTGCACGACGACCACTGGGACCCTTTCTGGAAGGCCTGCTCCGACGAGGGCACGATCGTCTGCATCCACATCGGCTCCGGCACGCGCCTGAACATGCAGGACTTCAACGCGCCGGTCGAGATCATGATCGCCGGCACGCCGATCACACTGTTCAACTGCGCCTCGGAACTCGTCTTCTCGCAGATCTTCATGAAGTTCCCGGGCGTCAAGGTCGCGCTCTCCGAGGGTGGTATCGGTTGGATCCCGTACTTCCTGGAGCGCATCGACTACGTCCACGAGCATCATCACCGCTGGACCCTGCACAGTTTTCCGGGCGGCAAGAAGCCGAGCGACGTCTTCCGCGAGCACATCGTCACCTGCTTCATCGACGACGCCGCGGGCGTGCGCAATCGAGATCTGATCGGCATCGATACCATCACCTGGGAGTGCGACTACCCGCACTCGGACTCGACCTGGCCGCAGGCGCCCGAGAAGTTGTGGGCCACCTTGGGCGGCGTGCCCGACGAGGACATCGACAAGATGACCTGGCGGAACGCCACCCGCCACTTCCAGTACGATCCCTTCAAGCACATCCCCAAGGAGCAGTGCACCGTCGGCGCCCTGCGCGCCCAGGCGAAGGGCGTCGACGTCTCACTGCGCGCCGGCGGCGGCGGCAAGCAGCCCTCGGACTACGCCAAGGGCTACGCCACGATCGGCGACATCATGCAGCAGCTGGCGCACGCGCTGTCGACGGCATTCGACACTGGGGCAGGAGGCACCCGATGAACGTGCTCGAGCGAGACTTCTTCACCGACCCCGAGGTGCTCCAGGATCCAGCCCCCTACTACATCGCGTTGCGGGAGCGCGGACCAGTCTGGCGCGAACCGCATAAGGGCGTGTTCATGCTCTCCGGGATCGAGGAGATCCTCGAGGTCTACACGGATCACCAGCGCTTCTCGGCGATCGTCGGGCCGGTCGGTCCGCTGGTGGATGTCCCGCAGCCGGAGGAGGGAGAGAGCTGGGCCGCGGTCATCGAGCGCCGCCGCCAGGAAATCCCGCTGAGCGACCAGCTCATGACCATGGATCCGCCCGTGCACACCCGGCATCGGGCGCTGGCCGGCAAGCTCTTCACGCCCAGGCGGATGAAGGAGAACGAGGAGTTCATCTGGGCCCTCGCCGACGAGCTGATCGACGAGTTCGCCGATCGCGGCGAGATGGAGTTCAACGACGCCTACGCGAAGCCCTTCACCCTGCTCGTGATCGCCGACCTGCTCGGAGTCCCGCGCGAAGACCACGAGACCTTCCGCGGCTGGCTGGGGGGACAGCGCGGCAATGTCGGAGACCCTGAGGGCCGGCACGTCGCCGATCAGGTGTTCGCGAACCTGGCTCCCTACTTCACCCAATACATCGAGCAGCGCCGCGCTGCGCCGGGCGACGACGTCATGAGCCAGCTGGCGAACGGCCGGTTCTCCGATGGCGAGCTCCCCGAGGTGGCGGACATCGTCCGCCTTGCGAGCGTCTTCTTCGCCGCCGGGCAGGAGACCACGGCCCGCATGCTGGCGGCGGGAATGCGGTTCCTCTGCGAATACCCCACCGTCGCCGCGGAGCTCCGCAACGATCCCGAGGCGATCCCGAACTTCGTCGAGGAGTGTCTACGCCTCGAGGGGCCCATCAAGGGCTCCTTCCGTTTGGCGATGCGCGATACGAGCCTCGCCGGCGTCAACATCCCGGCGGGGTCCATCGTGATGGCGGTGATCGGCGCTGCCAACCGGGACCCGCGTGTCTTCGACGATCCCGACCGCTTCGATCCGAAGCGCGCGAACGCCCGGCGCCACGTCGCCTTCGGTCACGGCGAACACTTCTGTCCCGGTGCCAGCCTCGCCCGCACCGAGGTGCGCATCAGCTTCGAGCGGCTGCTCGCGCGGCTCGACCACTTTCAGCTGGTCGACCCGGGCGCGCTGTCCTACCTCGAAACCTTCATCGTCCGCGGCCTGAACGACCTGCCGGTGCGCTTCCGGCGCCGCTCGTAGCTCGATGATCAGGCGCGATGCGGAATCGCGGGATCGCGCCGGGGGACGTGGTTGAGCATTGTATTCTCGTTTCGACGCAACTAGGTTCTCCGCAAATGGAAACTTGAAATTCGCCGGGAGACTGAGCTCCGCGGTCGCCCGGGACGCCCAACTTGGGTGCCCGCGAGTGAAGTCACGGATCGGGTCGACCGACAGACGGCCAGCCAGCACGGCGAAGGGGGCGTTCGATGCACGTATCAGCGCGGGAGTGTTCGATGCACCGCAGAACTCCGACGGTATTACTGGCTACCGCACTCGCTATCCTCGCGGTCGGCGGGTCTAGTGCCCTTGCGGCTGCTGCCGACTCCCCGGCCTCCGCGGCGACCGCGCTGAAGCCCGGCGACGTCCTGGATTCCAGCAACTGGGAGCTCGCCAAGGACCTGCTGCCTCCGGAGGTGCTCGATCACTATCGCAACGGCGAATACACCAACGGGATAGTCGACTGGCCGGCGGACAAGTACACGTGGCCCCCCGATCTCCTCGAGGGCACCAAAGCCAACGAGGGCCGGTACGTCATCGGCAAGGAAGGCAACGTCGTCGACGCGACCACGGGCGTGCAGCCCGACTACATCATCGGTTTCCCGTTCCCGAAGATCGATCCCAACGACCCCGACGCGGGCGCCAAGGTCGTGTGGAACTACCTCTATCGGACTTGGTACTTCGGGACCGTCCACGCCGAGTCTCAGCTCAACTTCATGAATCCCAACGGCTTGGATCGGCGCGTCGATGTCGAGGCGCGCTACATGAACTTCGACGGCGTCCCCGCAGAGGACAAGGTGCCGAATCCCCAGAACCTCCTCAGCCAGACCCTCGCCGTCGTCACCAGCCCGAGCGACGTCAGCGGTACCGCCGCCCTCAGCTGGCGCTACCGAGATCCGGACAAGCGGGATTCGGCGTGGAGCTACGTCCCCGCGCTCCGTCGCGTGCGGCAGGTGAGCCCCGCCAACCGCTCCGATGGCTTCTTTGGCTCGGACCTCAGCCAGGACGACGGACCGTTCTTCGACGGCAAGCCCGAGGACTTCGTGTGGAAGCTCACCGGCGAGGTGGAGCAACTGCGCTACGTGGACCCGTTGAGCCTGGCTGGGAAATCGAACAACGTCTGGCTGGGCGAGGGCAAGGGATGGAAGGCCATGTGGCCCGACCTCCACTTCCTCGGCTACATGGACCCGGCGTGGAAGGGTATCGCATGGGCCCCGACCACGGCGGTCCTGGCGAAGCGACGATTCTACGTCGTCGAGGGCGTACCAAAGGATCGCTACTATCTCTTCGGCAAGATCCAGCTGTATATCGACACCATCGCCTTTCAGGGAGCCTGGAACCGGAAGTACAACTGGCAGGACGAGTTGTTGATCACAGGGCAAGTCATGGCGTGGATGCCCTACAAGGCCGTGCGGCCGGATGGCACGGCGGATTACATCCAGGGCTCAAACATGGCCTTTCAGTGCTCAGAGAACATGAAGATGCACCGGGCCACGGTCGCGGGCATCAAGGCCTCACCCAACGGTCCCTACGACGCGAAACTCAAGTTCGACCCGCAGGTGTTCGTTCTGGACAGCCTGTCGCGATACGGAAAGTAGACCGCATGACCGCCACTCGGGATCGAGTCGCCGCGCACGTCTAATCCGGAACCGCCGTCATCATCCCGAGCGATTCCGAAAAAGAGAGAAGGAGCACCGCAGGTGCCAACAGAGGGCCGGGAAGGCTCGGGCGAGATCTACTACGACCCGTACGACTTCCAGATCGACGACGATCCGTACCCGATGTGGAAGCGCATGCGCGACGAGATGCCGCTGTACCGCAACGAGCGCTTCGATTTCTTCGCGCTCAGCCGATTCGCCGACGTCGAGGCCTGTTCGCGCGACTGGCAGACGTTCATTTCCGGCAAGGGAACGGTGCTCGAGATGATCCGCGCCGGGGTGACGGCGCCGCGAGGCATGTTCATCTTCGAGGACCCCCCGGTCCACGACTTGCACCGCGGCCTGATGAGCCGCGTGTTCACGCCGCGACGGGTGGCGGCACTCGAGGCGCGCATCCGCCAGTTCTGCGCTCGGGCCCTCGACCCGTTCGTGGGCAGCCGGGGGTTCGATTTCGTGCGTGATCTCGGCGCTGACATGCCGATGCGGGTCATCAGCGAGATGCTCGGCATTCCCGAAACCGACCAGGAAGCGGTTCGCGATCACATCGACGCCGGTCTCCGCATCGACGAGGACCGCCGCTCGAGCGGCATCGATCCGATGGCGGTGCTCTCCGACCAGGTGCAGTTCAGTGACTACATCAACTTCCGCCGCCGGCACCCCTCGGACGACCTGATGACCGACCTGGTCACGATCACCTTCGTCGACGAACACGGCGTGGAGCGCCATCTCGACGAGGAGGAGATCGCGAACTACACGACGCTGCTGGCCGCCGCGGGCAACGAAACCACCACCCGCCTGATCGGTTGGACCGGCTACCTGCTCGCCAAGCACCCCGGCGAGCGCGATCGCCTGTTGAACGATCGCAGCCTGATCCCGGGCGCCATCGAGGAGATCCTGCGGTACGAAGCGCCGTCGCCGGTGCAGGCCCGCTTCGTCACGCGTGACGTCGAGTTCTACGGGACGACGGTGCCCGAAGGGTCCGTCATGCTGCTGCTGACTGCCTCGGCCAATCGGGACGATCGCCGGTTCGCGGATGCCGACCGCTTCGATGTCCGCCGCAAGATCGATCACCATTTGACCTTCGGGTATGGGCTGCATTTCTGCTTGGGGGCGGCGCTGGCGCGCCTCGAGGGCCGTGTCGCCCTCGAGGAGGTCTTGGCGCGTTTCCCGCGGTGGGAAGTCGACGAGGAACATGCCGAGCGCGCCCGCACCAGCACCGTCCGCGGATGGGATCGCCTTCCGGTGCGCGTCTGAGCGACGCAGCGACGATGATCGAGGCGACGGATCCCCAGACGCTGCCCGCGCTGCTCGACGCCGTCGCGGCCCGCTTTCCCTCCAACGACGCTTTCATCAGTCCCCGCCGGCGCGCGACGTTTGCCGAGCTGCGCGACGACTCGCTCGCGATCGGCCGCGGGCTGGCGGCGCGCGGGGTCGGCCGCGGCACGCGCGTCGGACTCCTGATGCCGAACCGCGCCGAGTGGATCGCGACGGCGTTCGGCGTCTGGCGCTGTGGCGGCGTCCTCGTCCCACTCAGCACACTCGCGCGCCCGCGCGAGCTCGGGCACTGTCTGCGGAGCGCGGACATCGCGCTGCTCCTCTCGGTGCGACGGTTTCTGCGCCACGACTACGAAGCGATGCTCGAGGAGCTCGCCGCCGACGCGGGGCATGCGGCGGCGCCGGTGCTCAACGCGGCGCTGCCGGCGCTGCGCCAGGTGGTCTGGCTCTCCGATGAGCCGGCCCGCGTCGTGGGGACGCTGGCCGCGCCCGGGATCGCGCTCGGCCGCCAATGGCCGGACGCGCTCACCGGACGCGTGGCGCCGGCGGACCCCGCGACGGTGACGTTCACCTCGGGCACGACCTCGGAGCCGAAAGGCGCAGTGCATGCCCATCAGGCGCTCTGCCGTTCGGCAAGCGACGTTGCCGAGACGCTGGGCCTCGAAGCCAGCGATCGTACGTGGGGCTACCTGCCGTTCTTCTTCAATGCCGGGTTGGTGGCGGTCGCGCTCGCGACGCTCGCGCGCGGCGCCGCCGTCGTCGCGACCGAGGTGTTCGAGCCCGGCGAGGTGCTCCACCTCCTCGAGGCGGAGCGCTGCACGGTGTTCTTCGCCTGGCCGCACCAGGCCGAGGCGCTGATCCAGCACCCGCGTTTCGCGTCGACCAAGCTCGCGCTCCACAAGGGCGTCGGCGCCAACACGCCGTGGGCGGCGCGCCTCTACCCACCCGACCACCGAGCGGTCGGCACCTGGGGCATGACCGAGACCGGCCCGATGTTCACCGCGTGGCCGGCGACCACCCCACTCGAGCTGCGCGCATCGAGTCACGGCGCGCCCGTCGCGGGTCGGGAAGTGCGCATCTGCGACCCGGAGCGCGGCGCGCCTGTCGGCGCGGGAGCCGCCGGGGAGATCTGCGTGCGCGGACCGACCCTCTTCTCCCACTACGACGGCCTCGCACCGAGCGAGTGCTTCGACGCCGACGGATTCTTCCACACCGGCGATCGGGGGCAGCTCGACGAGCACGGTGCGCTGCACTTTCTCGGTCGCATCAAGGACGTGATCAAGACGGCGGGCGTCAACGTCGCGGCCGCCGAGGTCGAGGCGACGCTGCTTCGCCACCCGGCCGTCGGCGCGGCGCACGTCGTCCCGGTGCCGGCAGGCCCGCGCGGCGAGGACGTGGCCGCGTTCGTCGTCGCCGCCCGGCCGGTCGAGCCGGCCGCGCTCGTCGAACACTGTCGCGCCGAGCTCGCCAGCTACAAGGTCCCGCGCCATCTGTGGCTGCGACGCGAGGACGAGCTGCCGCTACGCAGCAGCGGCAAGGTCGACAAGGCCTTGCTTCGAGCGGAAGCGGCGCGGCTTGCCGGGACGTAGACCGTCGCGCGGCGCAAGGCCTGTCGCCACGATGTGCAAGATCGCCCTCCGGATCGCAGCGGGCCCGCCCGAGCCGCAGTCGGCGGCGCGAGGGGCGAAGCCATATGGAACTCGGCAAGCGGCGAGGCCCCCGCGAGGCACTCGACCCGGGGACCGGCGTTGAGGAAGAGAGGCAGACCATGACGCCCGAAAAACGCATGCTCACGGTCGATGCGGACGGCCATGTCCTCGAGCCGCGCGACACCTGGGAGAAGTACCTCGAGCCCGAGCTCCGCGATCGCGCGATCCGCATTGCCAGGGACGAGCAGGGCGTCGAGGTCTTGTTGGTCGACGGACGGCCGCACCTGGGATTGCGTGGCCGGCTCGCCGGGCTCGGTGGCATCGGGATGGACTCCAAGGATCTGATGTCCGTTGGCAGGCTCAGCTACGAGGACGGCTGTCCCCCGGGCGGCTACGACCCGGCCGCGCGGCTCGAGGTGATGGACGGCGAGTCGATCGACATCGCCCTGCTCTACCCCACGATTGGCATCGCCTGGGAAGGCCTGGTCCGTGACGCGAAGCTCGCGACGGCGTATTGCCGCGCCTACAACCGCTGGATCGTCGGGTTCTGCGCGCACGATCTCCGCCGGCTGGTGCCGATCGCGCACATCTGCTTGATGGACCCAGAGGGTGCAGTCGAGGAGGTGAAGCGCGCGCGGAAGGATGGATGCGCGGGCGTCTATCTCTCGCCCGATCCCGCGTCACGCGGCGGCCTCCAGTTCGACGACCCGGAGCTCGCACGTTTCTGGGAGACCGTTCAGGATCTCGACATGCCGATTGCGTTCCACGTCGTCGCCCGCAGCAACGGCATGTTGGCGCCCTGGCTGGGCGGCAGGGACGACCGCGCGAGCCGCGGCCAGCTCGCCACGCCCGTCGGGCAGACGGTCTTCGCCTTTACGTTCCTCGCCCTCGACGTCATGGCCGCATTCACCTCGATGATGACGCGCGGTCTGTTCGAGAGCTATCCACGTCTGCGTCTTGCCGTACTCGAGGCGGGCTCGAACTGGATCACCGCGTGGCTCGATCGCCTCGATCACAAGTTCGACGTCATGCGTGGCCTGTCGTCGCTGAAGCTCCGGCCCTCGGAATACTTCAAGCGCCAGTGCCTCATCTCGGCCGAGCCGGATGAATCGATCACCGACAAGATCGTGGAGCACCTCGGCGCCGACTATTTCGTCTGGGCGTCCGACTACCCGCACATCGACGCGTCGTTCAACGTGGTCGGCGAGATCCGGGAGAGGATTGCCTCACTTCCGGTCGAGTCGCAGCGCAAGGTGCTCGGCGAGAACGCTCTCCGGTTCTACGGCATCGCGCCAGGTTGGCGATGAATGGGGAACGGTCCGGTGAGCCAAGGATATGTGGTGATGGGCGAAAGGCGTTGTCAGGGCGCCATACGGGGGTCTGACGCATGAGGGTCGCAGTCGTTGGGGCCTCGAGCGGTCTCGGTCGTTCCATCGCGGTCGGTCTCGGCCGGAGGGGGGCGGACGTCGCCCTGCTGGCCCGGCGCCGTGAGCGGCTGGAGACAGCCGCCGCGGAGATCGGGAACCGCGCCACGACCTTCGAGTGCGACGTCACCGACGAGGCGTCGTGCCGGTCCGCGATCGCCGCTGTCGTCGCCGAGATGGGCGGGATCGACGCGCTCGTCTACTGCCCCGGCATCGGCCCGCTGAAGCGACTGGCGGACATGGACGCGGCCACCTGGGCCCAGGTCTTCAGCACCAACGTCACCGGGGCGGCCCTGGTCACCGCAGCGGCGATCAAGCACCTGGAGGCCGCAAACGGCGCCGCCGCCTACCTGTCCTCGGTGAGTGCGTCGATGACCCCACCGTGGCCGGGCCTCGGGTCGTACGCGGTGTCGAAGGCGGCGCTCGACAAGCTCGTGGAAGCGTGGCGGGCGGAGCACCCGCGGGTCAACTTCACGCGCGTCGTCGTGGGCGACTGCGCCGGCGGTGATGGCGACGCACGCACCGAGTTCGCCTCGGGCTGGGATCTGCAGCTCGCCGGCGATCTCTTCCCCATCTGGGCGGCTCGGGGCTACGTCGCCGGAGCACTGCTGGATGTCGAGGACCTTGTCGAGACGGTCGACTCGGTCCTCCGCACCCGCGCTTCCGTTCCGAGCATCATGATCACGCCGCGTCGGCTGGAGTGACCGTTCTGGGAGCACCCATGGTCATCCCGCCGTCGACAGCGATCGGTTCTTCGACGGCGATCGCGTCCGCCGTGTCCCGCCCGTGCCGAAACGCCCCGGTCACTACGACGGCGCCGCCGACCTGATCCCCGAGAGCCACCACGTCCACCCGACCTTCTGGACCACCTTCATGACCCAACCCTCGGCCGACGGCGCTCGAGCCGCCCGGCCTGCACCCCAAGCGGTGGATCGACCAGCGCCGCCGGCGCCCACGCAGGATCGTCGCGACGCGGCGCCCCTGCGTGCGGTGGGGATCTGCCTGTACGCCGGCCACTTCTCGCCGCTTACGCGCCGAACCACCGACTTCATCGCCGATCGCCAGTGCCATGCCCCGGGCATGATCCCACGCGACTTGCCGTCTGCGTGGCGGCGCCAGCAGCACGGTTCGTCCGCGCGGCTCTTGCATGATGCCAACCCAGGGACTAGCGAAAGCATCTCAGCTTTCTCTTGACGGCATGGCCTTATGGGCGGCATCTAATGGCGGCATGCATGATGAACGTCTGCCGGGAGGCGCGCTGAGCGAGGGGCCTCCGCCCAGCGGCGTGGGCCGGCAACCGTCGGAATGATCGTTTGATCCCCTTGTCAGCCTGTTAGCGCTACTCTCGTGTCGACGACCGGATCGCATCCGCCTCCGCCCTCGCTCCTCCTCCGCCTGCTGGAGGTCCGCTCGGCGGCGGAGCTCGCGGCCTACTTCCTCTCTTATCCGTGGCTTCGGCGCGTGCCCCGCGGCGACGGCCATCCGGTGTTGGCGCTTCCGCCGCTCGGCGCCACCGACTTCGCGACGATCCCGTTGCGCCTGTTCCTCCGCGGGCGCGGCTACGCGGTCCACGGGTGGGAGCTCGGACGGAACATCGGACCGGTTCCCGGCATGCCGGCGCGGTTGCGCGAGCAGTTCCGCCGCATCCGGGCGCAGCATGGCCGCAGGGTCAGCCTCATCGGATGGAGCCTGGGCGGCATCTATGCCCGCGAGCTGGCCAAAGTGTTTCCCGACGACGTGCGGCAGGTGATCACGCTCTGCAGCCCCTTCGCCGTCGACCCGCGCGCGTCCAACTCGGTGCGGACATACGAGCGACTGAGCGGACAGAGCATCGAGCACGGTCGCGGCCACCGCGATCTCGCCGAACCGCCCCCGGTGCCAACCACCGCGATCTACAGTCGCAGCGACGGCGTCGTCGCCTGGCAGGGCTGCGTGCAGCAGGTCGGTCCGTTGCGCGAGAACGTCGGCATCGTCGGCAGTCACTTCGGCGTCGGCCATCACCCGCTGGCGCTCTATGCGATCGCCGACCGATTGGCGCAACCGGAGACGGCGTGGAAGCCCTTCGAACGACACGGCATCCGACGCGTCCTGTATACCGCCCCCGCCCACACGGCGCGGGGCCGTTCGGGCGCGCCGGAGATCATCGTGGAGGAGCCCGGTGGCTGAGGCCGGCGCCGCGCGCAACGCGGAGCACGCGGGCGCTCGGACGCCGACGGGCGCGGCCGAGATGCCGCCCCAGCTCCGGTTCATCTACCTACCGCTGTACAGAATTCTCAAGCCGTTGTTCCGGCTCTACTTCGGCATGGAGCACGAGGGAGTCGAGCACCTGCCGAGCGGCGGACGGTACCTGATCGCCTCGAACCATCTCTCCATGCTCGACTGGGCCTTTCTCTGGTACTACCTGCCGCTCACGACGCGCTTCGTCATCGGCCGCATCCACGACGAACAGATCCCCATTCGCGCGCTCTGCCGAATCATCGGCCCCGTCCCCCTCTCCGCGACGCAGTTCGATCTGGGGGGCTCTCCGTTCGCCCATGCCGTGCTCTCGGCGGGCGGACCGTTGATCGTCTTTCCCGAGGGAGGGATCTCGCGCAGCGGCCGGCCGCTACTCGGTCGGCCCGGCGTCATCCGGCTCGCCGCAGCGGCTCAGGTGCCGATCGTACCGGTGGCGCTGCGCGGCCCGAGCGAAGCCCTGCCGCTGGGCACATTCCTGCCGCGCCGCCGGCGCGTGGCGGCCGTGTTCGGTCCCCCGCTGCCGCCGCCGCCAACGACCCTCGATCGCGATGGCGAGATCGCACTGGCCAACCGCCTGATGATGCACATCAGCGCGCTGCTCGACGGCGCGCCGCTCCCCTCGCCGGAGTGGGGCTGAGCCGGCCTCCGCCGCCAGGACGATGATCGAACAGCCGCCCTTCGCCGCGTCGATGCCATCGACATCCGCGGGCGCCGCCGGAACGGAATCGGTGGCGCCGCTCGCGGCGCAGTTGCGCGCGCTGCCGCTGTTCGCCGAGCTTCCCGACGACGTGATGGGCGAGGTCGCGGCCCAGGCTCGGCATCGCACCGTGCGCCCCGGCGAGGTCCTCTGCCGGGTAGGGGAACCGGGCGACGCGTTCTACGTCGTCGATTCGGGCATGGTGCGCGTCCTCGTCCCGACACCGCGTGGCGAAGAGTTGGTGGCACAGCTCGGACCGGGGCACTGGTTCGGCGAGATGGCGCTGATCACCGGCGAGCCGCGCTCCGCGACGGTGATCGCCGCCGTGGAAACGACGTTGGTGGTCCTCGAGCGCCGCGCCTTCCAGGAGCTGCTGCACCGTGCGCCGCACCTGACGATGGTGATCAGCGACACCCTGAGTCGCCGGCTCCGCGCCCACCTGCTCGCCGGACCGCCGGCCTTACGCCCGCACTGTGTCGTGGCGGTGGCTCCGCCCACCGCCGAGGCGCGCCGCGTCCTGCTCAACCTAGCGGTGGCGCTGCACGACGAGATGCAGATTCCGGTGATGCTGCTCGACGCGCCGCCGGAGGGCGCGACACCGCAGGGCGTCACGGTGCACCCCAGTCTGCCGGAGCGGGGCTTCGACAGCGTCCCGCTGGTCATTGCGCGGGTCGATCCGGATCGGCAGGCCGCCGCGCTGCCAGTGCCGCGCCCGGACGCGCTGTGGGTGCTCGGCGGCGTGGACGCGGGGCCGCTGCTGGCCGCACACCCGGGAGTGACGCCGACCCGCATCGAATGGTCGTCGGACCGCGCCTGGATACACACCCAGCGCGCCGCGACGTTCGACCGCAGCGTCCTCGATGATCCCGCCGTCGTGCGTACCGCGCCGCGGAGTGGCACGGCAGTCGCGCTGCGCCGCTTCGCGCGCATCACGGCGCGGCGCCGCGTGGGGATCGCCTTCAGCGCCGGCGGCGCGCGCGGAATCGCTCACGTTGGTGCGCTGCGGTGCTTTGAACGGGCCGGGATCGAATTCGACATGATCGCCGGCACCAGCATGGGCGGGATCATCGGCGGCGGCGTCGCCTACGGGATGACCAGCGCCGACCTCTACAGCCTGCTGCGCGAGATCTCCCTCAATCCGCGGCGAACGTTGCTCGATTTCGGCTTGCCGCACGCGGCGATTCTGCGCGGACGGAAGAAGAGCGAGATCTTCAGACGTCAGGGCCCCACGGTGCGGTTCGAGGACCTGCCCACCCCGTTCTGGGCGGTGGCCGCCGACCTCGCGACCGGGCGGGAGTTCGTCCTGTCGAGCGGCATCGTCTGGCAGGCGGTCGACGCGACCACGGCCATTCCCGGGATCTTTCCTCCGGTGTGCATCGACGGGCATCGCTTCGTCGACGGCTGGATCGTGAACTCGTTGCCCGCCGACGTGCTGCGCCGCGAGGGCGCCGACACGGTCCTGGCGGTCTGTGTCTCGGCGGGCCGCCAGGGCGGCGGGGAAGAGGCGCCGCCCACGCCGTCCGTACCGGATGCCACCGGCTGGCGCGCCTGGCTGCGCCGCGCCACCAGTCCGACGATCGGCCGCAACCTCCTGACCGCGATCGACATCGGCGCCCGAGAGCGTACGCTGGCCAATCTCGCGCTGGTCGATGTATGCGTGACGCCCGACCTGCGGGGCATTACGGTGAGCGATTTCCGCCGGCTCGACGAGCTCGTCGATCGCGGCGAAGCCGCCGCCGAGGTCGCGCTGCCGGCGATTCGCGCCGCGCTTGCCGGCCAGCGGGCATAGGCCGTGTGGCGCGCGATTCCGATCAGCCGCCCGCGCCGTTGACGTCTCACTGTCGACCAGCTACGTCGTCTAACCTGTTTTGAGGACCATGCGGTAATCACCATGCAAGGACTGCGTGCCGTCGTTCGAAAGGAATTCCTCCACATCCGCAGGGACCCGCGCCTGATCGGGTACGTGCTCGCCCTCCCGGTCATCATCCTGTTCCTGTTCGGCTTCGCCCTGCGCATCACGATCGACGATCTGCGGGTCGCCGTCCTCGACCAGAGCCGCAGCTTCTTCAGCCTGTCGTTGAAGGACCGCCTGCGCAACGAAGGCGGCATGCGGGTGGAGGAGGTCGACTCGGCCGAGGCCATCAACGCCAGGCTGCAGGACGGGCGCGCGCACCTCGGGCTGATCATCCCGGCGGATTTCTCGCAGCGCGTGACCGACGGCAAGCAGACCACGTTCAAGCTCCTCGTCGATGGCACCATGCCGACGGTGGCGCTGGCGGCGCGGTATGGCGCCAAGGTGCTCACCAGCCCGGAAGCGACGAAATCGCTGATCCTCGACGACCCGGACAGCACCGCCGCCCCGCCCCGGCCGGCGCCGGTCAAGATCGAGGAAACCATCCTCTACAACCCGAAGATGCGCGACTCCGACTTCTTCCTTCCGGGCACTATCGGCATCGTCGTCATGCTGGTGAGCCTGACGGTGACCACGACGGGACTGGTCCGCGAGAAGGAGCAACAGACGATCGAGCAGCTCTGGGCGACCCCCCTCTCCCGCATGGCGCTCCTCGGCGGCAAGATCCTCCCGTGCGGCATCATCTCCGCGTTCGACGCGGCCCTGTCGATCGGGCTCTCGCTCCTGGTGTTCGCTCTGCCGATCCACGGGTCGCTAGCGGGCGTGATCGCGCTCAACGCCGCGTTCATCCTCGCGCTGCTGGCGCTCGGCACGTTCATCTCCGCGATCTCCGAGACGCAGCTCCAGGCCAGCTTCCTGAACATCTTCATCTTCATCATCTCGCTGTGCATGTCGGGCTTCATCTTCCCGATCGAGTCGATGCCGCGGGTGCTGCAGCCGGTCGCCTGGGCGCTGCCGATGACCTACTTCCTGGAAGGGATGCGCGACCTGATGCTCAAAGGCAGCGGGTTCGCCGGGGTCCTGCGCGACTACGTGGGTCTGGTTGCAATGGCCGTCGTGCTCGGCGGGTTGAGCTTCGCCAACATGCAGAAGCAGCGGGCATAGGACGGGACGCGGGGCGATGGCGGACGCAGTGGTCGCAGAGGACCTGACGCGAAAGTTCGGCGAGCGGGTCGCGCTCGACCGCGTCAACGTGCGGATCCGCGAGGGCGAGATCTTCGGCCTGCTCGGCCCCAACGGGTCGGGCAAGACGACGATGATCCGCATGCTCTGCGGCGTGCTGGCGCCGAGTGGCGGACGGGCGACGGTCGGCGGCTACGACATCGCGCGCGAGCCCGAGATGGTGAAGCGGGCGATCGGCTACGTCTCGCAGAAGTTCAGCCTCTATCCCGATCTCTCGGTGCGCGAGAACCTCGATTTCTACGGCGACGCGTACCGGGTGCCCCCAGCCGCCGCGGCCGCGCGCAAACGGGAACTGTTGACGCTCTGCGGGCTCGATGGCCGCGAGGAACAGGCCTCGGGGAGCCTCTCCGGCGGACTCAAGCAACGCCTCGCGCTTGCGTGTGCGCTGATCCATCAACCGCGCATTCTGTTCCTGGACGAGCCGACCGCGGGCGTCGACCCGGTGGCCCGCCGATTCCTGTGGGACCTCCTGTTCCAGCTCGCCCAGCAGGGAACGACGCTTTTCGTCAC
>DATISA010000062.1:0-16747 GCA_035469245.1 Gemmatimonadaceae bacterium
GAAAGCACTACGTGCGGTCCGGCAATGCGTCATGGAAGCGAGCCGCTCAGGCATTCACGCACCTGGACGCATTCTTCGGCGAGACGACCAAGGTCATCACGATCACGAAAGCCCGCGTCAGCGACTACCAGGACGCGCGGCTCGAGGCTGGCGCGGCTCGCAATTCGATTCGCTACGAAATCGGCGTCCTGTCGGCCGCGTTCGGCGTCGCGGTTGACCAGGACGTGCTCGCGACAAAACCTGTCTTCAAGCAGCCCGCGGAAGGCGAGAAGCGCACCGGGTTCATCGAAGCCACGGACTTTGCCGTGTTGGTCGCCAGTCTGCCGCGCGAGGTCGCCGATCTCATCCGATACCTGCGCATGACGGGTTGGCGACGCGGTGAAGGGTCCGGGCTCGTGTGGGCTCAGGTCGATTGGGACGACGAACACTTTCCCGGCGAGCATGACGAGCCGGTGCCCGGCCCGAACGCCTGCATCCGGATCAGCGAGTCGGACACGAAAGGCGGCGACGCGCGCACGTTCCCGTTCGCCAATGCGTCGGAGCTGCGCGACCTGCTCCTAGCGCGATCGCGCGTTCGGAACGGACTTCACGTCTTCCACCGCAATGGCAAGCCGATTGGCGACTTCCGGAAGGTCTGGTCGAAGGCGTGTAAGGTTGCGGGGCTCGAGGGTCGGCTCGTCCACGACCTGCGGCGTTCCGCCGCTCGCGACTTCCGCCGGGCTGGTGTCTCGGAAGGGGAGATCATGAAGTTGTGCGGCTGGAAGACCCGCGATATGTTCGACCGATACAACATCATCGACCAAGCCGACCTGACCCGCGCTGTCGCGCGGCGATTCGGCGACGCCAATGGCAACGCTTCCGGCGAGAACGGCAAACAAACGGCAAACAAACAGGCGAGCGCAGCGTAAGGATCGAAGCTAAGTTGTTGTGAAATAACGCTTGCCCCTGTAGCTCAGATGGATAGAGCAGCGGTTTCCTAAACCGTTGGCCGCGTGTTCGAGTCACGCCAGGGGCACTTGTACCCCGAAATCAAGACGAGCTCATGACCAGCACACCCATAGAGAAACGAGAGTCCGCCGCCGATCGCGCGCAAACGCTGCTCGATTGGACACGCGTCAATTCCACGGCGCTGTCCGTCGGCGCCGTCGTGGTTCTGGTCGCGGCAGGCGTCTACTGGTTCTACTCGCGGTCGCGTCAGATCCAGGCCGAGAACGCCGAAAAGGCGCTCATGAACGCAAAGCAGTCGATGACCGCGGGCAACCTGCCGCTGGCTCAGAACGATCTTCAAACCGTGTTCTCGAAGTACGGCTCGACGCCGGCGGGGGTCGAGGCCGCGATGCTGCTGGCTCAGATCGACTACGATGCCGGCAAGTTCCAGGACGGCCTCAACGTTCTACAGAAGGCAGCGGGGTCGAGTGCTGCGACGAATGCCCGGTCGACGATCCTGAGCCTCGAGGGCGACGGGTACGCCCAGATGAAGCAGCTGCCCAAGGCCGCGAAGCAATACGAGGATGCCGCTGCGGCCGCGGCAACCATGCAGACCGAGCACGCGTTCCTCCTGGCGAAGGCCGCCAGGACGTACGGCGACGCTGGCGATACGGCCAAGGCGCGCCAGCTCTGGTCGTCGCTGGCCAACGACCCCAACACGCAGGCCGTCGCGTCCGAAGCGCGTGTACGGATCGGCGAGTTGACGGCGCAGCCGGCCAAGAAATAGCAGCCGTCTGATCCAGCGAAGGGCCGGTCGCGCGCGCTCCTCCAACGGCCCGCAGCAATGGAACAGTGTAGCGCCAGCATCGGCTGGCGCTTTTCTGTCGCTTCGCCATGCTGGTTCGTATAAGATGTATTATGTAAACTGGCGCCGGGGAAAACTGTGGAGAACTCGATTCTCCACATCCTCCGCCTGTAAGAAGCTTCCGATCTAACCGGCCAAATGCCAACGACTTGGGTCAGATCTCCGCAAGCTGCCCCTGATACACGACGCGGCCTTCGCCGGCCAGGCTCGGCTGCCAAGCTTCCCCACGCCGGTCGAGGCTGATTCTCAGGCAGCGACCTGAACTGGTTTCGAGATCGACCGGCGGCTTCGCCTCACCCCAGGCCGCCAGCATGATCGCCACCGCCACGGCGCCACTGCCGCACGCCAAGGTTTCTGCCTCGACGCCGCGCTCGTAGGTCCGCATCCGCCACCCACCGTTTGCCGCCGAAACGAAGTTGACGTTGGCGCCTCGCGGAAAGCTCGGGTGCGACCGCAGCGGCCGGCCTCGGCCGACCACGTCCACGGTCGCCACGTCGCGACAACGAATGACCAGATGTGGGACGCCGACCACCGCAAACCCCATCCTGGACTCGCCAGGATCGAGCGGAATGCCGCCCAGTTCGGCCGATGTCTCGGTGACGGGCTGGAGGTCGATCTCCGGGAGTCCGTGGCTCAGACGCGCCTGGACGATGCCACTGTCCGTCTCGATCGACATGCCGGCCGGGCTCCCGGCCCCGAGCTCGACGGCGAGCCGAGTCGTGCACAACGTCGCATTGCCGCAGAACTCGGCACGGCTGCCATCGGCGTTCAGGTAGACCAGCCGGACGTCGGCCGTATCCGACGGCTCGAGAAATACGATTCCGTCGGCCCCGACGCCCGTGCCCCGGGCGCAAAGCCGCGAAATCACGGCTGGCTCGCCGAGCGGGCCTGGTGGGTCGCGCCTCGCGTCCACGACGACGAAGTCGTTGCCCGATCCGCTCATCTTGTAAAACGCCCGGCCGCCAGGAATCACTGCTTTCCCTCAATTGTTGAGGCTAGAACTTCTTCGTGATGCCCCACCACCTGAGCCGCCAGACCATCCAGACGGCTTCGCGTACGATGGACTTGGACATCTTGCTGGTGCCTTCGGTCCGGTCCACGAAGACGATCGGGATCTCCACGATGCGAAATCCGCGCTTCCAGGCGCGAAAGCTCATCTCAATCTGAAATGCGTAGCCATTTGACTTAACTTTCGTCAAATCAATCGATTGTAGAACAGACGCGCGAAAACACTTGAAACCGCCGGTGGCGTCCCACACGGGAAGCCCGGTCACGAATCGGGCGTAGACGTTCGCGAAATAGCTCAACAACAGCCGCCCGATCGGCCAATTCACGACGGTCACCCTCCCCTCGCGATACCGTGATCCGAGCACGAGGTCGGTCGATTGGATCGCGTGAAGGAAGTCCGGCAGGTGATTCGGATCGTGTGAGAAGTCGGCGTCCATCTCGAACACGAAGTCGTAGCTGTGCTCGAGCGCCCACCCGAACCCGGCGATGTACGCCGTGCCCAGACCCATCTTGCGCGGGCGTTTGAGAATGTGGACTCGAGGATTACCAGACATGATCCCTTCGACAATCTGGGCAGTGCCGTCGGGCGAACCGTCGTCGACAACGAGCACTTCGAGCCGAGGATCCTGGCCGAGAACCCGCTGAATCAGGCGGGCGATGTTCTCGCACTCGTTGTAGGTCGGGACGATGACGAGCGCGCGCTCCAACTTCAGCGCGCTCTCCTGGGCTTCGAGAGCCAGAGTCGATGGTGCGGTCACGTTGTCTGGAGGGCCGGCCGGCGCCGGCGGTCGATCACCACGCCCGCAATCCACAAGACCACGGCCACTGCCAACGCGAGCAAGGTCACGATCTTTCCCTGCTCGTACGCGGCGTCGACGAAACGGAGGCGCACGCTGCGGCCACCCGCGGGCATGGCGACGCCGATCAGGTTGTAGTCCATGCGGGCCACCGGTGCGGGCTTTCCGTCGACCGTGGCCTGCCAGCCGGGATAGAAGTTCTCGGATACAATAAGGGCTTGGCCGGAAGCCGCGGGCTGATCCAGTCCGACGTCGATCGAGCCCGGCTCGTAGCGGATCATCGTCGTGCGCTGAGTCGGCGCCGCCGGCATTGCCTGGAGCTGCGCGGCGGTGATTGCCGACGCGTCGGGATCGACGATTGCGGCGCGAGTCGGGTCGAACCGGGCGTCGCGCACGGTTGCCAGCGCTTGGTCGTCCGGGGCCTTCACCATACTGGTCGCGAGCCAGGATGCGGGATTGTCGCCCGGCAGCTTGTAGAGGTAGACCGTCGATCCGGCGGCGTTTTTGACGGGCCCCACGAGTTTGGTGAACGTGCCCTCGATGTGCGCCTGCGACTGCAGCGTCGGTATGAGCGAATCGGGGAGCGTCGTGTACAGGTACTGGGCGTTCTCATGGCGCCAGATCACCGGGTCGAGCTGCGGCTCGAGCGGGTACGCGGCATCGGGTGCTGGCTTCGACATGAAGAGCTCGAATCGACCGAGCTCATTTCCGTGGTACCCGAGCAACGTACGAATGTCGTGGCTCATCAAGCCATCGCCGTGAAACGCGGGATCGCCGAAGCTTCCCGGGAGCAGTTCCAACGTGATGACGCGGCCCGGCTCCTTCGCTCCACGCACGTAGTCGATTGCCGGGTCCGACGCATACAGCACCGAGGCGGGCGGCGAGAAGATCCAGTACAGCCGCTCGATGGACCAGAGGTCCAGTGTCACCACCGCCGCGAAGCTCACTGCCGCGGCGCGAACGGCGAGTCGCCCGGCTGCGACGGCCCAGCACAATCCGGCCGCAATCAGCAGCACGAGCACGGATCGAAGCGCTCCAAAAACGACGGCGCTCAAATTGGCGGCGATCCGTTCGTCAGCCTGCAGCTCGGGCGGAAAGCCCGCGGCAATCACGTGCGCCATGTTCGTGAATGCCCCGCTCACACCCAGCACGGCGAGGACAACGGCGATGCCGGCCCACACCACGGCAAATCGCGGCGTGACGCGCCGCGCGAGCACGCGCTCTGCCCCGAGGCCGGCGAGCACGGCGACACTGAACATGCTGGCGAACATCATCGTGCTCGGCGCGCGGAAGTAGCGCGTGCCCGGCACGATCGCGTAGATCAGCCGATAGAACGGCGTGCTTCCGCCCAGCGCCCACAGCACCGACAGCACGAGCGTGATCGTCCAGAAGCGACGAAACCCTTTTACGCTGGGCCGAAGTGTGGCGCCGGCCGCCGCCGTCGCGAGGACGATGACCGCGGCACCGGCGTATTCGCTGTGGAAGTGAATGCCGTTCCGCCCCCAGTAGAGGTCGAGGATCCCGCTGAACTGCGGGATGAGGGTGTTGATCAGCTCCTCGAGCGGCATGGAAAACGACGTCGCGAAGTCGTAGCCGCGTCCGCCGACGCGCGGCGACCAGGGGACGTATTCGCGTACGGGCAGGAACTGGACGGCGCCGATCAACGCGCCGAGGATCACCGCGCCAAGCGCAAACCCGAGCCGCCGCATCGCGACACGGCGTTCCAGCGGCCCTGCCCCGCTATCAGCAAATGCTAAATACAGCGCGAACGCGCCGGAAACGAGCAGCAGATACTGCACCAGCTGAGGATGCGGGCTCAGTACGGCCATCCCGATCGTGACGGCGAGCGCGCCCCAGGCCCAGCTACGCCCGTCGCGGATCCCGCGGACGAGAAGCAGCAGCACGAGCGGCAAGAGGGCGCTCACGAACAGCTTGCCGTCGTGTCCGGGAGAGGCGTACCCGGCGATCGGCCCGCTCAGCATGTACGCCAGCCCGCCGATCAGCGCTCCGAAAAACGAGACCGACCAGGATCTGAGGAACAGGTACGTGAACAGGCCGGCGAGAAAGAGGTGGATGATGAATTCCCACGTCATCGCACGGTCCGTGGGCATCACCATCCGGAGGAGGAACGTCGGGTAGAAGATGTCGCCGTGCATCGCCGCGACATACGGCAATCCGCCGAGCAGATACGGATTCCACTGCGGAAAGCCATGGCCGCTTCTGAGGGAGTTCGCGGCGAACTCGCGGAACGCGTACCCGGCCTTGTACTGATCGCTGCGGACGTTGATCAGGAACTGGCCCGCGAGCGCTGGATACGCCAGCAGCATCGTGCTGACGGCGTACACGAGCGACGCCCACGCCGTCGCGAAGCGCGGTGTGGTGGGCGCTACCTGGGCCGCGCGGACCGCCGGCTTTGCCTCAAGAGTTCTGGCCATCTCGGATCAAGAAACGTGAGGTCGGACGCGCGTGCCGCGCAGCAGATACACGAGCGCCGGAACGATTTCCAGAAGGGTCATCCACAGCCGGGCCGTGATCGCCACGACCGCGCCCTGCCCTACGGTCGCCACCAGCCCGAGCATCGTCAGCGCATCGGCCTGCGTGACCTCCCGCACCAAGAGCCCGGCGGGCACAGCGAGAGCAAGATAACCGATCACGTATGACGATGCCCATACCGCGATGTAGTCGATCGGAGTGCCGCGCGAGTCTCCGGTCACGCCGCGGACGAAGGCCTGGAACGCCAGCCCGTACAGCGTCCACGCGAACACGTTGCCGATGAGCGACTGGTACACGGCGGACCGGGGCAGCGCTCCGATCGCGAGTGGGCGACGCGTCATTCGCCGCAGAACCCCGAGGAGCCACGGCATGAGCGAAGGCAGCGCGAGCAGCCCGACGATCAGCACGACCGCGGCGGCGGCGCCAAGCGTCGCATTTCCGTGTGAGAGTCTGTTCATCGCGCCCCAGCCGGCGAGAAGCGCGACGACGAATCCGGTGGCGAGGTTCACGACGGTGTTGATCACCGCGGCGCCCGCCGCGACCGCCGGCGATACCCGACGTCGGCGGGCCAGCTCGGCGAACGCGCCGAGTTGCACCACAACGTTGAACGGCACGTAGCGGACGAGCGCCGACACGAACCAGACCGCGGCGGCGTCGCCAAATCCGAGGCGCTCGCCCCACTGCACCACCATGCGCCGCCACGTCTCGATCAGCACCAGGTACGCGAGCAGCACGACAACGCACGAGAGCGCGATCCACTCCCACCGGGGATGTATTACGGTGGCCGTGCCGCGAAACTGTTTCCAGAGCTCGACCAGTCTGAGGCCGACGAACCAGAGGATGATCGCCGTGACGGCGACCTGCACGCCGAACCAGAGTCTATTTCGGCGAGCTGGCGATGGCTGATCGGTAGATGTCGGCGTAGCGTCGAGCAACCGACTCGGGGGCAAAGGTGGCGACCGCGTGGATGCGGCCGGCGGCGCCGAGCGACGCGCCATGGTCGTCGCGCTCGAGGAGGGACACGATCGCGGCTGCCAAAGCGCCGGCATCGATTTCCTGGACGAGAATCCCGGTGCGGTCGTGCTGCACCACGTCCGGCAATCCGCCTGAATCGAACGCGATGACCGGCGTCTCGCAGAGCTGCGCTTCTACGGCGACGAGGCCCAGTCCCTCGCCGACCGACGGAACGACGAGCGCCGCCGCGGAGCGGTAAAACCCGGTCAGCTTGCTCTGCTGGAGCGCCCCGTGCCAGCGCACGCGCTCTCCGATGCCGAGCGCGGTCGCGAGCGATTGGAGCTCAGCGCGGTCCTCGCCGTCGCCCACTACATCCAGCGCAACCGAACGATCGGGAATCCGGCTCACCGCGTGCAGCAGCAACTCGATTCCCTTTTGCTTGTTCAAACGACCAACGAACAGGATCCGGTCGCGCGAGCGCTTGCCGCCAGGGGTGAACAGTTCGGTCGCGACGGGCATCGGGGCGACGATCGGCGCGGGCGCCGAGACGACTTGCCGCGCCTCGTCGGCGAGCCAGCGCGAGACGGCGGTGACGACTGCCGATCGGTGCATGACGTGGCGAAAGCCCGGTCGCGCGAAGGCGACGCTGCGCGCGAGCCGAACATCGCTTCCATGCAGCGTCGTCACGAGCGGCTTGTTCGCCAGGCGTCCGAGCCACGTGCCGACCAAACCGTTCGGGAACCACCAGTGGGCGTGGACGATGTCGGGCTTGGTCTCGCGGCGAGCGTGCACGGCGCAGTTGAACTCCGCGCCGAGGAACCCGAGCAACGTCACTCGCGCGCTCCACGAGGCCTGCACCTGCGTGGCCATGGTTCCGGTGTAAGCCAATGTCTCGAATCGACGCGGCGCATAGTGAAAGCGGGTCACCTGGACGCCGTCGAGAGTGGCGTGGGCAGGGAGATCCGGGCCGGACGGTGCGACGACGGTCGCTTGGATGTCTTCGTTCCGCAGCGCGGTGGCAAGGCGCAGCACGAACGAGCCGGGCGCGTCGCCGTCCTGGCGCGGGAACGAGTGTGTGAGGAAGAGAACTCTCACGCGGCGGTCACCGTTGCGCGCGATCCGTGGCAGCTTCGTCCAGCTGCCGGCGAATCTCGCGAAGCTGTGCGCGCTCTCCGGCGATCTGCTCGCCGAGCAAGCCAGTGGCGAAGAAGACGCTGCCCAGAATCAGACACGTTTGAATGATGGTCCACACGGGCCGGACCCCGTACCCGCTCACGAAATACACGACGAGGGCGACAATTCCCGCGAGCGCTCCAAGCGTGAACAAGGCCGCGCCGAGCATGCCGAAGAGCAGCAACGGCTTTCGGCCGAACTTGAGCTCGAACCACACGGCGAGCATGTCGAGCACACCGACCGGAATACGGGAGAGTCCGAACTTCGATCTGCCCGCGTGCCGTGGATACAGCGGGACCGGGATCTCCGTGACCGTGAACCCCTGTGCCGCGGCGATGACGATCATGTAGCGATGCCAGTCCGGCCGAATGGGCAGCTCGTCCATGATCTCGCGGCGGTAGGCCTTCACGGAATTGAGATCGCGTACCGGCACGTGGAACAGCATCCGGCTCAAGCCATTGTAGACGTTGGACACGAAGGCCTTCTCGTAAACGCCCTCCTTGAACCCCGTCACCATGTCCGCGTCGCCGGTCATGATCGGCTCGACGAGACGCGGAATGTCTTCCGGTTTGAACTGGAGATCGGCGGGGTAGAACACGAGCACGCCGCCGCGCGCGGCGAGATAGCCGGTGCGCAACGCGTCGGCGATGCCCCGCCGCGCGCGGTGCCGCGCCAGTCGCAGGAAGTCGTAGCGCTCGGCGAGGTCACGGAGGATGGGCCAGGTGCTGTCCACGCTGCCGTCGTCGATCACGACGACCTCGTAGCGGTACGGCGAGGTCGAGAACGCGGCGGCCGCCTGCTCCATGAACAGCGGCAGGTTCTCCGCCTCGTCCTTGGCTGGCACGAGGACAGAGACGTCGACCTCGGGCGCGGTCACTCGGGCCGCGGTGCGCATTGCCAGCTGCTGGTTCGTGGTGGAGTCTGGCATGTCGTACTGCGCGGGGAGAGGAGGAAGCCGAGTTCCGAGGGTCGATTGCCGTGCGCCGCCGGTCATACGCGTTTGCGCATGCGTGCCGACAGCACTCCCAGCTGATCGCGGTACTTCGCGACCGTGCGACGCGCGATCT
The DNA here is from genome assembly GCA_035469245.1 of Gemmatimonadaceae bacterium. GTDB lineage: Bacteria > Gemmatimonadota > Gemmatimonadetes > Gemmatimonadales > Gemmatimonadaceae > JAQBQB01. The sequence continues at coordinate 9,285 of DATISA010000062.1, forward strand.
GCACGCCGCTTTCCTTGAGAATATTGACGATCGCCTGATCCGTGAGCGGGTGCTTGGGATCTTCATCGGCGACGAGCTTCTCGATCTGCGCCTTGATGCCGCGCGCCGACACGTCTTCGCCGGCCGTGGTCGACAGTCCGGATGAGAAGAAAAACTTGAGCGGCAGCACGCCGCGCGGCGTCTGCACGAACTTTTCGTTCGTCACGCGACTCACGGTCGACTCGTGCATGTTGATCACTTCGGCGACTTCGCGGAGCGTGAGCGGCTTGAGGTACTGCACGCCCTTCTCGAAGAAATCGCGCTGCCGGTCGACGATGTAGTTCATGACCTTGAGCATCGTCTGGCGGCGCTGCTCGATGGCCTGGATCATCCAGTTCGCGGAGTTGAGCTTGTTGGAGATGAACTCCTTGCTCTCGCCCTCGAACTTCTTCTTGTCGCGCGCGATCTCCTGGTAGGCGCGGCTCAGCTTGAGGCGCGGCAGGTTCGCGTCGTTGAGAAAGACGTGATACTTGCCGTCGATCTTCTCGACGATGAGATCGGGGATGATGTAGTTGTCGCTGGCGTCCGAGTAGACGAGCCCCGGCTTGGGGTCGAGCTTCTTGATCTCGTCCGCCGCCTTTTGCACGTCGGCCGGGTTGATCCCGAACCGCTTGGAGATCTCGCTCCAGCGATGGGCGATCAACTCGTCGAAGCAGTCGCGCACGAGGCGGTACGGGACGGATTGCTCGAGCCCCGCCTCACGGAGCTGGAGCATGAGGCACTCGCGCAGGTCGCGCGCGCCGACGCCCGGCGGGTCGAGGCTCTGGATGACGTGGAGCATCTCCTCGATCTCGGCCGGCGTGTAGAGCGGCAGATCCTCCGTGTCGCGTTCGACCGCCTCGGCGGCCGTGACCACCGCGTCGTTGACGGCGTTCCGCAGGTCGTCGAGCGTGCAGGCGAGGTAGCCGTCCTCGTTGATGTTGCCCACGAATTCGTCGGCCAGGAACTGCTGGCGCGGCGTGAGATCGAGGAGCGTGATCTGGTCGAGGAGATGGTCCGAGAGGTCCCGGGTGTCGACCGTGACCGGCTCGTAGTACTCGCGCTCCTCGTGCTCTTCGCGCCGTCCGCCGGCGTCGAAGCCGTCGAGGAGGATCTCCTCCCAGTCGATCTCGTCGTTGGTGCTGGTTTTCTCTTCGGCGGCCGCTTCGGCCTCGGTCGTCTCCTCCTCCTCTGACTCTTCTTCTTCCTCCGGCTCGACCATGTCGAGGAACGGATTGTTGAGGAGCTCCTGCTTGAGATGCTGCTGGAGATCCAGAAGCGGCATGTAAAGCAGATCCATCGCCTGGTACAGGCGTGGATTGATCTTGAGCTCCTGCTTTAGCTGCGTGCTTTGGGAGAGTCCAGCTTTCATGAGACGGTCGCTGCTCCGACTGAGCCTTCGTCGGCCTCCGCGAAACGGGCGCGGAGGCGCGCCGTGAGCGTGGGGCCGAGATAGATGTCAGCAACAGTATCGTCAAAGACGAGCTCGCGCACCGTCCCCGAGACCTTGACTTGTCCGTCGAACATGATGTAGGCGCGGTCTACGATATCCAACGTCTGCTCCACGTTATGATCGCTGATCAGCACCCCGATACCCCGGTGGCGCAGGTTACCGACGATCTGCTGGATGTCATGTACGGCGATCGGATCGACGCCCGCGAAGGGCTCGTCCAACATCATGAACTTGGGCTGCGTGACGAGCGCCCGGGTGATCTCGAGGCGCCGCCGCTCGCCGCCCGACAGGGCGAAGGCTTTGCTGTTTCGAAGGTGCTTGATGCTCAGCTCGTCCAGCAAACTCTCCAGCCGTGCGCGGCGCTCGCTCGCCGACAGGTCCAACGTCTCCAGGATCGCCAGGATGTTGTCTTCGACCGACAGCTTGCGGAAGATCGACGGTTCCTGTGACAGGTACCCGATTCCCCGCCGGGCCCGCTTGTACATGGGCATGGACGTGATGTCGACCCCGTCCATGAGAATCTTGCCCGCGAGCGGGTCGATCAGCCCGACGATCATGTAAAACGTCGTCGTCTTCCCCGCGCCGTTCGGCCCCAACAGTCCGACAATCTCCCCCTGTTGCAATCGAAGGGCCACATCGTTCACCACGCGGCGACGGCGATACGCCTTGACGAGTCCGGTCGCCTCGAGGATGCTCCCGCCCACGACCGGGGTCGCCCGCGGCGTGGCGGCGTGTGCGGCGTCGATGCCGACGCCGGCGTGCTCGCCGGTTTCACGCAGAGCGGACGCGAGCGCGTCGCGGGCGCCGGAGATCTCGGTCCAGACGCGTTCGGCGAACCGGACCGTGCCGCCGGCCTGCAGGGTACTCGGCAACGGTAACAGAACGCCGTCGGCGGCGAGACGCGGCAGCACCGATTGCGCCAGGTGGTGGCGCACCTCGTCGAGACTCAACCGACCCGCTTCACGCTCGGCGTCGCGGCCCGTGGCGCGGAGCGCGGCGAGATAGTCGTCGCGGTAGGTCTTGACCGCGGTCTCGAAATCCGCGGTGCCGGAGGCATCGGCGGCGCTGATCAATGCGTGCAGCGCGAGCGCCGTCGACCGGTCGCCGCGCGCGAGCTGATCGACGAGCGCGCGGATGCGCGATGGATCAATCGGAGTGGTCACGGGGAGGACGTTTGGTGGAAGCGGGCGCCGCGATCGGCGGTTTGCCCGGCTTGGGCGTCGCCGGATTCTTTTGCGGCGGCGTCTTGGGGGGAGGCGTCGTGCGCGCTCCGGGCGAGGCCGGCGGCGCGGCATTCGCGCGCCGCTGAGTTGTGTCGGCGCGAGGCTCGATGAACACCCCGTGCACGGAGTCGACCGTGGTGACCGTGGCGACCTTGTTCGAGTCGAAGTCGATCGTGATGATGCGCGCCGTCACGTAGTTCATCGCCGCGCGCCGCTCGGTGCTGTCGTTCGGTGCCATGTGGTAGAGCGAACTGGCGTTGCCGGAAGCCACGAGCTGCTTGATCCTGGGATTCCGCGACGTGTCCTTTGGCGCCGCGACTGTATCGAAGTGCGCGACGATGGTGTCGCCATTGAGCCAGTCGGTCGTGTCGGGTTTGTCGACGATGAATCGATTGGTGTCAGGCTTGCCTTCGGCGAACGCCTTGTTCAACGCGCGCACGAGCTGCACGCGCTGGCCGGGCATCGAGACGTCGAGCGAGTCGGCGATCATGTTCTGACTTGGCGATACGACGCGCGCCCTGCTCGTGGCGCCCCACGCGTAGGCGTGATCGAGCAGTTCGTTCTTCACGCGGAGGTCGATGGTGTCGGAGCGAAGCGTCATCGAGTCGCTCACGGCGGTGGCATGCGCGCGAGCGATGACGCGCTGCAACTTGCGATTCTTCGAGAAGAGGTCGATCAGGTCGCCGGTGAGCGTGAACGGGCGGTCCTTCTTCCCCGTCAGCTTGGGCCCGCGCATCAGGTGCATGAACTCCTTGTCCTCGTCGATCATCGCGGAGTCGCCACTGGCGCTCATGTCGGGGCGTGTGATCGTGACCTGGCCGCCGCCGTAGATCAGGCTCGCGCTGTCACCGTCCACGAAGACCGTATTGGCGACGACGACGGTGGGCGGCAGCGTCTTTCCTGTCGAGTCCTTTTCGAGGATGTTGATGGTCGGCCGGCCGATGGCATTCATCTGCGCCTTGGGGCGCACCTTTGGAACGGCGCGGCGATACTCGGCTTGCGGACCATCGAGTGTAGAGCCGTTCGCCAGCCTGGCGTGGACGTCGCCCACGGCAACGACGCGTTCGTCGGTGGGAAAGTAGTTGAGGAAATTGGCGGTGACGTGAAAGCGCGGCTCGTCGTACACGGCGTGGCCGATCATCTGATCGTGATCGGCGAAGCGCTAGGCGCTGTCGCCCTTGAGCGTGATACCGCGTGCCGGGCACTTCAGCAACACCGCGCCCCCGACGAACACGACCTGGCCCTGGCCCGGGAGCGAGTCCACCGTGAGCCGCGTGACCGGCTGCTGGACCAGCTCACATGGCGTGGGCCGCTGCGCGTGCGCCGCTGGCGCGAGGGCGCCGGCGACGAGAAGAGCGGAAAGCCGGCGAGCGATCATTTCTCGGGGAGCAGCACCGAGAAGTTGCCGCCGCAGTTTCGCATGCATGTGAACTTCGTGAACGTCTGATTCGCGGTGAAGCCGGTACCGTACTGCGTGTCAGCTCGGCGCGCGATCGTGTACGTCGTATCGCTCGAAATCTGGTGCGTGATCTGATTGTACGTGACGTGCGGCGACTTGAGCATGCGGCCGTCGACGAGCTTGACCACGACGTCACCCCAGCCCTCGAGGATCTGCGTCCGCGTGCTGTAGATGCCTCGGTGCGCGTCCATGGTTCCCTCGGGCGCGCCCGCTTCGGTGGTGAAATTGACGTGCGCCACGCGGAGATCGATCCGCGTCTGGTCGTCCAGCACGTAGGCGGTGTCGGCGGTGAGAATGCCTCGCTTCACGCCGCTGGTGGTCAGCACGAAGCTCGCGCCAAAGAATACCTGGTCAGCACTGTCGGCAACGGTCGCGCCGGCAGCGACCGGAGGTGGCTGCGTGTCGCGGCAGGCCGCGAGCGCGATCGATGCGACCGATAACAGGAGCAACGTACGCATCAGATCACCCGGGCGCGCATGAGGTCGTGAAGGTGTACGACACCCTTCAACTGCGCGTTGGCGTCGACGACGGGAACGGCCATGATGCCGTGCTGCTCCATTCGAAACGCGACGGCGCTCGCGAGCTCGCCGACGTGCGCGATCTTGGGAGTCCTGGTCATCACCGAGTCGACCGGAGTCGGCAGGAGGTCCCCGCCCCGCTCGATCAGCCGGCTGAGATCACCGGCGGTGAGCACGCCCTGCACGTGCCGGGCGTCGTCGAGCACGATGGCGATGCCTCGCCGCTCGGCGATCATGACGATCGCCTCGCGCATCGTATCCGACTGCCTCAGCACTGGTAGATCCTGAAGAAGCATTATTTCCTCGACACGTACGACGAGCTGGCGACCGAGAGCGCCGCCCGGATGGATGCGGGCGAAGTCCTCACGCTTGAATCCCTTCTGCTGCAGCAACGCCACCGCCAGCGCGTCACCTAGTACGAGCGCGGCAGTCGTGCTCGTGGTCGGGGCCAGATCGTGCGGGCAGGCTTCTTCGCGAACACCGGCGTCGAGCGCGACATCGCAGTTCCGGGCGAGCGCCGAAGCCAGATTGCCGGTGATGGCGATGCTTCGTACCCCGAACCCTTTCAAATGCGCCAACAGGGCCAGAAGCTCGTCCGATTCGCCACTCTTGGAGATCAGGATCGCGACGTCATCCCGGCCAACGATCCCCAGATCACCATGGACGCTGTCGACGGGGTGAAGGAAACTCGCCGGGGTGCCTGTAGAGGTCAGGGTTGCGGCGATCTTTCGTCCGATGAGGCCTGATTTGCCGACGCCGGCGACGATCACCCGGCCCGGAGACTCCGCGATCAGGCAGACCGCACGTGCGAACTCCTCGCCGAGCCGCTCCTCGATCGCGGACAGCGCATCACGTTGGGCTCGCACGACCCGCCGGCCCCGTTCGACCAGCTCCTGGTTTTTCATCGTGCCGTGAGGCTCGAGTCCGACCGCTCGGTGACGTAGCCGCGCCAGGCGTCGTCCCAGGCGCCGCGCGCCTTGAGCAGATGCTCACAGAACTCGCGAACCGCGCCGTAGCCGCCGCGTCGCTGCAATTGCACCCGACACTCGCGGCGAATCTCGGGCGCGGCGTTCCCCACGGCGACCGGCAAGCCGACGACGCGCAGGATCGCCAGGTCGGGAAAGTCGTCGCCCACGAACGCGCACTGCTCGGGGCGCAGATTGTACCGCTCGAGCATGCGCATGAACGCCGCGAGCTTGTAGCCGTCGGGATCCTGCGCCAGATCCTCGACGCCCAGCTCCTGGGCGCGGAGTCGCACGCTCTCCGACACACGGCCGGTGAGGATGGCAACACGAATCCCCGCCCGCCGGAGCATCGTGATGCCGAGGCCGTCCTGAATGTCGTACCGCTTGAACTCGAGCCTTCGGCTATCAGCGTCGCCGAGGTAGATGCCGCCGTCCGTGAGAACGCCATCGACGTCGAAACCGACGAGCGCTATGGAACGCGCGAGCGCGGGATCGATCACGCGGAGACCCGGTGCCAAATATCGACTGCCCGCATGACGAGATCGTTCAGGTGGTCGAGCGGGATCATGTTCGGGCCGTCGCTGGGCGCGTGGTCCGGATCGGGATGCGTTTCCATGAACAGTCCGTCCGCGCCGGCGGCAGTGGCGGCAAGCGTGAGGGACGGTATGAACTCGCGCGCCCCGCCGCTCGCACCGGCTACGCCCTGTCCCGGGCGCTGCACGCTATGCGTGGCATCGAACACGATCGCAGCGTCACAGGCCGCGCGCAGGCGACTGAAGCTGCGCATGTCGACGACGAGGTCGCCGTAGCCGAAGAATGTTCCGCGCTCGGTGACGGCGACGGAATCGCTGCCTCGCTCCTTGGCCGGACGCGCGGCGCGCACCTTGTCGACGGCGCCGCGCATGCCTTCGGGATGCATCCACTGCCCTTTCTTCACGTTGACGGCTATCCCAGTGCTGCCGGCGGCGACGAGGAGATCGGTCTGGCGACAGAGGAACGCCGGGATCTGCAGGACGTCGACGACTTGCGCGGCCGGAGCGCATTGCTCCGGCAGATGCACGTCGGTCAGGATGGGCAGCCCGGTCGCACGGCGCACGCGGTCGAGCGCCGCCAGACCGTCGTCGAGTCCCGGCCCGCGGTGCGCGTCGGCGTTCGAGCGGTTCGCCTTGTCGAAGCTCGCCTTGAACACGATCCCGCCCGGAACGTGCTCGGCGAGTCGCGCGAGATGCTCGGCGACGCGGATGTTGAGGGCGTCGCTCTCCAGCACACATGGACCGGCAATGAGAAACAGCGCATCACGTCGGAAGTGCGAGGTCACGTCAGTCGGCAGCCTCCACCAGCGGCGCATTGCCGTGGCTCGTGCGACGCGTGCGTTTGGCCTTGGCCGCGGCGGCGATGAATCCGGCGAAGAGCGGATGCGGGCGCGTGGGCCGCGACTGCAACTCGGGATGAAACTGGCAGCCGAGGTACCAGGGGTGTGCCGCAAGCTCCACGATCTCCACGAGCTGTCCGTCGGGCGAGAGGCCGCTCAACCGCATACCGTTCTGCACGAACAGATCCCGGTAGCTGTTCGAGACCTCGTATCGGTGCCGGTGGCGCTCGCTCACTTCGGCCTGGCCATAGATCTCGGCGGCACGGGAACCGCGAGCCAGCCGGCAGGGATACGCGCCGAGCCTCATCGTGCCGCCCATGTCGGTCACGTGCTGCTGTGACTCCATGAGCGAGATCACGGGGTTGTCGCACTCGGGCGCGAACTCCGACGAGTGGCTGTCGTCGAGCCCGCAGACGTTGCGCGCGAACTCGATGATGGCCGCCTGCATGCCGAGG
>DATISA010000063.1:0-27074 GCA_035469245.1 Gemmatimonadaceae bacterium
CTCACGGCAATAGCTGACGGCTGACAGCTAGGGCTGACGGCTACCGGCTTTGGCGCGCGGCTGACGGCCGTCAGCTTGGCCGGCAGCCAAAAGCTTGGCTGACAGCTGAGAGGTGAGCTGACAGCCGTCAGCCTGGCCGAAAGCCGTCAGCCGACAGCTTGGCCGCAAGCTGCGAGCCGAAAGCCGAAGCACTACACGCCAGAGGGGTACGTCTCCGGCGCCTCCCCATCCACGCGCACTGGCATGTGCAACGGGTCCACCGCACGCGTCTCGTCCACGTACACGACCGCGTCGTACCGCCGCGGCATGATCGTCGGCACGTAGTTCCCCCAGCGCTCGTAGCTGGGATCGTACACAACACCGATCGCGCGATGGCCGAGCGGCGCGTCGAGGCCGCGGATGCCGCCATCGTCCGACCCGTCGAAGAGCAGCAGCGCATCGCCCACCGCGGCGTCGTGCATCGCGTCCTCGAAGCTCCCCACGCGCGCCGACGGCACGCGCATGCGCTCCATCGGCGCACCCCACTCGTCGGCGGCGATGACGGTGCCGCGATGCGTGCCGAACCCCACGAGCACGACGCCTTCACGGCCGTGCGCCTCGCGCACGAGCTGTCCCACGTTGACCATCCCGGCGCGCGCCATGTCCGTGAACCGCGCGTCGCCGATGTGCGTGTTGTGCTCCCAGACGATCGCCCGCGCGTCGGGGCCGTGGTGCTCCATCAAGCGGTCGAGCGTCTCGACCATGTGGTTGTCGCGAACGTTCCACGACGTCGGTCCGCCGTGCACCATCGTTCGGTAGTACAACTCGGCGTTCCTGGCGACGAGTGCGTTCTGTTCCGCGTCGAAGTAGCCTTCGCGTCCGTCCTCGCGGTACCGCGGCGCGTTGCGACGAAGCTCGCTCAGCACCGACACGGCTTCGTCCTCGCACGACGTCGGCACGAGCGCCGTCGCGCGCGCGTACTCCTGCACATCTTCGGCGTACGGCTCGAAGCAGTTGTAGGCACGGCGCGCCGACGCGGCGAACCGCGGATCGATTCGCTCCAGGTATTCCGTCACGGCACGCATGGAATCCCAGAGCGAGTAGACGTCGAGGCCGTAGAAGCCGACCTGTCGCTCGGGCGCGAGGCCGCGATTGTGCTCGTGCAGCCACTCGATGAAATCGACCACCTCACGATTGGCCCACATCCACGTCGGCCACCGCTCGAACGCATGCAACACCTGCTCGGCCTTGTCGCCAGCCGAGGGCAGTCGCTTGGCGTAGCGGTTCACGCGATAGCAGTCCGGCCAATCGCCCTCGACGGCGATGAACGAAAAGCCCCGCTCCTCGATCAATCGCCTGGAGAGCGCCGTTCGCCACGTGTAGAACTCGGACGTTCCGTGCGATGCTTCGCCGAGCAGCACGAACCGGGCGTCGCCGATTCGGTCGACGAGCGGATCGAGGTCTCGTGGCGACTCGAGCGGCCGCGCGGCTTTGCGCAGCGGATCGAGCAGCGCGGCCGTGCGCGCATCGGCGTGTTCGTCCCCGCCCCGTTCACCCTGACGCGATCGTCCCCATGCCATGGTCCACCTCGGCCCTGGATCGTTGGCTCCGTCGCAGGACTTACTGCAAGTTGAAGGCAACCATGAGCGACGCCGATTCATTGACCGATAGTGAGCGCGACGTGCTTCGCGCCGTCTGCGAGGCATTCCATCCATCCCTGCCGGCGACTGGCGAGGACGATCGGGTGTTGTTCGGCACGAGCGCGCTGGACGTCGGAGTTCCACAAGCCGCCGAGCGCGCGATCGAGCTGCTTCCAGCCATCGAGCGCGCCGAGGTGCGCCAGCTGCTGAGATTGATGGACGGCCGAATGTTCGGCGCGCTCCTGTGCGGAGTGCCGCGCGGCATCGTGGAGATGTCCGACAGCGACCGCGAGCGAGTGCTCGTCGCAATGTCGACGCGCCGTCTGCCGCAGCTTCGAAGCGGCTTTCAGGCGCTCAAACGGCTGACGAGCTTCCTGTTCTACTCGGTCACCGACGATGCCGGGACGAACCCGCTGTGGCCGCGCATCGGCTTCGCGCCGTCTTCGTTGCCACCAGCCCGACCGGAGCCGCTGCGGCTGACGCGCATCGGGCGGAGCACGACGCTCGACTGCGACGTGTGCGTGGTCGGCTCCGGGGCTGGCGGTGGAGTCGTCGCCGCGGAGCTCGCCGGGCGAGGCATGTCGGTGATCGTTCTCGAGGCCGGCCCGGGGGATCAGGCGCCGGATTTTTCGCAGCGCGAGCTCGACGGCATTCAGCGGTTGTACCACGGTGCCGGTCTGACGTCGACTCGCGACGCGTCGATCTCGATCCTCGCTGGCGCGTGCCTGGGTGGCGGGACGGCGGTGAACTGGCAAACGTCGCTCCGTACGCCTGACTTCGTTCGCGACGAGTGGAGTCACCGGTCCGGCACGGAGCTCTTTCGATCGGACGAATTCACACAGGCGCTCGACGCCGTGTCGGGGCGCATCGGGGTGTCGACCGACGAGAGCATCGTGAACAGGAACAACTCGTGTCTCGAGCGAGGCTGCGGGGCCCTGGGATTCGATCACGAGCGCATCCCGCGAAACGCCCGGGGCTGCGATCCATCGCAGTGCGGGTACTGCGTGTTCGGTTGTCGGCTTGGCGGCAAGCGCTCGACGACGGTCACGTATCTGCACGATGCACAGCGACTGGGCGACACGAGAATCATCGCCGACTGCCACGCCGATAGCGTGACGATCGCCGCTGGCCGTGTGACCGGCGTTCGCGCCACGGCGCGAAGCGCGGCTGGCGAAAGCTTCGACCTGACGGTGCGCGCCTCACGCGTCGTCGTGTGCGCGGGAAGTATCGAGAGTCCCGCGCTGCTGCAGCGCTCCGGGCTCACTCTCACCGAGCTTGGGGAAAACCTGTATCTCCATCCAACGAGCGCCGCCGCCGGACAGTACGCCGAACCGATCGAGACATGGAAAGGACCGCCGCAAACCGTCATGAGCGGCGAGCTCGCGCGGCTGTCAGGCCATTACGGCGTTCGATTCGAGACGGCGCCGGCTCACGTTGGCCTCATGGCCTTCGGGGCGCCCTGGACGGGCGCTGCCGCGCACCGCCGCACCATGCAGCGCGCGGCGCACACCAGCGCGATCATCGTGCTGACGCGTGACGGCGCGGGCGGCCGCGTGCGCGCGCGACGCGATGGCAGCGTCGCGATCACCTATCGGCCGGGAAGCGCTGAATGCGCGCTGCTCGCGCGCGGGATCGCCGCGGCGGCGCGACTGCACCTGGCCGCCGGCGCGGAGGAAGTCCACACGTTGCACACGCGCGGATTGTCGCTCACGCGGAGCGCCGCGACGACGGAACGCGACATCGATCGATTCTGTGAGCGCATCATCGCCGAACGTGTCGATGCCAACTGGTCGACGCTGTTCAGCGCACACCAGATGGGCACGTGCCGCATGGGGCGGGACGAGCGCACGGCGGTCTGCGACGACCGCGGTGAAGTGTTCGGCGCTCGCGGACTCCACGTCGCCGACGCGAGCGCGTTTCCGGCGTCGAGCGGCGTGAACCCGATGATCACCGTGATGGCGCTCGCACACTGTGTGGCCAAGCGCATCGCCGCCGCCTGAACGAACCGGCGATTAGGTTTCCCGCAATGCTCCGCTCGCTCTTCCGCGCCGCGCTGCTGCTGACGACCGCTGGTACAATCGGCGCCCAGCAGCCCAAGCCGCCAGCACCGGTTCTCACGCAGCCCGATCCGCTGCACCAGACCGGGCAAAACGTGACCGTGTACCTGCTCACGATGGGGAACGGCACGCAGATCTGGGAGCTGTTCGGCCACAACGCGATCTGGATTCACGACAACGTGACCAATCGCGATACCGTGTTCAACTGGGGTGTGTTCAGCTTCCGCCAGCCGCACTTCATCGCCCGATTCCTCAAGGGCATGATGCTCTACTCGATGGGCGGCGACTCGATGGAGAACATCCTGCTCGAGTACAAATACTGGAATCGATCGGTCGTGGCGCAGGAGCTGGACCTGCTGCCCGCGCAGAAGGACACGATTCTCGCCGCGATCAGGTGGAACGCGCTCCCCGAAAACGTGAACTACCGGTACGATTACTTCCGCGACAACTGCTCGACGCGCGTTCGCGATCTCATCGATCGCGCGCTCGGCGGTCCGATCGCAGTACAGGCGCGCAGCCTCACCGGTACCACGTACCGCTGGCACACACTCCGCCTCATGCAGTCCAACGCGCCGATCGTGCTCGGCGTCGACGTCGGCCTCGGTCGCCCGGGCGACACGGATCTCACCAAGTGGCAGGAGATGTTTCTGCCTCGCAAGCTGCACGACTTCGTCGCGAAGGTCCGCGTCGTCGACGCCGCCGGCACGATGCATCCGCTCGTAAAGAGCGAGCGCGTGCTGTTTCAGGCGAACCGAGGCCCTGAGCCCGACGCGCCGCCGGAGCTGGGCATCTGGCTCCTGCTCGGAGGCGTCGTCGTCGCGTCGCTCATCATCTGGGCGGGATTGGCGGCGAGCTCCGGCAGCCGTATCGCTCGCGGCGCGGTGGCGACAGTCGCGGGAATCTGGTCGCTGCTCGCCGGTTTGCTCGGCGCGATTCTGACGCTCTTGTGGACCGTGACGGACCACGTGTTCGCGCACGCCAACGAAAATGTTCTGCTGTTCAATCCGTTGTGGCTCGTGATGGTCGTGCTGCTTCCGCTCTACCTCTGGTCGGGCCGCGCCGAGCGCTTCACGCGATCGATGATCGTCGTGCTGATGGTCCTGACCATCGCGGCGCTCGCGGCGCACGCGACCGGACTGTCGGCGCAGCAGAACCTGCCGGTCATTGGCCTGGCGCTTCCGCCCGTGCTGGCGATCGCGGCGGTAGCGGCGCGCCCTCGCGCCATGGCGCGGCGGGTCTCGAACGTGAACGGCGCCCGCGGCCGCGAACCCGGAAAGCGCGGCGCCTCCAGCGGGCGCGTCGTCGCGGGCGGGCGGTAGCGCGGATCGTGCACACGCTCGGTACTCGTCCGTGAGCCGAGCGATGAGTCATGACCGCACCAACGCCAGATCCGCACCCCGGTCCCGAGCCGTTTCCCAAGCCGACCGATCCGTCACCGAGTCCCGAGGAGTCGCCGGTGACGATCATCGAGCTGCCGCCGAATCAGCCGTCACGCGGCATACCCCTCGACGAGTCGGCGCCGAGCTGACGCTCCTCGGCGGTCTCCTCATCCGCGCAGCGCAGGCGGTGAACGACGCGGTGGCTGAGGATGCGAACGTCGGCATCCTCGTAGCGAGGGATCGGTTCGCCGCAGCGCATGCAGCGCGGGAACATGGTGTAGATCGAGCGCGCCAGCTCCTCGATGGCGGGGTCGTCAGGATGGCCGGCGATGTCCATGGGTTCACTATCGCCCTGCCCGCCCGACTTCGCCAGAGCGATCAGCCGATCGGCCACCGCTCCTCGCGCTCGCGCCTCGTGAGCGCGGGCCTGGCGTCACCGTGCTCGCGCCGGCGGAGGGCGAGCTCGTCCTGTTCGTCGTCGCGGCGATGGTCGGACGATCGCCGCTCGTCGGGGTCACCGGATCGATCACGACGGTCTTCCTCGTTCATTGGCGGCTGCTCCGCAGTGGGTCGACAGTCGTTCCGTCGCAGACGACGTGCCCCCGATCGTCAAAACACACGATCAGCCGGCGAATCTCCCTCGCCAATCAGAAAACTCTAATGAAGACGTACGATCGAGCGTACTTCGACCGCTGGTATCGAGACCCGCGCGAGCGGGTCGCCACGCGCGAGAGCCTCGAGCGCAAGGTGCGCATGGTGATCTCGGTCACCGAGTTCCTGCTCGGCCGCCCGGTCAGAACCGTGCTCGACGTCGGCTGCGGCGAGGCTCAATGGTATCCGTTGCTGAAGCGGCTGCGCCGCGATGTTCGGTACATCGGCGTCGAGTCGAGCGAGTACGCCCTCTCGCGATTCGGTGGCGCGCGCCACATCCGGCGCGGGTCGCTCGCCGATCTCGACGGCATGCGGCTTCCGCAGCGGCTCGATCTGATCGTATGCGCCGACGTGTTCCAGTACGTCGACACACCGGCGCTCGTCCGCGGCCTGGACGCGATTCGCCGGCTGCTTGGCGGCGTGGCGTATCTCGAGGCCTTCACGACCGAGGACGCCATGGAGGGCGACCGCGTCGAGTGGCACGAACGCACGGCCGGCGAGTATCGCGCCTTGTTTCGGCGCGCCGGACTCACGCAGTGCGCGCCGTACTGTTTCGTGGACGTCGACGAGCTCGACGTGTTGAATGTCTTCGAGCGCCTCTGATCGAGACCGCGGTCGGCACTGAAACTGCCCAATTCCGCGACGCGGCACCGGACGCAGTGGTGCCGACTGGAATGGAGAGGAGGAACAATGCAGCTCAGCACTCGAATGCTTCTCGTCCTGGCCGCGGCGGCGACGTTGGGGTCGGGTTGCGCACGCTATACGGACACGTCGGGCGGCGAGGTCATCGACGCCGCGGAGGCGGCCAAAACCGTCGTCCTTCGCGTCCACAACCTCAGCCTGGAAAGCATGGAGTTGCGCGCCATCGTGAACGGGAATTCGACCTTCATCGGCTCGGTGGGCAGCAACGACAGCACGAGCGTTCTGCTCGATCCGGTGATTTTCCCGACCGCGACGCTCTACCTGGTCGGCATCCCGGCGGGCGGGCGCGGGCGCGCCGTCGTTGGACCGCTCGCCGCGAGTAAAGGCGATCAGATCAACTTCACGATCGAGTCCGCATTCGATTTGAGCCGCGCGATCGTGCGGCGGCAGTCGAAGAAGTAGCTCCGATTCGGTCCTGCGGCGCCCGGGGGCCCTACGACCCCCGGGCGCCGTCGTGTCTCCCGCCCAGGCCAGCCGTGGGGTTGACCGGACGCAACCCGGCGTGAGTTGTAGGGGTAGTACCTGCGCCGATCCGTTCATAGTTTGCGGGTGACCCTCTCCACCCTCGCAGTGCCATGATCCGAGCAACCCCATCCGCCGTCCGTTCCGTTTGCTTGATCCTCGCCGCGGCAGGGGCCGCGACGATCGCGCGGCCGGCCGCAGTTAGCGCACAGGTCGCTCCGCCCGCCAAACCCGCCGCGGGCGCCGTTACGACGTTGCAGGGCTTCGTGATGGATAGCGTACACGGCACGCCGCTCGCCGACGCCAAGGTGTCGATCGAGGGCACTCCGCGCTTTGGCACCACGAACGCCGAAGGACACTACGCGATCGACAGCATTCCGCCGGGCTCACACCGCGTGGTCGTGGAACATCCGGTGCTCGACACGCTGGGCGTTCAGATGCGCACGCCGGCGTATCCCTTCGTCGCCGGCGAGTCGCGCGACCTCGATCTCGCGATTCCAACAGCCGAGCGGCTGGCGACGGCGTTGTGCACGTCGGCGCAGCGAATGCGCGGCCCGGCGGCCATGATCGGATTCGTGCGTGATCCCGACACCAAAGAGCCGGCCATCGGCTCCAAGGTGCAACTGGTCTACTACGAGCCCGACCCGATCGGCCGCAAGCAGTTGCGTACGCGCGAGGCCACCGTCGACTCCACCGGTCTCTATCGGATTTGCGGCCTGCCGGGCGACATGAGCGGCAAGGTGCAGGTGTTCCGTAACGGTGTGAGCTCCGGCGAAGTGCCGGCGGAGGTCACCAACGGATTCCTCGCAATGCGCGCGTTCAGCATCGTCGCGCAGCACGCCGTCGTGGTCGAAGTCAAGAACGACAGCGGCAAGGTAAAGCGGATCGCCAAGGGCTCGGCGCGCGTCACCGGCCGGGTCGTCGACAAAAAGGGCCAGCCGCTTCGAGAGGCGCGCGTGACGTTGCAGGGTGGCGGGACGACGGTACTCACCAAGCCGAATGGCGAGTTCGCGCTGGACAGCCTGCCCTCCGGCACACAGGCGCTCGAGGTACGCAAGCTCGGCTACGCGGTGACCGAAGTGCCGGTGGAGCTGTCGTCCACCGGCACGGCGAAGACGACCGTCACGATGAGCGACGCCGTGCCGCTGCTGGCCACGATGCGCGTCGAAGCGGCGCGCGACAAAGCCCTCTCCGACGTCGGCTACCAGCAGCGAAAGCAGACCGGGATGGGCTATTTCCTCGACGGCAACATGATCAATCACGAGGCGCTGTCGTTCAGCGACGTGATGCGCGTGGCGCCCGGGCTGAGGGTCACGCCCACGGGTGATGGCCGCACCTACGTGATTCAGGATTCGCGCAACGCCACCGGCGGCTGCGTCAACTTCTACGTCGACAACACGTACTGGCAGCAGCTCACGCCGGGGGACATCGACGACTTCGTGCGGCCGAGCGAACTCGTGGCCATCGAGGTCTATCACGGCTCGGAGACGCCGCCGCAGTACTCGCCCCCGGGTCAGAGCGGCTGCGCGACGATCGTCGCGTGGACCGTCGCGCGCATACACGACCGCAACAAGAAGTGACGGCGATCGCACGCCGGAGCGCGACGTGACGCCCAGAGTCCGGATGTTCGCGCGCACGGATCTGGGCACCGAATGCGAGGCGTGCGGAATGCGATTCGATCTCATCGGCGGCGGCGCCTGCGTACGGTGCCGCCGCGTGTTGTGTGCGCGCCACCTGTACGGGTCGTGGCTCCGACGGCTGATGGTCGATTTCGGCGCCGATCCGGTCTGCTGCGATTGCCGTCGAGCCGCGTGACCGCGCACGCGCCGCAGGATCCGGCGTACGACGCTCGCGTGCGCGCGAGCTTCGAGCGGCAGCGGTTCATGCAAACCATCGGCGCCCGGCTCCTGCGCGTCGCGCCCGGTGAAGTCGACGTCGAATTGCCGGTGCGCGAGGAGCTCGCACAGCAGCATGGCTTCCTTCACGCCGGGGCGCTCGCGACCGTTGCCGACAGTGCGTGCGGCTACGCGGCGCTCAGTCTCATGCCCGCAGGCGCGGCGGTGTTGAGCGTGGAGTTCAAGATCAACCTGCTCGCGCCCGCCGCGGGCGATCGTGTCGTCGCTCGCGGGCGCGTCATCCGCGCCGGGAAGGCGGTCACCGTGTGCTGGGGCGAAGTGACGGCTTACGGCGGCGCGAACGAGAAACTCGTGGCGACGATGGTCGCCACGATGATGACCGTGCGGGACCGCGGACTTTCCGACTAAGCCTCGACTTCGGCCTCGTCGAGCTCGGCCTCGACGTTCTAGACGACCTCGGCTGATCCTGCTGGATGTGCCGCTGGCAGGGTACGTGCTTTCGAGATCGGCATGGCAACCGTCATGAACGCCGATCTCGCGGAGTCCGCCGCGTCCGTGCTTTGGTGGCGCCAGCGCTGGCTCACCATACTCGCCGGTTTCGCGCTCGCGTTCCTCACGGGGATGTCCGTCGCGCGACTCACGACATTGGCCGGCGATTGGAACAACGGCCTGGGTTGGGAGCGCGCGCTGATCATTCGCATGCACGTCGCGATGCCGCGCGCGATCGACGCACTCATGCTCGTGTTCCCGTGGTTCGGAACGAACATCTCGCTGATCCCGGGCGTCCTGTTCATCGTGTGGTGGCTCTGGCGCAGGGAGCAGCGTCCACACGAGGCCGTGCGGCTCTTCGTCGTCCAACTCGGCAGCTATCTGCTGAACCCGTCCCTCAAGGCGATGTTCGACCGCGAGCGCCCCAACCTCCTGCCGCGCCGGGGTTGGTATGGATGGAGTTCGTTCCCGAGCGGACACGCCATTGCCAGCGTGTCGGTCCTGCTCACGCTCGCGATCGTTCTGCACCGCGTAAAAGGCTGGACGTGGCCGTACTACGTGCTCATTCCGATCATGCTCGCCAGCTTGTACTCGCGAGTGTACCTCGGCGTGCACTGGCCCACCGACGTGATCGCCGGCCTGCTCGTGGGCGCAGTGTGGCTCGCCGCGACGAGCTATGCCTTTCGCGACGTTTCGCAGCCCTCAGAGCCTTACGATTCCCGCGGCTGACGTTCAGCGAAGCAGCGTCGCGAGCCTGGCCAGGTCGATGTTGCCGCCGCTCACGACCGCCGCGACTCGCGCGTTCTCGTGGACCGGAATGGCGCGTGCCAGCAGGGCCGCCACGGCGGCTGCCCCTCCGGGCTCGGCGAGGAGCTTGGTGGAGACGAGCAACTCGCGCATGCCCTGCACGATGGCGTCGTCGTCGATCAGCACCACGTCGTCCACGTAGCGGCGAATGATCTCGTAATTCACCTCGCCGGTCATCGGCGCCGCGAGCCCGTCGGCGATCGTGTCGAGTGATTCGAGACGCACGGCGTGCCCCGCGTCGAGGCTCATGCGCGTCGACGGTGCGCCTTTCGGCTCGACACCATACACTCGCGTGCGAGGCGAGATCTCCTTGACCGCGGTCGCGACTCCGGAGATCAGGCCGCCGCCGCCGATCGGAACGATCACCGCATCGAGATCCGGAACCTGCTCCATGAGCTCGAGGCCAACGGTCCCCGCACCCGAACACACGACTTCATCGTCGAACGGATGAACGAACACCAGCCCGCGCTCCCGTTCGAGCTCGTGCGCGTGCGCAAAGGCCTGAATGCCCGACGCTCCGTGCAGCACGACCTCCGCCCCATACCCGCGACTCGCCTCCACCTTGGCGGGAGACGCTTTCTCCGGCATGACGACGACCGCGTGGATGCCCGCGGCCCGCGCCGCCCATGCGACCGCCTGCGCGTGGTTCCCCGCGGAAACCGTGACGACGCCGCGCGCGCGTTCCTCGGCGCTGAGTGAGCTGAGCTTGGTGAGCGCGCCGCGCACCTTGAACGAGCCGGTCTTCTGCAAGTTCTCGCACTTGAGCACGAGCTGCACGCCAGCGCGCTGCCCGAGGCGCGAGGAGGTCGTGGTTGGCGTGAGATGTACGCGGCCGGCAATCCGGTCGCGCGCTGCACGAATGGCGGCGAGGTCGAGCATCTGTTGGTGAAGGGAGAGCGAATGACGAACCGGGACGTGGCTCATGGAATCAAGCGTTCGATACCACGTCGCGCCACACGCGCCGACGGACGCGCGCAGCGCAGCCGACGCGGTGATGCCACCCGATGCCGGAACTGCTTAGATTCGCGCGATTGCCCCCGTCGCCCGTCGCCCGTCGCCCGTCGCCCGTCGCCCGTCGCCCGTCGCCCGTCGCCCGTCGCCCGTCGCCCGTCGCCCACCACTGAATGCTCAAGCGGAACGACATCGTCGTCTTTGGCGTAACCGGTGCCTTGCTGCTTCTCAGCGCGGTGCTCCAACTGACGCACGCCAACGACGTGGTGCGCTTCGCCGCGGCGGCCGCCGCGCTCTCGATGCTGGCGATGAACGTGTCCGCCGGGACAGAGCAGGTCGGTGCGCACCTCAGCGCCGGCGCAACGGGCGTGCTGCAGGCGGCCCTCGGGAATCTGCCCGAGGTACTCGTTTGCGCGTTCAGCCTTCGCGCCGGCCTGGTGGGCGTGGTGCAAGCGGCACTCATCGGATCCATCCTCGCCAACTCGCTCCTCGTGCTCGGGCTCGCGATCCTCGTCGGCGGCATCAAACATGGCCGCATGCGGTTCGACGCCGAAGCGCCGCGCATGATCGCGTCGATGATGATGCTCGCCGTGGCCGCGCTCACCATTCCGACGCTCGCCGCCGAGCTGCACACTCCGGCGTCGACGCACGAGCACGCGCTGAGCGCCGCCTGCGCCGTGCTGCTCCTCGTCGTGTTCTTGTCGAGTCTTCCCTTTACGCTGAGCGCCGATCCGGAGCGGACGCCGCGGCGTGCGGAAACTCCTGCCGCCGGCGCGGAGCACTGGCCGCTCTGGCTCGCGATCACCGTGCTCGTCGGGGCTTCGCTCGGCGCCGCACTCGTGTCGGAGTGGTTCGTGAGCGCCCTCGAGCCGGCAATCGCCACGCTGCATCTCTCGCAGGCCTTTGCCGGAATCGTGATCGTCGCCATCGCCGGCAACGCCGTGGAGAACGTGGCGGGGATCCGGCTCGCGGCCAAGAACCGGCCCGATTACTCGATGAGCGTGATCCTGAACAGCTCCCTGATGATCGCCCTGGTCGTATCGCCGGTGCTGGTCCTGCTTTCATTCGTGCTCGGCGGCCCGGTGCTCACCCTCGCAATGCCGCCGCTTCTGATCGCGGCGCTGTTGCTCACGACATTGACGTCGGCGATCATCGTGAACGATGGCGAAACGATCTGGATCGAAGGCGTCGCGTTGATCGGGTTGTACGGCGTCATCGCTGCCGCGTTCTGGTGGGGTTGACGTGGCAACCAAGGTGAGACCGGGCTGCCTCGTGCGGTCGGCGCTGGTGAGTTTCGCGCTCGTGTTCATCCCGATGGCGTTGTGGTTCGCGTTCGCCAAAGAGCACAGGTATCTCGGGCGGGCCATCGTCCTGCTGATTGCGTCGGTCGTGTTCTTGTGGCTCGGGCTGTCGCGCCGCGAAGATTCGTGGATCACGATGATCGATGAGCTGGATCCTGGCGACCGGGAGTGACATGCCAAGCTGTGACATGAGAACGCGCATCATGCGAATCCGAACTTCGATGCTGTTCGCCGCGCTCGCCACGTTCACCGCGCGTGCCAGCGCACAATGGACGCCTCAAGCGAGTCCCACGACTGCCGAGTTCCGAGGGCTGTCGGTGGTGAGTCCCACGGTTGCGTGGGCAAGCGGGACGCATGGCCGCGTGGTGCAAACGACCGACGGCGGGCGGACATGGGCGCTGGACAGCGTCGCCGCTGCCGGATCGTTCGACTTGCGCGCCATCGTCGCGCGCAGCGCCACGCAGGCGTGGGCGATTACCAGCGGGCCGGCCGAACAGGGCCAGGCGCACGTCTTCCACACCGACGACGGGAGACAGTGGACCAGCCAATTCGAGACGACGCGCCAGGGCGTGTTTCTCGACGCGATGGCTTTCTGGGACGATCTGCACGGCATCGCCCTGAGCGATCCTGTCGGTGGCAAGCCGTTCGTCATCGTGACCGACGACGGCGGAAAGAGCTGGACGCAGGTTCCGACCGATGACGCGCCGGCGATTCTGCCGAACGAAGCATCGTTTGCCGCGAGTGGCACGTGCCTCACGATTCAGGGCGGGTCCACTGTCTGGTTCGCGACCGGTGGTGGCGCGCGCGCGCGAGTCTTTCGCTCCAGCGATCGTGGCCGGACGTGGAGCGTGGCCGACGCACCAGTTCATGCCGGGAATCAATCGTCAGGACTTTTTTCGATTGCATTCAGCGACTCGCTTCATGGCGTCGCCGTCGGCGGCGACTACGCCAAACCAAAAGAGCCGCTCGACAACGTAGCCGTCACGAGCGACGGCGGTCGCACCTGGCGACTTGCCAAAGGTCCACTCCCAGCCGGCTTCATGTCGGCTGTTGCATACATCCCGGGGACCGGCGGCCGGTCGCTGGTTGCGGTGGGCCTCGCCGGCACCGCGCGCTCGGCCGATGGCGGCGAGACCTGGACGATGATCGACACCGTGGCCTACAACAGCGTGGCGTTTGCATCGCGCGACGTCGGCTGGGCCGTCGGTCCGCAAGGGCGGATCGCCAGATGGACGCCAACACCGCGCGTCCAAAAGCCGTAGTAGGTGAAGCGCAACGGTTCGCGAAGCACTCACCTCCGAGGGAGATCATGGCCGGACGTTCTGGATTCGCGATACTTGGTGGTTTGGTTGCCATTCTGTCCTGCATGCGCGCGCCCGCTACGCCCACGCCAGCACGCGGCTCTGCTCCCGCCGCGGCTCCGGCCGCGCAAGCACAGCCCAGCGCGCCGGGTGGAATCGTGACGCTCACACCAAGGCGAATTCCGCCGTCGCGCGACAGCCTCGCCAAGCTCCGAGCGAACTACATCGCCCAGGTGATGCACGACATCGCCGGTCGGGAAAAGGAGCCGGCGGCGCAGGTCTTCAAGAACGTCCAGGTGCTCAAGGACCTCACGGCGGAAGAGCTGATCCACAAGATGGACAAGGACTACGCCACCGCGTTGGGCTGGAGCTGCACCAACTGCCATCGTCTCGCCAACCAGGGCAACTGGGCGAGCGACACATCCGCGGACAAGCGGCGTGCGCGCTTCATGCAGCAGATGCAGAACGACATCAATACCAGCGAGCTTCCCAAGCTCTATCCCAAGGACACGCCCAAGGTGACGTGCGCGACCTGTCACCGCGGCTACAACGAGCCGCCGTCAGCGGAGTACCTGCTGCCCGAGCGCGGCAAGCCAGGCGGTCTGCCCTTCCCACCGCCACGCGGGAATCCACCCGCGCCGCCGGCTGGCGAGCGTCCTCCCGGAGCACGGCCACCACTTTAGTTCCTGCCGGCCGCGGCGCGCCTCAGACGATCCAGGCGATCGCCGCCGCCGCGACCGCGATCAACGCCGACCGGACCACCACGCCCCACACCTGGCGACGCACGACGGGACGTTCGCGTTCGTCGAGCGTCGTCGGTCCCGTGTCGGCTTCACGCTTCCCGAGCGTGCCGAGTACCACTCACGTTCGTTCGCGCGCCTGCAGAAACCCGACCGCAGCGAGTCCCGCCGGGATCGCGATCATGAGACGCGTCCAGCGCGGCGCATCGGCGACGAGCAGCGCGACCAACGCCGCGACCGCGAGCACGACCCAGACCACACCCGAGCGGCGGCGGCGAATCGCGCCTCGCACGCCGATGTTCTCGACGCGCCCCGGTGACGTCACGCGTCAGCGCCCGCCGCAGTTGGCAACGAGTCGCCGAGGCTCGGCGGCATTCGGGTAGAGCGAGCGCGCGGCCCTCGCGTGTGGCAGCGCGTGCCTGCAGTCGCCACGAGCGAGATACGCTTGAGCGAGCCGCGTGTGTATTCGATAGTTCCCCGGATCGAAGTCCGATGCGCGCTCGAGGAACGACGTGCGCGTCGTCGAACTGAAGACGGCCATCGCGGCGAGCTCGAACGCGCTGCGGCCGATCGCCACGGTGCCCATCACGAGAACGGTGAACACGCCGATCGTGTGCAGTCGGCGCTCGACGATCACCCCCTCGTCGCTCGGAGGCGCCAGCGCGCCGGCGAGCGTCCAGACGAAGAACGTCGGGACGGCGATGAGGAGCACCGCGTCGAACGCGCCAACTACGGCGGTGGCGATCAGCGTTCCGACGAGGGCGATCGCGGTGAGAATTCGCTCGGCGTCGCGGCCGCCACGTCTCAGATCGGCGATTGCGCGCCAGAACAGCCCGGCCATGACGAGGACGAGCAGCGCGAACCCGACCGTGCCCCGCTCCGAGAGGAACGCGATCCAGTCGCTGCTCGGCCACGGGTTGGACGTCACGCCGTCCTGCTGCGACATCGACGGATCGTTGCGCGAGGCGTACCTCGGGTACGCCACCGGCCAGTTGCCCGGGCCCACGCCCAACAGCGGGTGCGCCGCGGTCATGTGCAGCGAGTTCGTGTACTGCACCAGCCGCCCGCGACCGCTGCCCTCTTTATAGTTCACTAAACCCGTGGCGGACTCCAGGTATGGCGAATCGCTCTTCCACTCGAGCCGGTTGGGCAGAAACACCGCCGCCAGCGCGCCGAGCCCCGCCGTGATGCCGAGGCCGATGAGTCGGCGCAGCGTTCGTCGCTCACACCACCGGCGCCAGGTCAGGAGCGCGAGAATGGTGACGGGAATGAACAACACGATCACGGCGAGCCATGCCGCGCGGCTGCGAGATAGCACGAGCGCTGCCGCCACGATCGCCATTCCGAGCGCGCCAAGCGTGCTCCCGAAGCCGGTGCGGGCGGTCAATGCGACGAGAACGACGACGGGCAGCCCGATCGCGCACAGGTGTGCCACGAAGTTGCGGTTGCCGAACGTACCGCCGGGAATCCGATTCAGGCTGAAGTACTCGGACTCGAGGCCGTACGCCTGGGCAAGCGAAGTCCCTGCGCCCACGACGACCGCGAGCGTGACGGCCACGAGCAACGGCCGCACGAGGCCCGCGCGCCGCAGCGCCGACGCCGACCAGAACAGCGCCGCGCCGGCAAACGAGATCGCGAGCGCGCGCTCTGCAGCCCACAAGTTGATCGCGAACGCCGACGAAATCACACTCGCGACCAGGAACGCAATCAGCAGAACGTCGATCACGTTCATCGTCACCCGACGGAGTGCCGCGATCAGCAGCAGCGCGGAGCCCGCCGCGCAGGCGTGCAGCGCCAGCTCCTTGGGAACGAAATACCGATCGAGATCGAAAGCCTTGTATGGGAGCGCGATCAGGACGACCGCGACCGCTCCGATTTGCATCGCGAGCAGCGCGGCCTTCTCGCGTGGTGTTGTACGTAGCGAACCGAGCATGATTCCGGAATCAAACCTGTGAAGGCCAAGTAGCGCCAGCGATCTCGTAGGCTCGAGGGGCTCGAAGGCTCGAAGGCTCGAAGGCTCGAAGGCTCGAAGGCTCGAAGGCTCGAAGGCTCGAAGGCTCGAAGGTTGGAGGGTTGGAGGGTTGGAAGGTTGGAGAGCTCGAGTAACGAGTCCTCGAGCCCTCGAGTCCTCGAGCCCTCGAGCCGCTCGATGCGCCTTCCAACCCTCCATCCCACCGCCATATATTTCGAAACGTTTCATCAGGATCCCGCCCATGCTGTCCCGCCGCGATTGGCTTCGTTCCTCCGCGCTGGCGTCCGCCGCGCTCCTCGTCCGTTCCCGTGCCGGCCTCGCCGAGGCTCCGCTTCCAGTGGTGACCGTCTACAAGGACGCGGGTTGCCAGTGCTGCGCGAAGTGGGTCAAGCATCTCAGCAGCAACGGCTTCGTCGCCACCGTCCACGACGTGCTGAAGATGGACGAGATCAAGACGACGATGAACGTGCCACAGGCGCTGCAGTCCTGTCACACCGCCGTCGTGGGGCCTTATGTGATCGAGGGTCACGTTCCGGCTGATCTGATCAAGAAAGTGCTGGCCGAGAAACCGGCTATAGCCGGCCTCGCCGTGCCAGGCATGGTCACGGGATCGCCGGGCATGGAGGGCGGAACGCCGCAGCCCTACGACGTCATCGCCTTCGACCGAACCGGCAAGACCCGCGTTTACGCCAAGCGTTGAGCGCCGGATCGGGCAAGGCGCTGCATAGCCTTACAAATCGCTAGCGGGCGTCGTTCTTGCTCGCATGACTGAGGTCGCTTGATTTCATGTCAGACGACTTCCGTCGTGCAACCTCCCTGAGCCTGAACGATTCCATGTGTAGCGATTCACGTTTCTCACTCGCGATCCTCCTCGTCGCGGCGCTTTCGGCGGCCCTTCCGGCGCAAAATGCGCCGCAGCCGCCGCGTCCCGCCATGAAGTTCGACGCGGCGGGCGCTCCCGATACGTCGCTCTTTGCCCCGCTCAACCTGCCAACCGGCAACATCTACCGCAGCGGCGCCGGGACGCCCGGTCCGCGCTACTGGCAGCAGCGTGCTGACTACGACCTCCGCGGCACCCTCGACACCGCGGCCAAGGCGCTGCACGGCGAGATGACGCTGCGTTACACCAACAACTCGCCCGACACGTTGCGGTTCGTCTGGTTCCAGGTCGAGCAGAACGCATTCAAGTCTGGATCGCTCAACTCGTTCGTCTTCCCCGCCGAGTCGCGCTTCGGCGCGCGCAATTTCGAGGGCGGCGACGTCATCGATCGCTTCAACGAGGTCGTCGCGACGAAGAAGACGCCGCTCAAGGCGCGGGTCGAAGGAACGGTGATGAAGGTCGATCTGGCCACGCCGCTCGCGCCGGGCAAGACGACGACGTTCGACGTCGCGTGGCACTTCAACATTCCGGAACACGGCGCCGACCGGATGGGCCGCGACGGCTCACTCTACGAGCTGGCCCAGTGGTATCCGCGCGTCTGCGTCTACGACGACCTGCGCGGCTGGAACACGGAGCCTTACCTCGGACAGGGCGAATTCTATCTCGAGTACGGCGACATCAACCTCGCCGTCACCGTTCCGGCGGGCTACATCGTGGCCGCGACGGGGAGCCTGTTGAATGCCGCCGAGGTGCTGACGCCTGCCGAGATCTCGCGCCTCGCGCAGGCCGCCAAGTCCGAAACGCCAGTGCACATCGTCACGCAGGAAGAACTGCAGAGTGGCGCCGCGCGGCCGCGAAAAACCGGCACGATCACCTGGCGCTTCTCGGCCAAGAGCGTGCGCGACGCCGTCTGGGCCGCGTCGCCCGACTACATGTGGGACGCGTCGAGCTGGCAGGGGCACATGGCCTTCGGGTACTACCGGCCGAGCGCGATCGAAACATGGAAGGACGCGGCGGACATGTCGCGCATGTCGATCATGGAGTACTCCGAGCGCTGGTTCCAGTATCCCTATCCGCAGATCAGCGCCGTCGAAGGCCCGATCAGCGGCATGGAGTATCCGATGCTCGCGATGGAGAACAAGAGCGCCGACAAGTACGACCTGTACAACGTGATCACGCACGAGATCGGCCACATGTGGTATCCGATGATCGTCGGCTCGAACGAGCGGATGCACATGTGGCAGGACGAAGGCTTCAACACGTTCATCAATTATTTCTCCGAGGCACGCCGCTACCCCGAGAAAGGGAGCTACGAGCAGCGCGTGGCCAAGGACCGCTCAACGGTCGAGCAGTTCATGCAGCACAACTACGACGAGGCGCTCGAAGTGCAGCCCGACCGCATCAACCCGAACCTGCTCGGCGAGAATGCGTACGTGAAGACGGCCGTGGGCTTGGCACAGCTCCGCGACGAGATCCTGGGACCGCAGGCGTTCGACGAATCCTTTCGCGAGTACACGCGTCGCTGGGCGTTCAAGCACCCGAGTCCGGCCGACTTCTTCAAGACCATGGAGAACGTGAGCGGCAAGCGACTCGACTGGTTCTTCCGCGAGTGGTTCCTCGAGAATCCGCACTTCGACGTCGGCATCGACACGCTCGTCCAGAAGCAGTCGGGCGAGGTGGACTCGGTCGGCGTGCGTTTCCGCAACTATGCGCGCGGCGTGCTGCCGCTGCGCGTTCGCTTCACCTTCAGCGACGGATCGACGCAGGACTTCACCTATCCAGCCGAAATCTGGAGCACGAATTCGACGTTCTACGACCGCTTCTACGATTTCCGCGGCAAGACCGTGAGCAAGGTCCAGATCGATCCCGACAACCGTATCGTCGACATCGATCGCGACAACAACGTGTGGCCGCGCGCCAAATGAGCTGAACGCTCGCTCACACGACGGCCGACGCCGGCGGTCTCGTCGAGACCGCCGGCGTCATCGTTTTCTGGTCAGGATCGTCCCGCGGCACTTCGCCGAACCGCAGCTGCAGGGATACTGTCGCTTGGCCGCCGGCGTGTGACGCTCCTCGAGCTCGTACGCATAGTCGTACGCCAGCTCCTCGCCGGGCGCGACGTCGCGGATCGTCTCGATCCAGATCCGGCCGTCGTCGATCACGGCATCGCAGTTCGGGTCGCACGAATGATTGATGAACCGCGCATCGTTGCCATCGACCGCGGCGTCGATCACCACGTCGTCGTCGATCGCGAACAAAAAAGTGTGATGCCGCTCGCCCGGCACATCCGGATAGCGCGCGTCGGCCTGAGCCGGTGTCAGCCGCTCGCCCGCGTACTCGATGAGCCGCGTGCCCGCTGGAATCGCGTGCGTGGCGAACGCGCCCAGTCCCTGAACCGGGGAGGGACGAATCTCGAACGGACGGTCGTCGGCGCGCATGTCGCGCAACATAGCGAACG
This sequence comes from Gemmatimonadaceae bacterium, assembly GCA_035469245.1. Classification (GTDB taxonomy): domain Bacteria; phylum Gemmatimonadota; class Gemmatimonadetes; order Gemmatimonadales; family Gemmatimonadaceae; genus JAQBQB01. The sequence continues at coordinate 19,626 of DATISA010000063.1, forward strand.
CCGCGCCGGCGAGATCAACCGTCGAGATGCCGCGTCTCGACGTCCGTCACACCGCCCGAGATGATGAACGCCAATACCTGAGAGGAGTCCGCGTCGATCCGACGGACTCGGTCTGCCGGCACGACGAGTATGTGTCCGGCGAATCCATACGACTGCGGCATGTACACGGACACGTGACCTGCGATCCCGAGTGCGGTAAGGGAGTCTGACGTCAGGAAGGCGAGTATCTTCACCGATCCGTCGGCCGTCAGTGACACGAGCACGGGCTTGTCGAATCGTCGTTTCTCGCCCACGAACGCGTTCAACATGTCCTTGGCCGACGAGTAGAGCAGTCGCACGAACGGCAGGCGCTCGAGCGCACGATCCAGCGTCCCGAACACGCCGCGCGCCACGAGGTTCGTCGCCAACAGGCCGATCAGGGTGATCAGCACGATCATGACCAGAAAGCCGACGCCCGGAATCTTCAGGCGGAGCCAGCTGTCGATCGTCGTGAAGATCACGACGCACACGTAGACCGTGAGCGCCAGGGGCGCGACCACGACCAGGCCGCGCAGAAAGTAGTTGAAGAGGCGGGACATGACTCGCTCTGAAACTAACGACGACCGGTCGCGACACTCGCGTCCGTCTCGACCCGCGAAATCTCGTGGCCTCTGGCTTGCCCGCTTGACCACCGGATCGAGCCGACGCGGTACGGCTCGCCACGACTCAACAGAGGATGCCCATGCCAAAGCGCAAAGGCCAGCAGAAAGGGCCGCAGAATCGCGCGGAAGGACAGCACGCCAGCAGGACGCACGCCGAGTTCATCGAGGACTTGCACGGCCGTCACGGGGGCAGCGAAGAGTCCGAGGGTGCCCCACAGGAGCATACCGACGAGCCGATCTCCGGGCATCGTCGGCTCCACGAGGAGCGCGAGCAACATGACGAAGCCGAAAAAAACAGCGAAACCAACGGGGAGCGCCGCTGATTTCATTCCGCCGCACGCGACGCTCTCAAAGCTGCGCGCGGCTTCCAAGGGATGTCGCGGTTGCGATCTCTACAAGCTGGGCACACAAACGGTGTTCGGCGAAGGCCCGGGCTCCGCGAAGGTGATGGTCGTCGGCGAGCAGCCCGGCGACGCGGAAGACAAGGCTGGACGGCCGTTCGTCGGACCGTCGGGGCGACTCCTCGACCATGCCTTCGACGCGGCCGGCATCGACCGCGACGACGTGTACGTCACGAACGCCGTCAAGCACTTCAAGTGGGCGAAGGACGCGCGCACCGAACGGCGCATCCACAAGACGCCAAACGCCGGCGAAATCCGCTCGTGCATGCCCTGGCTCGAGCACGAGATCGCGCTCGTCAAGCCGCGTGTCATCGTCTGCCTTGGTGCGACCGCCGCAAAAGCCCTTCTTGGACGCACGTTCAGCGTCATGAAGCAGCGCGGCATCGCGCTCGAATCGAGTTGGGCCCCCGCGGTCTTCGCGACCGTCCATCCATCCGCCGTGCTTCGCGCGCCGCCGGATCAGCGCGCGCTCGCCGAGAAGCTGTTCGTCTCCGACGTGCGCGCGGTCGGCCGGTACCTGCACAAGGAGGAAGCCCGCCTCGCGCGGCGTGCGCGAGGGACGCGTAAATTGGGTGGATGGCAGACTACCGCGCATCCGTCCGATACCTCAAACGCATCGATCCAGTCCTCGCGCAGGTGATCGAGCGCGTCGGCCCCTGTCGCATCCAATTGCGAACCGACGGCACGCATTACCAGGCTCTCGTTCGATCGATCATTTTCCAGCAACTGTCGGGTAAGGCAGCGGGGACGATTCTCGCGCGCTTCAACACGTTGTACGACGATGAGCCGGAGCCGCACGCGGTGCTCGCAACGCACGACGAGCGGCTTCGCTCGGTCGGCCTCTCTCGGCAGAAGATCGGTTATCTGCGCGACTTGTCCTCCAAGGTCACGACCGGCGAACTGCCACTCGACTCGGTGCACGAGATGGATGATGAGGATCTCATCGAGCATCTCGTCCAGGTGAAAGGCATCGGCCGCTGGACGGCGCAGATGTTCCTCATGTTCCGTCTGGGCCGGCCGGACGTCCTGCCCGAGCTGGATCTCGGAATCCAGAACGCAATCAAGCGGGCTTACCGAAAACGGAAGAGGCCGGCGCCAAAGGACGTCCGCAAGATCGGCGCAAAGTGGAGTCCGCACAGCACCGTGGCTTGCTGGTATCTGTGGCGCTCGCTCGAGAATGGAGACGGTCAGCTCGGAGCTGACTGACCAGGGCGACGTTGGCGCGCGTCCGCTGTCGCCCGAAACCTGCACTGGCAGGCGATCGTTAGCCGCACTGGAGCGAACATGAATAACCGGGCTCGGCCGATTGCGATGCAGCGGCATATCCGCGCGTCGATCGCCACGGGTCTGCTCGTCGTGGGACTGCTTCCCGACATTGCGCGGGCGCAGCAGCAGCCCACCGACCGGCGCGATACGACGCACGCACAAACGCAGGCCCCGTTCTTCACGTTCAAGGACGCGGTTCTGGCGGGCATCTTCGCCGGAACCACATTGGCGATGTTTCCGCTCGATAAAAAAATCGCCATGGACCTTCGGGACTCGGCTACGCAGGCGAACCGGCTGTTTCGGCGCGCCTCAACGGGGTTCGAGGTCATCGCCAGTCCCGGCGCGTACGTGATCGGTGGAGGACTGTACGCGATCGGCAAGCTCGGCGGATACGACCGCGTGGCCGATCTCGGCTGGCATGGAACCGAGGCCGTGCTCTTTGCGCAGGGAGTGACGTTCGTGCTCAAAGGCACCGTTGGCCGCGCGCGGCCCTTCCTGTCTCAGGGAGAGGATCCTGGCGACTATCACATTGGCCAGGGCTTCCGGTCCGGAAACTGGACCTCGTTCCCATCCGGTCACACGTCGACTGCCTTCGCGGCTGCGGCCGCGGTGACCAACGAGACGACGCGCTGGTGGCCGCGCTCGACCTGGATCGTGGGTCCACTCATGTATGGTGGCGCCACCGCGGTCGGGCTCTCGCGCATGTACCACAGTCGCCACTGGGGAAGCGACGTGGCGCTCGGCGCGGCCATTGGAACGTTCAGCGGACGAAAGGTCGTTCAGTACGCACACGGCCATCCCGGTAACAAGATCGATCGGTTCATGTTGAGGACGTCGATCGTGCCGGACGGACGCGGGGGCGCGCTGCTGGCAATCTCTCTCCCTGCTCCCTAGTCGGTCGCGCACCGCCGAGTTCCGACAGCAGCGCGTCGCACACGAGCGCGATCGACGAGCCGAGGAGCCAGCCGCCGAGGACGTCGGTCGCCCAGTGCTCGTCGTCGAGCACGCGGTAAACGCCCATGACGAGCGGTGCGCCCAACTCGAGCGCAAGCGCGCGTCGGTTGGAGATGAGTCGTTCGCGTGCGAGAATCCTCGCGACGGTCACCGCCAGTGCAGTCGTTCCCGTCGTGTGGCCACTCGGATAACTGTCCATGCGGCGCCGCGCGCCGCTTTTTTTCGGACGCTCGCGGACGAGCACCAGCTTGGCGCCGCGGTGTACGAGCCACCCGGCCCACGCCGCCGTCACGATCGCCGGTCCGCCCGCGCGCCGGCGACGACGAAGCGCGTGCGCCAGCACGTAGGCCACCGTTATGTAGCCGCCTGGCAACCCGGCCAGGAACAGTGGCGCCATGACTTTTGACGCCCGGCGCAGCGCCGGAGTGCGCGATCTGCGACGCACCCAGCGGTCGATCGGGAGCGGACTTCGAGGCGCCAGCATGCTCGCCAATAGCGCGAAGCCGCCCGCCGCGGCGGCGGCCAATGCGAGGTCGCTCGCCACGCGGTGACGCGCTCCAGTTGCCGTCGCGTGCCTCACGCGCCGCATCGGCCGCATGACAGCCGCCCTGTTATCGCGCCCAAGTGCCGCCATCGTTCCCGAACGAGGTTAGAATCCGAAGAGACCAATCTACGAACAGCCGAATGACGACCAAGCTGGACACCGCGGTCCCGACCGAAATCACCGACCCCGTCAACGCCCGTATCCTCGAGATCTCCGAGGATCGGATTTCGGGTTTTCTTCTCGACCCATTCGCCGAGATCGCCGGGCGGGCGCAACTGGACGTCGAGACCGTGCAGACGAGGCTTCGCGCCATGCTCGCGGCCGGCACGATCCGCCGGATCAGGCAGACGCTGATGGCGACGAACCTCGCCCCAGGTGCTCTGGTTGCCTGGCGTGTCGCCAACGACGAGCTCGACGCGGGCTTCGATTTCATGTGGAAGGAGGACCCGTTCTCCGGGCACATCGTGATCCGATCGACCGACGCCGAAACTCCGGGGTCCGCCTACCGGCTGTGGACGACGTTGAAGGTACCGCAGGGCTTCTCGATGCGACGGCATTGTGATTTTCTCATGGCCGGCATCGGCGCGACGGCGTACCGGATCATGCCGGCCAAACGTCTCTTCGCGCTTGGTGTGGGACACGTGCGGCGGCGCGGCATAGAACCCGGCAGCAAGACCGAGGAATTGGGCCAGGTGATCGACACCAACGTCGTCGCGTTGAGCGATCTCGAGTGGCGCGTGCTCGAGCCGCTCAAGCGGGAGTTCGCCGTGGATGAAATCGGAGACCAGCCATGGGAAGGTCGTGCAGGCGAAGCCGGGTTGTCGCTCGACGACTTTGCGCGTGTAGCGCGTGGGCTGAACGAGCGCGGTGTCATCGGGCGCTTTTCGACGTTTCTGGAACACGTCAAACCGTCGGCCGCCGGCACGCGCGTCACCCGCTACAACGCGCTCTTTCACTGGCGCGTTCCCGAAGGACGAGAGATCGAAGCCGGTCGTCAGGTTGGTCGTCACCACATTCTCACGCACGCGTATTGGCGCGAGGGCGGCGACGAGTTCGCGAACGTCAACATCATGGCGGTCGCGCACGGCACCGACAAATCACTCGTCCTCGCGCACAAGGCCGCGATCGATGCGCACCTCGAGTCGATCGGCATGCCCGTCCTCTATACCAACGTGTTCTGGGGTGGTCGTAGCGAGATCAAGCCGTCGGAGATTTCACCCGCCGCCTACACGCGGTGGTGTAATAGAATGGGAATCGACGCCACGACGATGAGAGACTGACGCCCGTTCAGCGCCTGATCTTGATTCAAGGGTTTGCAATCGCTGGGCCTGTCGTCCGCGCGTTGTCCACACGGGCGTGTGGATGGTTCCTGACGTGACGAGACTCCCGAACGCACGCTCGTAGTCGGCACCCTTCGTGCATTTCTGGCCCCACGGGTTTCTGGAGGCCAGGTCACGATGGGTTGCACACCCACGCAGCGACGAGCTACGCGCGGGCGATGGTTGAGTCTTGCCTGCGGTGCGGGTATCGCAATCGTCGCGTGCAAGCCGGAGCCGTCGCGCTCCACCGGCAGCGTGAACGTACAGCGCGGCCCCGCGCCCGCGGGTGGCGAGGTCGGTCTCGCTGCCGACGATGGCCAGTGGGTCCGTCCGGCGAAAGACTACGCGTCGACGCGATTCAGCGCGTTGACGGAGATCAACGCGACGAACGTCCGCAACCTGCGGCCGATTGCCACGTTCTCTACGGGCACACTGCGCGGCCACGAGTCGGCGCCGATCGTGGTGGGCTCCACGATGTACGTGATCACGCCGTTCCCGAACTACGTCTACGCGCTCGATCTCACCAGACCCGGACTTCCGGTCATATGGATGTACAATCCCAAGCCGGAGCTGGCGTCGCAGGGAGTCGCCTGCTGTGACGTGGTGAATCGTGGCCTGGTGTACGACGCGGGAAAACTCTTCTTCAACACGCTCGACGATCACACCATCGCCATCGACGCGGCGACCGGAAAAGCGGTCTGGAACACCAAGGTCGGCGACATCAACCTCGGCGAGACGATGACGATGGCCCCGCTCGTCGTGAAAGGCCGGGTCCTCGTTGGCGACTCGGGCGGCGAGATGGGTGTGCGCGGCTGGCTGAAGGGCCTCGATGAGAGTTCTGGAAAGGTCGTCTGGACCGCGTACCACACGGGTCCCGACGCCGACGTGCTCATCGGCCCGAACTTCAAGCCGTTCTACGCCAAGGACCGGGGCAAGGACCTCGGGGTCAGCACCTGGCCGCCCGACAAATGGAAGATCGGCGGCGGGACGATGTGGGGCTGGATCTCGTACGATCCGGAGCAGGACCTCGTGTTCTACGGTTCCGCCAACCCTGGACCGTGGAACCCCGACATGCGACAGGGCGACAACAAGTGGACGTCGACCCTCTTTGCCCGAAAGCCCGAGACGGGCGAAGCCGTGTGGGCCTATCAGCTCACGCAGCACGATCTGCACGACTATGACGGCGTCAACGAGCAGATCCTCGCCGACATTCCGATCGGCGGCCAGACACGCAAGGTGCTCATTCGCCCGGAGCGGAATGGGTACATCTACGTCATCGACCGAACGAACGGGCAGGTGCTGTCGGCCCAGCCATATGGATTCGTGAATGCGACGACGGGCGTCGATCTCCAGAGCGGGGCGCTGCAGTACAACCCCGAGAAGGCGCCGCAGGTCGGCAAAGTGGTTCGCGAGATCTGCCCGGCCGCGCCGGGCATGAAGGACTGGCAGCCCGCGGCCTATTCGCCGCGAACGGGCCTCGTCTACATCCCGCATCAGAATTTGTGCATGGATGAGGAAAGCCTTTCCGCCAACTACATAGCTGGCACGCCGTACGTCGGCATGAACGTCAAGATGTACCCGGGCCCCGGCGGGAACCGCGGCGAGTTCGAGGCGTGGAACCCGCAGACGGGAAAACAGGTCTGGGCCGTCAAGGAAGATCTGCCGGTGTGGAGCGGCGCGATGGTCACCGCCGGTGACGTCGCATTCTATGGCACGATGGACGGTTGGTTCAAGGCCGTCGACGCGCGGAGCGGAAGCATGTTGTGGCAGTTCAAGGTCGGCTCTGGCATCATCGGCCAGCCGATCACGTACAAGGGCCCCGACGGCCACCAGTACGTCGCCGTGTTGTCCGGCGTCGGTGGTTGGGCTGGGGCGATCGTCGCCGGCGGCCTGGACGCGCGCGACTCGTCGGCCGGAGGCGGCTTCGTGAACGCGACGAGAGACCTGCCATCGAAGACGACGAAGGGCGGCATGCTCTACATCTTCGGGCTCTGAGCGGAGCGCGTCATGATGCGAGACGATAAGCGCGTTCCATCGGCTTTGCGGGAGCTCACGGCGCTGATGCTCCCGGCCGCGACGCTGGCCGCGTTCGCGGTTGCGCACGACCGCGGCGTGCCCGAATCCTTCGCGCAGCCGGCGCCCGCGATGCGACCGGCCGCGCTGCGTGTGTGCGCTGACCCAAACAACCTCCCGTTCTCGAATCGCGCCGGCGAAGGATTCGAGAACAAGATCGCGCGGGTGATCGGCGCCGAGCTTTCGCTTCCCGTCGCATACACGTGGTGGGCGCAGCGGCGCGGCTTCGTTCGCAACACGCTCAATGCCGG
>DATISA010000064.1:0-17825 GCA_035469245.1 Gemmatimonadaceae bacterium
AGGAACTCGACGTTCGTGGCCCCCGCCTTCTCCTTGTTCTCGAGCGCGAGTGCCAGCATTTCGTCGGTCATGTCCAGACCGTACGCCTTTCCGGTGGGGCCGACGCGTTTTGCCGAGAGCAGCACGTCGATGCCTCCGCCCGAACCGAGGTCGAGGACCGTTTCGCCCTCGCCGAGCTCGGCGAGTGCCGTGGGGTTGCCGCAGCCCAAAGACGCGAGCAGGGCTTCGGCCGGAAGACCGGCGGTCTCGCCTGCATCGTATAGATCGGCGGTGATCGGATCCCACGTCTCGCTCGTCGGTCCGCAGCATCCGCTCGATCCATTTGCAGGGGCGCAGCAGCTCGCGGCGCCGGTCGCGCCCTCGGCCACCCGCTGCGCCACGGCTCCGTAGCGCGCCTGCACCGTTGCGCGGATTTCCTCGAGCGTCGGCGGCATCTCGCTCAGGTCCTCATTCGTCGTTGTGGTCATGCTTGCCTCGATGCGATCAAAAAAACTTGATGCTTTAGGGTCAAAAAAAAGAGGTCAGCGGCAACATGCATTCGAGCGGAGTACGCGCAGCTCGCCCTCTGTCGGACGCATGGCGATGGTGAGGTCGTGCACCCGCTCGAGCGCGTCTGGCGCGATGCGATAGTACGACCACCGGCCTTCGCGGCGGTCGGTCACCAAGCCGGAATCCTTGAGCACACGCAAATGGAACGACAATCGTGATTGGGCGGCGTCGAGGCCGTCCTGCAGCTCACAGACGCACCGCTCGCCATCACGAAGCATCTCGAGGATGCCGAGGCGCGTCGCATCGGAGAGCGCATGGAAGAGTTCCGCGGCGCGAGCGAGATCGACGGCGGTGGAGGCGGCCATGAGAAAAACATACATCAAATTCGGTTGATTAGTCAAGATCACACCGAGCCGCAACGCCGCCAGGCGCCGAGTTCGTCCGATCTTCCGACGCCGCTCGGGTCGGGCTACACTCGGGCATGCGCCGCCACACCCTCCTCGCCGCCGCGCTAGTCCTTGCGGCTCGCTCCGCCTCCGTGGCGCAAGTCTCCGCACCCGCAGCCCACCTCGTGATCGACGCCGACCTTGCGCGCGACACGATCAACCGTAACATCTACGGACAATTCGCCGAGCATCTGGGCCGCGGCATTTACGACGGGCTGTGGACGCGCTCCGGCGGCGGCGAGTGGCATCTGCGCGACGACGTCATCGACGCGCTGAAGAGACTTCACGTACCCAACGTCCGGTGGCCTGGCGGGTGTTTCGCCGATCGGTATCACTGGCAGGATGGCATCGGGCCGCGCGACAAGCGGCCGACCATCGTCAACACGATGTGGGGCAACGTGACCGAGGATAACAGCTTCGGGACGCACGAGTACATGGAGCTCGTTCAACGGCTCGGCGCAGCGCCTTTCGTCGTCGGGAATGTCGGAAGTGGCGCGGTCCGCGAAATGGCGGAGTGGTGGGAGTACGTCAATTTCCCGGGCAAGAGCCCCATGGCTGATCTGCGCCGGGCGAACGGCCGCGCCGAGCCGTGGAACGTTCGCCTGTGGGGCGTGGGCAACGAGAGCTGGGGCTGCGGCGGAAGCATGACTCCAGAGCACTACGCGGACGTCTACAAGAACTTCGCGACGTTCCTGGCCTCGTATGGCCCGGGCACGGCACGCGCTATTCGCGTCGCCACGGGGCCGAATACCGACGACTACCATTGGACGGAAGTCGTCATGCGGGAGGCCGGCTCGATGATCGATGGCCTCGATCTGCACTACTACACAGTCGTCGGGTCCTGGTCGCACAAGGGCTCCGCCACGCAGTTCACGGCGCGCGAGTGGTTCACCGCGTTTCAGAAGGCCGGCCGGATGGAGGAGCTGGTCACACGCCACTCGGCCATCATGGATCGCTACGATCCGAGGAAGCGCGTCGCGCTGGTGGTCGGCGAATGGGGGATGTGGCACGACGTCGAGCCAGGGACCAATCCCGGATTTCTCTATCAGCAGAACTCGTTGCGCGACGCGCTCGTGGCGGCCGTGACGCTCGACGTCTTCAACCGCCACGCCGATCGTGTTCGCATGGCGAACATCGCGCAGTTCGTGAACGTCCTCCAGTCGATGATTCTCACGAAGGGCGACAGCATGCTGCTGACGCCAACGTATCACGTGTTCGAGATGTACACCGTGCACCAGGACGCCGTGCGGCTCCCACTCACGCTCGACGCGGGCACGTACGAGTTCGAGGGTCAGTCCGTGCCGGCGATCAGCGCGTCAGCCTCGCGCGATACGCAGGGGCGCGTGCACGTGACGCTGACGAACATCGATCCGAACACCACGCGGACGGTGGACACGGACATCCGCGGCGCGCACGCGACGCAGGTGACGGGGCGGATTCTCACCGCTCCGGCCATGAACTCGTACAACGACTTCGCGCACCCGGACGTCGTCCGGCCCGCCGAGTTCCGAGGCGCGACGCTGAGTGGCGGCACGCTGCACGTCGTGTTGCCGCCGCATTCGGTGGTTCTGCTGGAGTTGAAACAGGCGATGAGCGCTCGTTAATCGCCGTCGCCTCGCCTCGCTTCGGCGAGGTCTACGCGCAAGAGTAAGTCGTCGAGCACCGGCGTTGCCGTGCGCTCGCGCGGCAGGGAAGTCCGGGCGAGCAGCCGCGCAGCGCTGGCCGGATGCTCCAATGCCTCGCGGTGAGTGGACGAATCGTACTCGCCGGTGAGAAGCCACGTGGGGTCGACGCCGTAGTAGCGCACGACCGCGAACAGGACGTCCACCGATGGATTCGGCGCGATCTCGTCGGTGGCCTCGCGAAGCATGCGCGCCTTGACGTGTAGCTCGTCGGCGACGGCTCTGACTCGTGACCGCCGGATGACCGGAGCAAGCAGAGCGCGCAAGCGCTCCGCGATTTGCATCCGATCGACTACATAAGGAAGATCTGCCATCGCTCCCGTACGGCGCATCACTGCACCGGGGTGACGGGCAATGCGTGTGCCTGCTGCTGGATGTGTCACCGGATATCGTGATTCGAAATCATCCGGTGACTCGTATCACGCTGAATGCGTGTGACTCATCACCAAACGATCGCCCGACGAGTTGGTGAATCCCGACATCGGCCGACCGCGTCTCCCACTATGTTGCCGTCGTTATCGCGTCGCCGGCCCAGGTCCACCACGAACCGTCGCGATCGTCGGTTGTTCCGCCACCGCCGCTGCCGCGATCGCCGACCCGATGATTCCACCGACCGCGAGGAACGTTCGCACGCCGTCGAACTTCCGCACGCTGACCGTCGACGTGCCGGCGAGCGGAACGTCGATCGGCTCGTACTGCAGGAACTCTTCCGGTCCGGCCGTGCGCACGATCTGTGTCAGCGCGATGCGCAGATGGTCGGGTTCCACGGCGAGCACGCGTCCATCGAGCGTGCTCGCATTCGGCCCGATGGACTGCTTCAGCGCGACGGCCGCTTCGGGACTCAATGTGACGTGGACCATTTGCGCTGGACGCAGCGCGCTGACGTCCGCCGCATTGTAGCCGTAGCACGCCGTCTCGGAGAGAGCCGAGACGGCGAGCATGAGCGTGAAGGTTGCTGTTGCGTTGCGCCGCCTCATTGGCCGCGGCATGCTTCGCCGGTCGCGTCTGACGTCGCATTTGCCGGATCGTTGGCATTGCGTACGGGCTGCCTCGAGAACGGAGGGATGTTCGTGTTCGTGTTCCGCTCCGTGAGGTCGTACGGGAACCGCGCCGGAACGGCGACACCGGCGACGACGGGCGCGATGTTCGGCGTGCAGGTACGCTTGTACAGATTCCACGCCTCGATGCTGCGGAAGTCGGCGATGTACTCCTCGAGCAGGATCTCCGAGAGCAACGCGCGGCCCGTGAGCCCGGCTGGTTCCGCGGCCAATCCCGCGAGCACGCGCGCCTCGTTCAGCTTCGCGAGGGCGGTGGCGTCGTCTCCCGTGCGCTGGGCGGCTTCGGCCCAGAGCAACAGGTTTTCGTTCGCCGTCGCCATCGGCACGTTCCCGCTCGGCGAGATCAGTGCGTCGTTCAGGTCACTCTGATCGGCGTTGAAGTACTGCGCCAGGCGTGGGTCGTTCCGCGACTGCAGCAGCGATACGAACTCCGGATTCGGCGCGATGTAGCCGGGGCGCTGCACAATGTCGAACTGGTACCAGAAGTTCTGTTCGTTGGCGTTGCCCGAGTACACCGCGTTGAAGTTGTCCGCCGCCGCCGTGAGCCCCTTGCTCGCTTCCGTGAGCACCGAGCCGAACACCGTCGGACGCACCTCCGCAGTATGCATCAGGAAGCGCGCTTTGAGCGTATGGGCGAGCTTGATCCACGCCGCCGCGTCACCGTTGTAGGCGAAGTCAGCGGACGCCGGACCGAAGTTCGTCGGCCCGGTGGCCCCCAGCTCGACGATGGCGCGGTCGAGGAGCACCTGCACCGAGTCGTACACCTCGAGCTGCGGATCCAGCTTGGGGTTCTGCTCGCCGGTCAGCGCGTGCGTGTATGTGAGGTCGCCGAACACACTGGCGCCCGTGCCCATCAGCAGCGCTTCCGAGACCAGTGCGACGCCGTGGAACACGGAATCGTGCGCCGCGCTGGTCTGCGCCTCCAGCCGCCGCAAATCGACAAGGCCGCCGCCGGTATACAACCCGGCATGGAAACCGTTCGTGATCTGCTCGCTGACGCCGTAGTTGTAGAGGTCGACGTACTGATTATTGGCGCCGAGCAGTTGTTGCGCCCACAAGCCCGAGACGCGGGCCAAGTCGCTCTGCTCCTCGGCCCAGAGGTTCGCCTCGATGCCGATGAACAGCTGTTGGCTCGTGGCCTGGGTCGGCCGATTCGGATCCTGACTCAGCTCCCCACCGGTGAGGAAGCTGTCGCTATTGCAGGCCGCTAACAGCGCCGAAGCGCCAAGCAGGCCCGCGAGTGTCATCTTGTGCATTCTCTGATACGCTCCGTTCATCGATTCAGCGTGACCGAGACGACGAACGAACGCGTCTGCGGATTCTGGAAGAAGTCAAAGCCCTGCGTGAGGAACTCGGCGCCGCCGAGGTTCGTCTCGGGATCGAGGCCACGGTACTTGGTCCACGTGTGCAGGTTGCGGCCAGCTACGCGAATCAGCGCGCTGCTGAGCCCGAGGTGCGAACGCACCCATGCCTGGTCGAGCGTGTAGACCGCCGACAGCTCACGCCACTTCACGAAGCTGCCGTCCTCGACGAACTGTGCCTGCGCCTGGCTCGCGCTGCCGCCGTCCGTCGTGTACCAGTTCTGCCAATCGGCGAGCGACGCGAAAGCGACTTTGCCCGCGCCCGGACCGGCGACCTTCTCGCCGGAGAGCACGTTCTTGCCGAAGATGCCCTCCTGGCTGCGGACCTCCGTTTCGCGCGCGGTTCCGAAGCGGGCGAGCGCCGACCGCGTGCCGTCCCACACCTGACCGCCGTGCCGGATGTCGAACAGCGTCGAGAGCTGCAGCTTGCCGACGCGAAGCTGGCTGTTGATACCGCCCGTCCAGCGTGGATTGGGATCGGCGATCACGCCTTCATCGGGATTCACGACCGGGCGATTGTCCTCGCCCGAGATGTAGAGCGAGCCTTTCGCCGCGCCCGCGCCGCATGCCGAATCGACGTCTGCCAGCGCGCCGATGCCCGGCAGACTCACGTGCTGGCCGAGCCCGCAGCGGACGAAGTCGTTGCCGCGGATGACGCCGGGCGCGAAGCCGACGGTCGACGACCCACCCGAGCCGTTGAAGCCTTCGGTGTTGTAGTTGATGAACTGCACGCCCTGCAGGAGGGACTCGACGCGACCGCGATTGCGCGCGTAGTTCGCGCCGAGGCTCAGATCGACGTTCCTCGAGGTGTAGGGACGAACGTTGAGCTGCAGTTCGACGCCCTTGTTCGAAACGGTGGCGCCGTTCGCGAGCGCCGTGTTCGCACCCGTCGCCGCGGCGTTCACCGGCACGGGCAGGATCACGTCGCTCGAGCGCTTGTTGTAATAGGTGAAGCTGAAATCCGAGCGTTGGCCGAAGAGCGCCAGGTCGGTCCCGACCTCCGCCTCACGATCGCGCTCCGGACGGAGGTTCGCGTTGCCGAGGTTGATCGACGACGCAACACCGCCCTGTCCATTCTGCTTGGAGCCGATGAAGTCACCGAAGCCGCTTCCGAAGAGGCCGGTCGTCGTGAGCGCTGTGATCGTGGCGTAGACCGGCGGTTCGCGGCCGGTTTCGCCGTACGCGGCGCGCAAGCGACCATTACTCAACAACGCCGATTCTCTGTCGCTCCCATGGTCCAGCAGCTTGGTGAACGTCCAGGCGGCATCCACCTTGGGATAGAGCGTCGTGCGATCCGACGCGCCAAAGGTCGAGAAGCCATCGTCGCGAACGCCCGCGGTGAGGTGCAGCTGATCGTAGAGGTCGAACTCGGCCTGGCTGAAGTAGGCGGCGATGTGGCGCAGCGAGCGCGTCTCGGTCGGTGTGAAGCTCACCGTGTTCTGCAGCGCGAGCGGCGACGGCGCGATGAGCTGGTCGCCGAACACGTTCACTTGGCGGTTGCGCCGGGAATTGAGGTTCTGCCCGACGACGAGCCGCGAGTCGAAGTTGGAGCTGAACTCGTGCGACAGCGTGGCCGTGAGATTGTGATCGACTTCGAGATTGGTGACCTGGAGTCGCGTCACGTTGCCGACCGGATCGCCCGACGACGTGAACGGCAGCGCTTCGACGCGCGAATCCGTGTAGTTGTCGGCACCGAACGTCTCGTTGAGGCTGAGCCACGTCGTGGGAACCCACTTCGCGGTGAGATTGCCGACGAATCGACCGAGCTCGCTCCGATTTCCCGGGTTGGCGAGCGTGAAGAACGGATTGTCGTATCCGCGCGGGTCGGTGAGGCTCGACGCGCTGGGGTGCGGGAAGCGATACGAGCGATGGAGTCCCGAGACGGGATCGAGGTACGGCAGGTTGTTGAAGTCCGGCGACGTGCGCAGCGCGCCGAGCAGGAGACCCGACGTGTTCGATCCCTTCTGCACGTAAGCGCCGGTGCTGTTGAAGTACGAGAAGTTTCCACCGAGCGTCAGTGCGTTCACCAGCTGATGCGTCGCCGTGAGGCGCACCGTCGAGCGATCATATCGGTTGTTGCCGCCGCGCATCACGCCGATCTGGTCCGTCAGACCTCCGGAGAGAAAGAACGTGGTGCGGGCACTTCCACCCGAGATGTCGATGTGATTGTCGCTCGTCAGGCCGGTATGGTAGATCTCATTGGCGTGATCGAATGTCGGCGTCCCTGCGGCGAGCAGCGGCCCCCATGAGAGGCTCGTCGCGTTGCAGTCCGGCGAATCGCAAGCGCCCGGGTTTCCGCCGCTGCCCTGGCCGTAGCTCCGCTGAAGCGGCGCGGTCTTGATGACATCGTCGAACGATTGCGTCGACGACAGCGTGTAACGCGTCGGTCCATTGCTGCCATGCTTCGTCGTGATCAGAATCACGCCGTTCGCCGCGCGCGCGCCGTAGATGGCCGAGGCCGCGGCACCCTTCAACACTTGCACCGACTCGACGTCGTTCGGATTGATGTCCGCCGCGCGATTCTGCGTCACCGTGCTGCCGTCGCCGCCGTTCGTCGAGAGCGTCGTGTTGTCGATCGGCTGGTTATCGACGACGATGAGCGGCTGGTTCGTGCCGGTGACGGAGGTCGCGCCACGAATGATCACGAACGCCGACGCGCCCGGCTCACCCGACTGGGTGTTGACGCGAACGTTCGACGCCGTCGCCGAGAGCGCCGACAGAATGTTCTGCGGCTGCGTCGCGCGCAGAATCGCGGTGCTGTCCACCGTGCTGATCGCGCTGCCGACGCGCTCGCGAACCTGCGATGTGCCGGCGCCGGTCACGATCACCTGCTCGAGCTGGAGCGCGGTGGCGGTCATCACGAAATCATGGGTGATCGTGCCAGCGCTGAGCGCCACGGTCGCGTTCTGCGGCATGTAGCCGACGCGCCGCGCCGTCAGCGTCACCGATTGGCCGGTGACGCGCGAGGCCGGCACCGTGAACGAGTACAGTCCGTCGGGATCCGTCAACGAGCCCAGGCCCATCCCGGAAATCGAGACGGTCACACCAGGGACCGGCCCGCCTGTCTCGTTCTTGACGTGCCCGGTCACTGTCGCGCCTTGTGCGGCGAGACCGATCGGCAGAGCGAAGAGTGCGGCGCAGGCCAACAGGCCGCGCCGTATGAACGGTTCAATTGCCATGCGGAGCATCTCCTTGAACGGACGTATACGCGGTGTTGCGCGCCGCGCTGCATCGCACAGGCGCGTTTCGAAATCTCAAATAGGGCACACGCAGCCGTATTAAGAACGAAAAGGCCCGGGAGGTTCCGGACATGGCAAATGTCGCGGAATGCTGCACGCGGCTGGCCTTCGACGCTTGCTTCGGCTTCCGCCCGGCGGTAGCCTACCTGCGCAATGGCCTTAACCGCGGGGATTGCATCGATGACATCTGCACAGCGCTTTCTGAAAGAATCGCGCTTCTATTTGAATACGGAGTACCGAGCCAAGCTGCACGCGGCCGTGGACGCCATGCCCGCCGACACACTCTGGTGGCGGCCGAACGAGGAATCGAACAGCGTCGGCAACCTGCTACTCCACCTGGCGGGCAACGTCGGTGAATGGATCGTGAGCGGCGTCGGCGGCGCGCCAAACACGCGCCGGCGATCGGAAGAGTTCGCGGCCCGCTCCGGGCAGGGAGCGGCCGAGTTGCTCACGCTGCTCGATAAGACACTCGATAACGCCGACGCCGCGCTCGCCAGACTCACCGAGGCCGACCTCGACGCGCCGCGCACGATCCAGGGCCAGGAGACGACCGTGCTCGAAGCCGTGTACCACGTCGTCGAACATTTCTCCATGCACGTGGGACAGATCATCCTCATCGCGAAGATGCACGCGCCTGGTGCGGTCCAGTTCTATGATGACGCCGGCGGACTGGCGCAACCAACCTGGCGCGACGCGGCGCGCTAGCGCCAACGCCGCGGCCTTCTACCTGCCTGCCAGCAGCACCTGCCGCGTCTCGGTGAGCGCTTCGACGCGTGGTCGCGCGAACGGGACGACGAAGTACCGGTCGGCGGCCCAGACCGGAAACAGATCGCGGTAGTGCCGATCGTCGGGATTGCCCGACTGCCCCGGGGTGTTGATGCCGAGGGTCTTTTCCCAGTCCGCGACGTCGACGACGATCCTGAACGACGCGCCGGACGTTTGATTGTCGCCGCCGCCCGTTGCGCCAGGGGTGAACGCATCACCACCACGCGGCGCGGGGCCAACGTCGAGCCGCGTGCGGGTCGCGGCATCGGCGACGGCGCTCAGCGCCTCGGTGATCGTGACGTGGTGGTACGCAGGCTGGCCCCACCGCCAGTGTTCGGCATTCGCACCAAAGCGCTTCGTGAGATCGGCAATACTTTCGTCGAGGCTCGCGAGGACGAGTGAATCGCGCGCGGACGCCGCGTCGGCGCCGAACTCGCGCGGCGGATGCTGCAGCCAATCGATCAGCCGCGTCGCGGAGATGCTGCGAAAGAACGGTTGGGCCGCTTTTGGCACGACGAGGCCGCGCACGTTCACATTGAGCCGTCGAAACCAGGCTTCGTAGATGCCAGCGGCAATCGACGTCTCGTCGAGCACATAGTTCCATGAGAGCAGCAGCTGGCGCGCGCGTTCCGTGGCGTCGTTCGCCGACCGGACGCGCGACAGGAGCGGCACGAGTTCGCGGGCCGGAATCGACAGATAGTCGGTCTGAAGGCGGGCCATGTCACCGACCGTGAGCGCATGCGATGCTCCGAGCACTTCGCTGATGCGCCGCCACCTGAAGGGATCGGCCCACTCGAAGCCGACTGCGTCCATGTGGGCGTAGTCCTTCGGAATCAGATTGTTGTTGGCCGTCGCGATGAATCCCGTGGCCGGGTTGAGCGCGTGCGGTTTTTCCTTGATTGGCAGAAACCCCGCCCACTCGTAGCGCCCGTCTCCGGGCATTGGTACGAGGCCGCTCCAGTTCGGGCGAATCGGCGCGATCCCCACGGCCTGCCACCCGATGTTCCCCGCGCGATCGGCCCAGATCATGTTCTCGCCGGGGATGTTGCTCGACGCGCACGCGTCGCGGAATTCGTCCCACGTGCGCGCCTGATCCATGCGCAGGCTGGCCATGTATGGTGCGCCGCCGGGCTCGAGCCATGCCGCGCGCACGGCATAGGCAACGTGGCGCGCCGTGTCCTCGTACACCACGGGCCCGTGCCGGGTGAAGGCGAGCGTCACTTCCACGGGCGGCTCACCTTTCACTGGAATCGTGTCGCGTATCGTGCGCATCGATTCCCAGCGGCCGCGATACCAGTACTGGCGCGAATTGGCGGGATTCGTCTTGTAGACGTAGAGATCCTCGCCGTCGGTCTCGAAGACGGTCAGTCCCCACGCGCCGTACTCGTTGTGCCCGATCGAAACGCCGGGAATCTCGGGCTCGCCGCCGCCAATCACGTTCCAGCCCGGCGCGACCAGGTGAACCCAGTAGCGCAGCGACGGTACCGACTGGGCGCGATGCGGGTCGTTGGCGAGGATCGGCTTGCCACTCCCACTCATGCGGCCGCTCACGACCCAGTTGTTGCTGCCGATGTCGAGACGCTGCGGCCTCTCGAGTTCAGCAAACGCTGAATCGACCGTCCCAGTCTCCACGTCGTCGAGTGCCGGGCGCGATCCGGGACGTTGCTCCGGCCGGATTCGCAGCGCGGAGTGCGAAGTCTGGTACGAGGACAATATGGGCGCCGCGAGAAGCGTCGCGTTGATTGCGGTGTCGAGCCGAATATCGGGATCGCCGGGATGAAAATACGCAATCCGTTTCACTGCTTCCGGCCCGATCGCCGCGACCGCGCGGCCGTAGTTCAACTCGTCCTCGACGTTGCCGAGCAGGCCCTGGTGCCGCGAAACGACGACGTCCGGCGTCCATCGGCCCGGCTTGGTGCCGAGCATCCGGAACTCGATCGGGAGGAGCTTCGGATTGCGCTCGGTCTCGGCAACGTACGCGTTCACGCCTTCCACGAATGCGCCAACGATCGCCGCACCATGCGGGTGGTAGTGCGAGAGCTCGACGTTCAGATCGCCGCGATATCTGAATAGTCGCGCGCCAACGTCACGCTCGAGCTCGCGCCTGCCGAGCAACTCGGCGACGGTGCCCGTCGCCTGGCGGCGCCACATCTCGAGCTGAAACAGCCGGTCGCGCGCGGCGGCGTAGCCCTGGGCGAAGAACAGATCGTGCTCGTTGCTCGCGTATATGTGGTTGATGCCGGATCGGTCGCGCAGAATCTCGACGGGCTGCCGCAATCCGGCGACGCGAAGTGTGTCGGCACGCTGTGCGCGGAGCGCGCCGAGGGGAGTGGCGAGACTCGCCAGGCTCGCGAGGACCAGAGCGCGGGCTGTTGCGAAATACATTCGGATTGGGCTCACGCGACCTCACTGAACGTCTGTGACCTGCATCTCGAACACGAGCACCGCGTTCGGGGGGATCTTGCCCGCGCCGCGCGCGCCGTACGCCAGATTCGGCGGTGAGACGAGTCGCCGGCGGCCGCCAACGCGCATGCCGAGGAGGCCTTCTTCCCACGCGGGGATCGTCTGGCGCGAGCCGAGCGTGACACTGATCTCGCCGGAATCAAACTGCTCGCCGCCGGGAAGCCAGCCGGCGTAGCGGACCACCGCCGTACGTCCCCTGGTCACGACGGCGCCCGTTCCCATCTCGAGATCCTGAACGTACAGGCCGGAGGCCCGGCGCGTCATGTCCGCGAGATGCACGCCGAGTGACGAATCGAACGTCGTCCGCTCGACGTCGCCGGCAATCGGCTGTGGAGCGACGGCGGTCGCTCCAGTCGCGGCGGTCCCGGACGAGCCCGTGGCACACGCGGCGATCCACGTCGCGGCGGCGGCCAGGCGCGTCAACGCGGACCACTTCGGCCTCGTTATAAATTTCGAAACTCGCACGGCATCCCCTTTCTTCGAGGCATTGAACGAATGACCGCTGTCGAAGCCCGCCCCCACGCTGTTCCGGCTGTGGGACAGGAGGCGCCCGACTTCACGCTGCCATCCACCTCAGGCGACAAGATCACCCTTTCGTCACTCCGCGGCAAACCCGTCCTGATCGCGTTCTTCCCGCTCGCGTTCACGAGCACCTGCACGGCGGAGCTGTGCGAGATGCGGGACGATTCCGCTCAGTTCGCGGCCCGTGACGTCATTGTGCTGCCGATCAGCGTCGACTCCACGGCAACGCTGAGAGAATACAAAGCGAAGTACCAACTCTCCGCCGACCTGCTGAGCGATTTCAAGCGGCACGTCTCGCGCCGCTACGGCGTCCTGCTCGAAGAACGGTTCTACTCCAACCGGGCGTACTTTCTCATCGACCGCGACGGCGTGATTCGGTGGGCGCACGTCGAGGACAACGCGAGCAACCGCCGCAGCGACGCCGAGATTCTCGCAGCCATCGACGCGCTGGCATGACCGAGGACGCGACGAGCCGCGCCACGATTCACGTGCTCGTCGCCATCCACGAGGAGCATCGGGCGCAGCTCGTCTCGACGTTCCTCCGCAACCGTGGGCACCGCGTGGCGGGCGTCCGCGACGGACGCGCTGCCGTGCACGCCGCGCGCGACGAGGCCTTCGATGTCGCGGTTCTGGACATTGGGGCGCACGAGCCGGACGGCCTCGAGATCGTGCACCAGCTCCGCGCCGACGTGGAGGCGCCGGAGCTGATCGTCATCACCGGAAACGAGGCAGGGGAGACCGCGATCGGCGCGCTTCGGCTCGGGGCGTATGCGCACCTGCCGAAGCCGTATCGCATGGCGGAGATCGACGTTCTCGTGCGACGCGCCTGGGAAAAGCGCCAGCTCGCGCGGGAGAATCGATACCTGCAATACCGGCTCGACCGCGTGACTGGGGCTGCGGACATCATCACGCGCTCGGCGCCGATGCAGGCGATCCTCGCGCTCGTCGAGCGCGCGGCGGCGGGCGCGTCGCCGATTCTCATCGTCGGTGAGGCCGGCACGGGCAAGCGGCTCCTGGCGCGGAGAATCCACGTGGCATCCCAGCGCCGCGGCGCTTTCGTGGAGGCAACCGGCGCGCGGCCAGGGGACGCGGCCCTGGATTCCGATTTGTTCGGCGGAAGCGGGCGCGGCTCGGCTGCGTCGCAGAGCAAACGCGTCGCTGGACTCATCGAGCTTGCGGCGAACGGAACGCTCTTTCTGCCGAATGTGGACCGATTGCCGCCCAAGCTGCAGGCGAAGCTCGAGCGCGCGCTCGAACACGGGAGCTTCGTTCGCGTCGGCGGCACGCAGCGGATCGAGATCACCGCGCGCCTTGTCGCCTCGGCCGGCGACGACGTTGAAGCGGCGGCTCGCGAGGATCGGCTGCACGATGCGCTTTTCGCGCACATCCGAACGATCACGGTGACGTTGCCGCCGTTGCGGGAACGAGCCGCGGACATCCCACTGCTTGCGCAGCATTTCCTGAGTGAGCTGACCGGCGGCGCTCCGCCCATGCTCTCGCCGGATGCGGTGGTGCGGCTGCAGGCCTACTCCTGGCCAGGCAACGTCCGCGAGCTACGCAACGTGATGGAGCGGCTCGTGTTGACCGGCAGGCGCGCCGGCGACGATGTCGGGCCGGATGAACTTCCGCTCGGCCCGGATCGCACGGCCGCGCGCACACGCGTTGGGGCGAGTGTGAGCGTGAGCGAGCTCGAACGACAACACATCGAGGCGGTCCTCGAGCGGACCGGTTGGCACCAGGGCAAGGCCGCGGTGATACTCGGTCTCTCGGCGAGTACGCTGTACCGGAAGATTCGCGAGCTCGGATTGGAGCCGGTCCCGGCGCCCGATACCACGAAGCGCAAGCGTCGCCGAGGCCGATCGGCCAAATGAGCGACCACCACGAGTGGCATCGAACCACCGAGTCGCATAGCGTCGACGCGTCGATGCTGTAGGTTTGGAACGCATGCGCATTCTCGTGATCGAGGACGATCCTACCGTCGGGCAATACGTCAAGCGCGGACTCGAGGAGCAGCGCTGGTCGGTCGATCTGGTCGCCGACGGCGAAGAAGGGGAGCGCCGGGCCGCCTCCGAGGCGTACGACTTGATCGTGCTCGACATGCGGCTGCCCGGCAAAGGCGGGCTCGAGCTGCTGCACGCGCTGCGCGCGCGCGGCTTCGAGCGGCCGGTGCTGGTACTCACCGCGCAGGACGCTGTCGATGCCAAGGTGACCGCCCTCCGCGCCGGCGCCGACGACTACGTCACGAAGCCGTTCGCATTCGAGGAGCTGCTGGCGCGCGTCGAGGCGCTCGCGCGTCGGCCTCGCTCGTTGGCATCGCCCACGCTGGTGGTGGGCGACCTCGTACTCGACCAGGCAACGCGTGAGGTCCACCGCGACGGTGAGACGATCGACCTCACGCCCAAGGAGTTCACCGTGCTCGAGTATCTCATGCGGCACGCCGGGCGGGTCATGAGCCGCACGTTGATCACCGAGTACGCTTGGGGGTATCACTTCGATCCCGGCACGAACATCGTAGACGTGGTGATCAACCATCTTCGCAAGAAGGTCGACGCCAGGCACACCAAGCGACTGATCACGACGGTGCGTGGTGTCGGGTACATGATCAAGGACGAGCCAACGAACACCAGGAAGAAGGACTCGGACGTATAGATGTCCACTCGCGGCCGGCTGACCGTCTCCTACGCCATTCTCCTCGTCGGAACGATGGTGGTGTTTTCGGCCGCGCTGTGGGTCGGGCGCTCGAAGACCGCGACCCAGCAGCTCATCGCGAGCGAGGCCTATCGGCTCGCCGACACGGTTCTGGTCTCGATTCAGGGAGCGCAGCAGGCGAACACGCGACTCACCTACGTGGACTCGTCCGACCGAACGTCGCCGGCGATCAAGGCCACGAAGGAGATGGCGGACGTCCTGGATCCGCTGCCGGGCTATTTCGTCGTCCTCGCCAAATCCGGCCAGCTGCTGTACCTGTCCACGCTTGGCCGGCTCCTGTCTGGCGATGACCAGACCGAGTTGCTGCGCGGCGTCCTGCAAATGGCCGACGACAAGAACGACAATGCCGCGGTGATCGTGTCGGTGCGGGCGGATTCGATGCGCCTGCTCGCCGTGGCGCGCCGCAACATGACACCTGGCGCCAACATCTCTCGCATCGTCGCCGCGCTTCCCACGACGACCGCTGAGTTGCCGCCACAGCTCCTGGTCGGCACGATGATCATGCTCGCGCCGGTCATCATTCTCGTGTCGATCGCGGCGGCCTATCTCGTCGTCGGCAACGTCTTCAGCCCGGTCGATCAGCTCATCAACGAAGTCGAGGCGATCACCGACGGCCGAAGCCTTCACCGCCGCCTGCCGGCCGATTCGAGCAACGACGAGCTTGCGCGGTTGAGTCTCACCACCAACGCCATGCTCACGCGTCTCGAGACGTCGTTCGCGGCGCTCCGCCGCTTCACCGCGGACGCCAGCCACGAGCTCAAGACGCCGCTCACGGTGCTGCGCGCGGACGTCGAGCGGGCGATGCACCCGCAGACCAACCGCGGCGAGCGAATGGTGGCATTGGAGGAGGCGCTCCAGGAGATCGCCCGGATGTCCGATCTCGTGAACAGTCTTCTGACACTGGCGCGCGCCGACGAGGGCCGGTTCGACATCCACCGGACGCCTGTCGACCTGGAGCCACTCTTGCGCGAGGTGTACGAGACGGCGGTGATCCTGGGCGAGGACGCGGGGCTGACGCTCTCACTCACTTCACTCGAAGGGGCCACGGCCATGGGCGACCGGACGCGGCTCAGGCAGTTGTTCCTGAACATCGTGACCAACGCCATCAAGTACACGCCACGTGGAGGACACGTCGAGTTGTCGGCGACACGGCGCGGCGCGGACGAGATCGCGATTTCCATCCGCGACACGGGTATCGGGATTGCCGCGAACGATCTGCCGCACGTTTTCGACCGGTTCTGGCGCGCCGACCGCGCTCGATCGCGCGCGTCGGAGCGCGGCGGCTTCGGTCTCGGTCTCGCCATCTCGCAGTGGATCGTGCAGGCGCACGGCGGGACGATCACGGTGCAGTCGAGGCTCGGACGCGGGACGGTGTTCACCATCGTACTGCCGATCGTGCCCGACGCGTCGGTCACGCAGCGCACCGACAAGCAGGATGCGCGGGGAGACGGACGCGCGGCTAATGCATCGCCCGCTATCGAATCCGGTGAGGCGAGCCCGTCACCGGAAAAGCCAACGCCGCACGGCATTTAGGCGCAAACAGTTTCTAACAGCGCCTTCACCAACTCTTAATCTTTTTGGCATTCCGCCCTAACCCGGCGGGAATAGGTTATCCACGCGAACGGTTCGCGCGTTTTTTTTCCCGTACCCGATCAGGCCAACGAGACATGTTCGACAACCTCATCGAGTCACAAGCAAAAAAGCAAAAGCGTGCGGGCGGGTTTCTGATGAGCTTCGTGGTTCACACGGTGCTCATCGCTGGGGCCGTTTACGCGACGTACAGCGTCGGTAACGCGCTCGAGAAGCCAAAGGCGGAGAAGGTCGAGTTCGTCACGGTGAAAAAGGACGAGCCGCCTCCGCCCAAAGAGGAACCCAAGCCCCCGCCGCCACAGGAGATCATGAAGGCGCCGCCGCCCAAGGGCTTCCAGGTGCTCACGGCGCCGATCAAGATCCCCGACGTTCTCCCCGACATCGATCTCTCCAAGAAGGTCACCAACGAGGAGGACTTCTCCGGCAAGGGAGTCGCCGGCGGTATCGCCAAGGGCGTCGTCGGTGGCACGCCGCAAAAGATCGACGAGAACCAGACCTACTTCGAGTTCCAGGTCGAGAAGCAGGTGTCGCCGTACCCGGGCAATCCCGCCCCGCGGTACCCGGACATGCTGCGATCGGCCAACGTCGAGGGCGAGGTCCTGGCGCAGTTCGTCGTCGACACCACGGGACGCGCCGAGATGGGCTCCTTCAAGGTGCTCAAATCGACGCACGATCTCTTCACCAACGCCGTCAAGGCGTCGCTGCCGAACATGAAGTTTTACCCGGCGGAAGTCGGCGGCAAAAAGGTGAAGCAGCTCGTCCAGATGCCATTCCAGTTCAATCTCACCAAGGGCGAATAACCGCTCATCAACTCGCTAGGAGACTAGTCGATATGGATTTCTCACTGCTCGGCCTATGGCACCAGATGGGCAACTTCGCCAAGGGCATCGTGGTCGTCATGGCGATCATGTCGATCTACTCACTGACGATCATGGTTTCCAAGTGGTGGAACCTGCGTAAGGCGCAAAAGGAAACGATCAAATTCGCCCCTGAGTTCTCGCAGTTCCTCGAGGAAGACAACCTCACCGAAGCAATCCGGCTCGCTGAGAGTTACAAGAAGTCGCACGTCGCGCTGGTGCTTGGCGGCGCGCTCGGTGAAGTGAAGCCCCTCATCGCCGACGGCTCGGTCACGGTGGCCGACATCAACTCGGCGGAGCGCGCGGTCGAGCGCAACATGCTGCTCGAGATCACTAACCTGAAGCGCGGCCTCGCCGTGCTGGCGACGGTCGGCGCCACGGCGCCGTTCGTCGGACTGCTCGGCACCACGATGGGCGTCGTGAACTCGTTCACCGGAATGGCCGCGTCGGGCTCCGGCGGTCTGGCCGCGATCGGCGGTGGTATCGCCGAAGCGCTCATCACCACGGCGTTCGGTCTGCTCGTCGCCATCCCGGCGGTGTGGGCGTACAACTACTTCACGACCAAGATCGAGAACCTCACGGCCGAGATGACGTACGTGTCGAAGGAAATGATCGACTACCTCATCAAGGGCGTGTCGGGCGAG
>DATISA010000065.1:0-58131 GCA_035469245.1 Gemmatimonadaceae bacterium
GTCCAGGGACGGGACCGGCCACCACGGCTCACGAATCTCGCGCGGGAACGCGCCCGCCGATGCGTTCAACGTTCGCTCGGTGAGCAGATGCCGGCCGTGCGCGAGATGCAGCACGAGCTCCCAGATCGAGTTGCGCTGCGCCTCGAGCTTTCTGACGGCCGTGGAGGCGTTCACTCCGTCGAGGGCCTCGAGCACGGACGGGCCATGCCAGGCAGGCCCGGCGTACGACTCCTGCAGCAATGAGAGAATCGTCGCGCGGTCGGGCGCTGGCGTCGTCCGGTCTGCGTCCTTCATGTTCGGTTTCGTCAATGGCCGGTGCGAGCGATCGTCTTGCCGGTGAAGTTCTCCGTCGTCACCGAATGGCCGTTCGCGAGCGTGCGAACATACGCAACCAGTCGCCAGATCTCATCGTCGGTGATCCGCCCGCCCCACGCCGGCATGCCGTCGGGACGTCCTTCGTAGATCGACTGGAAAACATCGCCCGGCGTGCCGCCGAAATGCCAGCGGCCGTCCTGCAGGCTCGGCCCCATCGCGCCCGATCCTTCGGCGCCGTGGCAATCGAGGCAGTTGTAGGCGACGAACAGTTTGCCGCCTTCGGCAGTGCGCTGCGCGTTGCCCTCATAAGGATTCGTGAGCGACGCCCACCGGCCGTGGGAACCCAAGCCGGGCTGAATGTGGTCGGGATGCTCGACCATGTACGTGGGCTGAGTGCCGGACTGCGGTCGACGCGTCGGCGCTTGCCTGGCGGACGACAGGCGCGCGGCGACCGCGCTCGACACGACGACCGCGAGCGATACCAGGATGGCTCTTGCGGTGATTCCCCTTTGCATGCGTGGACCTCCTCCCCGCTCACAGCGAGAACACAAACAGCATGCCACCCCACGAGGTGTAACGGGCAAGGTCGGGGAGCGTAGTCCCACGCTCCCGTACATCGAACGGCAGATTCGCGGCCACGTCACCGGCGATCAGCAGGCCCATGTCACCTCCGATCCCCGAGTATACGGCGACGTACTGTTTTCCGTCGGGCCCGCTGTAGGTCATCGGCGCACCCACGATACCGGATCCGACCTTGAACTGCCACAACACCGTTCCGTTCGTCGCGTCCACCGCCTTGAACCAGCCGTCGAGCGTTCCGTAAAACACCACGCCGCCCGCGGTAGCGAGCACGCCGCTCCACACGGGGAACGGCTCCTTGATTCCCCAGACCTTTCTTCCGTGGACTGCGTCCCATGCCATGAACTCACCCTTGTACCCGCCCGGCCCGCCCGTCTCCGGCGCGTTGCCGCCGATGTACGGCGTGCCGGCGATGTACGTCACCTCCCGCCCCTCGAAATCCATGCACAGGTTGTTCGTCGGCACGTAGAACAGCCCGGTCCTGGGTGAGAACGCGGCCGGCTGCTGGTTCTTTCCACCCTCGAGCGACGGGCAGATGTTCTTCACGTTCTTTCCAGCCGCCGTCGCTTTGTCCACGTTCACCGCCGGCCGGCCCGTGGCGAGATCGACGCCCGACGACCAGTTCATCGGCACGTACGGCTTGGCGAGCAGCACCTGACCCGTCGCGCGATCGATCGTGTATGCGAATCCGTTGCGATCGAAATGCACGAGCACTTTTCGCGTCGCGCCGTTCACGGGCAGATCGACGAGAATGTTCTCGTTGACGGCGTCGTAGTCCCAGATGTCGTGGGGCGTCGGCTGGAACGCCCAGATCATCTCGCCGGTGTCGGGGTCGCGGGCGATGATCGCCGCGCTCCATTTGTTGTCGCCGGGACGCTGGCTGCCGTTCCACGGGCCCGGGTTCGACGTGCCGTGATAGATGAGGTTCAGATCGGGATCGTACGACACCCAGCCCCATACCGTCGCCCCGCCGATCTTCCACGACTCCCCCGGCCAGGTCGCGGTACCCGAGCTGGCGATTCGATCTTGCTGATAATAGGGCTTGAATCGCGGCCCGGCCTTGATGTCGGAGTCGGGGCCGATGTTATAGGCCCGCCAGAGCTGCTTCCCGGTTGCCAGATCGAGTGCGGCGATCCAGCCGCGCACTCCCATCTCCCCCCCGCTCGAGCCGACGATGACCTTGTTCTTCACCACGATCGGCGCCATGGTGATAGTCTCGCCGCGATTCAGATCGCCCATCCGCACGCGCCACAGCTCCGTGCCGGTCGCCGCATCGACGGCGACCGTGTGTCCGTCGAGCAGGTTGTAGACGATCTTGCCGTCGGCGAACGTGGCGCCGCGATTGACGACGTCGCAGCAGGCGATGCCGACCGCCGCCTGTGCATTCTCCGGACGGTACTTCCATTTGAGCGGAAAGCCGGGCTGCGTGAGGTCGAGCGCGTAGGCCACGTTGGGATACGGCGTCACCAGGTACATCGTGTTGCCGACGACGAGCGGTTGGCCTTCGTGTCCGCGGAGCACGCCCGTGGAGAACGTCCACGCGACGTGGAGGGTTCGCGCGTTGGCGGGCGTGATCTGCGACAGGTTGCTGAAGCGGCTGTTCGCGTAGTCGCGGCCCGGCAGACTCCATTCGCCATCCGAAATGCCTGTGGGCGGCGCCACCGCGATGCGTGTGCCGGCGATCACGGTGCTGTCGCGACCGGCGGGCCCGCCGGATTGGGTGCTGCACGCCGCTACGCAAAGCCCCATGGCAAGCGACATCGCATTCCGCACGCGATCACAGCGCATGTCCTCTCCGGACTCGGTTCAACGTGAACATGAAGCAAGGCTCGTACTCGGTCGAGTCCCAATCCGAGTGCAGGTAGCGCGGCCTGCACGCTTGGCCGACGGCATGCGCCGAATCGCTCCTGTTCGATCGATTGGAACTTTCGCGCGCGCTCCATGATTCGCGCCTTGGTTCATGCATGCACTGTCTTGAGAATCATCCAGGCTCGTTCATCACGACTCAGCTTCGAACTAGTGGAGGCATCAATGCGGGCGACGACTCACGGTCTGTCGACATGGACCGTCGACCCCACGCACGTGGAAGTCGGCTTTTCGGTACGGCATTTCATGATCTCAACCACTCGCGGCCGGTTCGGTACGGTCACGGGAACGGTGCAGTTCGACGAAGAGAATCCGGGGAATTCCCGGATCGACGTCACCGTCGACGTGGCGTCGGTCGATACGCGCAACACGCAACGTGACGATCACCTTCGCTCACCGGACTTCTTCGACGTCGCGAATTACCCGACAATGCAGTTCGTGAGCAAGAGGATTCAGGGTGACGTGAAGTCCGGCGAGTTTCGCGTGGTCGGAGAGCTGACCATTCGTGGAGTGACGAAGGAAGTCACCCTCGACGCGACCGGGAACGGCAGCGTCATCAAGGACCCGTGGGGCAATGAGCGCACGGGGTTCAGCGCCCGTGGCAAGGTCAATCGCTCCGACTTCGGTCTCATGTGGAACGTGGCGCTCGAAGCCGGCGGCGTCGCGGTGAGCGACGACGTCAGGATCGAGATCGACGTCGAGCTGGTGAAGCAGGCCGAGGTCGCGGCCGGGGCGGCGTAACGCGCACACCGCGTGATACTCGAAGAGCGCTGCCCGAGCTCGGGCAGCGCGCTTCGGCGTTCGTGCTCGCCAGGGCGCGGGTCTGGCAGGTTGATGCCGATCACGATCCCTGCGCGAGCCGTTCGAAGTACTGTCGTTTGAATTCCTCGAACACGCTATCGGTGAACAGCTCGTCCGAGATCGCCGCGATCTCCTCGGCTTCCTTCCACGCGGCATGGAGTGCCTCGAGCTCACCGCGCAGCGCACGGCGCTCGATGTCTTCGTTGGCGGCCATCTCGAGGGCGAGCCGATCGACGGCGGGCAGACGGTAGAGCGGCGTTCGCTCCTCACTGCCCGTCCCGCCGCGCCCCCAGAACGATCGGTTGGCGAGCTGGAGCGCGAGTCGCTCCGAGAACGATCCGCGCGGCTGCTCCTCGTGCGCCGGCGCATCGGGGAATCGGCCCCATGACGTCCGCATCGCCAGGGATGCGACGCGCGCGAAGTAGCCTTCCGGGTCGCCCGCGTCGTCGAGCTTCGCGATCGCATGCTCGACTTCGGCGTGGCTCGCGACGCCAAAGTTGAGTGTCGCGAGCATCTTGCCCGCCGCGCGGAGCGCCGGCGACTCGGCGAGCGTCGCCACACCCGCGTCGTGATGGAGCCGCAGCCGCCACGGCGCATCCTGCTCGGGGCGAATCAACTCGGCGGCGCCGAGGTGCTCGTAGCGTACGACGATCTGCCGGCCGTATTCGTCGTGCGCGCGAAGCAGGACGCCACGACCGCGGCGAAAGGTGCGCATCCGAAGCACCGCGTCGTCGCTGAATCCCACGGAGTGCGCATAGCCGACGAGCGCGCCCGCCGTTGCGCGGACTACGAGCTGCGCGCCGCGGATCAGAATCCCGCGTGGGTGCGGGCGGTCAGCGTCGAATCGCGCGAGCCGGGTTCCGTACCGCCAGCTGGCGATTTCGGGAAGGAGCGCCGGACCAATGCGCACCAGCTCGAATCCGCCGCGGAATTGCGCGAGCCCGATGTTGTCGGTCGACATTCGCAGTCGAGTGCCGCGGAACAGCCGCTCGGACTCGTCGATCGCTTCCCAGCGTTCCTCGAGCGGCGAGAGGTTCCACCGCCCGCAGTGGGTACAGATCACCCACAGGCGGCCCTTCTTTGGATCGAACGCCAGGCGCCGGCCGACGGGGAACGTCGGCAGAAAGTGATTAGCCCCCAAGTCGGCGTGACAGAACAGGCAGGAGGTGTACAACGAGCCGTCGGTGACAGAATGCGATTCGGGATTGCCGGATACTGGCTTCCGAATCGTACGAGCCCGAGCGGCGAGCGGCCAGTCGGCTACTGTACGGGCGCGGTAAGACCGCGCTCAACAAACTTCTGGCGCGAAAGAACCAGAATCGATACTGTTTCGCTCGGTACGCGGGTCCGCGTGCCACCCCTCCGTCACACGCACCTCGCAGTCCCATCGTTTCAACAGGAGCCAAGTATGAACTGGAAACGTTGGAGCTCACTTGCGCTCGTCGTCGTGCTCGGCACGGGCTGCTTCCACCAGGTCGTCAATACGGGGAATCCCGCCGGGTCGACCGTTGTCGACAAGGCGTTCGTGCCCGGTTGGCTGTGGGGACTCGTCGCGAACACTCCGGTCGACGTCCGGAAAGAATGTCCGATGGGGGTCGCCGTGGTGACGACCGAGACGAGTTTTCTGAACGGACTGGTCGGCGCCCTCACGATTGGAATCTTCACGCCACAACATGTGAGCGTCACCTGCGCGTCGCGCTCGGCGAGTCTGCCGGCCGGGATGCGACAGCTCACGATTCCCGTCGATGCAACGCCGGAGATCGAGGCCGCCACGATTCAGCAGGCCATGGAAACGTCCGCCGAAACGCACGCCCCGGTAGCCCTTCGCTACTGATCTCTAACTTCGAGGACTCACATGCGACGCTACCTCTCCGCTGCGGCCGCCCTCATCGTTCTGGGAACCGGCTGCTATCACGTCACCGTCATCACCGGCGCTCCCGCGGCGCCGACGACGATCGACAAGCAGTGGCAGAACTCGTTCGTGTACGGGCTCGTGCCCCCGCCGGAAATCGACGCGAAGGGCACGTGCACCCGAGGAGTTGCGCAGGTCGAGACGGAACGCTCGTTCGTGAACGGGCTAGTAGGTGTGCTCACATGGAGCATCTACACGCCGCTGCACGCCAAGGTGACCTGCGCGTCTGGGCCGGTTGCGCGGTAGTGGAGGCTTTTTTGGTTGGCAGGCATCAGTAGAGATCGCGACCGGGTGGGATCGCTGCGCCGGCCAGGGAGGGCATAGGATTGAGATCGTGAGTGCGGGAGATGCGAGACACGGGCCGAGGTGGCTGCTGCGCGCCGCGGACTGCGAACTGCGTCAGTGGTGGCCATTAAGGTGGGTACCTCGCAGCTCCCGCACTCACCGTCTCACCGCCTATGCCCTCCCTGACCGGCGCAACACACCAACCCCCACGACACACTCAGCAGTCCGCCCTCATCTCCCGCCGACGAGCCCCGGATTCGGCGTGATCACCGCCTTGATCGCCGTCCGCTCCTCGAGCGACCTCCGTCTCCGAACGAATCGCTTGATAGCTCGAGCGCATCACATGCATCCGACGCCGGCACGAGTCCGACGAGCTTTAGCTTGGACGGCGAGTCCAAATGACCAGAACCCCGCAGTTCGAACCCACTCGGCCGTACTGCAGTGGAGTCTCTGCTGCGCCCGCGTAGAATTCCAACCCCTCGACACGCTCAGGCGGGATTGTACTTACGTCGAAAGGTTCCGTGGGTTCTCGTACTCCGTTCATGAGGACGCCATCGAGATAGACGAGCGCATAACAGGCAACAGCCACTCCACGCCGGGCTTCCTCGTCATCAGGGACGTAGTATCCGTGGCTCTCCAAGCAGCGACCCGTCGGCGTCAAGTGGTCGGGCGGCGAGCCCGTCGGTCCCGGTGGGCATAGCGCCGCAGGGCCGCGGCGGCTCGTTACCCACGTACCGGTCGTGGATCCATTTATGAGATCGAGTCCAGGAATCTGCGCGAGTATACCAGTGAGTTTCATTCCGGTGTACTTCGCCAGTTCGGCACGGGTCAGGAAATGGCCAAGCCCAACGTGCCGGTTTTCCTCAAAACTCGCCATCGTGCGATCGATCGCTCGTTCCGAAACGGTCACCGGTTCGAGCGTCACGGCTCGGCCCAGCACAATGCGCCGCTCCACCGTCTCACCCGGACCAAACATCACTCGTGCGTCGGCCGCTCCGTAGCCCATCCGGCGCACCCGCACGCGATGCTCGCCCGCGGGAATCCCGATGAGCCGGAACTCACCGAGTGCGTCCGTCAGCACATCCTTGCCAAGTTCCGGCAGCGCCACCTCGGCGGCAGCAATCGGTGCTCGGCTGGAATCGGTGATGACGATCCCGGTGAACACCGCGCCGCTCGTCGCAGACGCGCTTGGGCGATCCAATGTGAGGTCGGCGCGTAACAACCGTGTCGCTTGACGAAAGCGAACAAGTTTCGGCTCGGCCGTTTCAGCATCGTCTGCGACGGCCCACAGCCGAAGTGTCGCGGTAGGGTGCACTCCGCAGAACCGAAAGCTCCCGTCGATGGTACCACGGGTTTCAAGGCGGTGCGTGTGAATCGCGGCTGTATCGGGCTGGGTCGTGTCGGTGGCCGGTTCGCTCCATTCGAGGATGACGCGCAAGTTCCGAGGCGTCGCGGAATCCGACCGCACGCGCGCCCGGCCAAGCACGATTCCTGACGCCTTGTCATCGTGAGTGTCGGCGATCCCGCAGACGGACGCGACGAAGTGCCGTGCGTCGGGCAGGTTGACGTCCACACGCGGATCGTCGACGTCAACCGTCAACGACTGTTGGGCCACTACTGCTAACGAGTCGAGTGCGAGTGTGTGCGCCTCCAGCCGATATTCGCCGGCGAGCACGCCGTCGATCTTGAATCGGCCCCGATCATCGCTTGTATCTTGAAGACCGCTTCCAGACAGGACGACCCGCGCTCGCGCGACGGGCGACCCGGTGAGTGAATCCCGCACTGTCCCTGCGATACTGTGGCGCGAGCCCGTCCAAAGCGTGTCGTTTCCCCGGCGCGCGAGAGCAAGCTCACCACCGGATCGTTCCAGCCTCGTTACTCGCCACTCTGGCGGCCTCCCGGGAAGGATCACCTGTTCGGCAACGGGTATTTCGATTCCCCAATCAGAGATTGCCCAAGTGCCATCCCGCAGTCGTGCAAATTTGAGAGTGCCTCCTGGCGCTTGACCGGCTACCTCTTGCGACAAGTGCACATATTGATACTCTAAGCTCCGCAGCTCGGACGAGGCACGCTCCACCCACATCGTGCCGCGAATTTCAGGGAGGCGCCGACGGTCCGGTACCGGCTCGAAGGAAATGCCGACTCGGCCACCGTGTTCCCGATCGAGTACGAGGCGAAAGCAGTGGTCCTCGACGAACGATGCAGACAGTAGCACGTCGAGATCGGGCGCGAGATAGACGACCGACTTGTCCGGCTGGACTGATACGTACCCAAACTTCCGGAGGCTGTCTGGCGGGGCGGCGTGCCACGGCCGCCGCGCGTACCCCGTCTGGACTGTCGATGATTGGCGCAGAACCTTCCCGTCGTTTTCTCCGGGCCGCGCACCGACAGTGCGCTCGTAGCTCACCGTCGTTACCGTGATCGCCCGTGCCGACGTCGTCAGTTGAGCAGCCGTAAGTGCGGCCCGGATCTGTTCCCACACTGCATACGTGGCAGCACCCGAGTCGGTGAATGCACGACAGACACTCTGATCGACGATGCGGGTCGTATCCAGCACGATGGGAAGTCCTGTGAGTACGAGCCGCTTCACGACCTCGCCGCCCGCCACGAGCACGACTGGGTCCGACAACGCTGGACGAAAGCCGATCCGGAGTGTGCGCAGGCGGTAGGTGCCGGCCTGATGGGCTAGCACGCGGAATTCGCCGTTCGCATCACTCAAGCCGCGCGCCGCGACGCGTGACGCACTATCCACGAGTAGCACGATCACGCCAGGAATCGGGCGGTTGACAGCGTCGAGGAGGCTGCCAGCCACAACTTGCGCGCCGGATGCGAAGGGCAGACCAGCGAATAGCAACGCGCCAAGCGCAGCGCGAAACGCCGGAGTCAAGAGCCAAGTCATGACGATTCGAAATGGTACTGCGGATTCTATTTCAAAGGCCGACCGCCACGACGACAACGCGCTGTCGACACGGCGGACGCGGTAACGAAGAGTCGCGCAGAATAGGCTAGACCGGACCTGCTCGGTAGTACCCGCTCGTGCGTGTCTCATTCAATGTCTGCCGCCCGCGCCAGTCCACCTCCGTGCCGCGCTGGCCAGTGCACGTAGATCACTCGTGCTGGGCTCCAGGTGCCAACGCTTGTTGTGGTGTTCTCCCGGCAAGCACATCAGAAATCAACCCCAGCAATTCAGCATCGGATGGGGTGGCTGAGTAGCGCCATCCATTCACGATGACTGTAGGCGTCCCGCTGACGCCGATCTTGCGCCCGGCGGCAACGCCTGCGCTCACGAGGGGAGGCGAGGACGACTGCGACACGCATTGCGCAAAGGCTCCGGTGTCGCTCAAGCCAGCACTTTTGGCGTATGCCGACCATGGACGCAGCCCAAAGGAATCTTGTTTTGCGTACAGTGCGTCGATAGTCGCGAGAAACCGCCCGGCGGACGCCCCACATTCCGCCGCTCTGGCGGCGATCGCGCCAAACCGGTGTGTCGGCAGCGGATAGTGAACGAACACATACGCGACTTCATTCGGGTATTTCTGCCTCACGGTATGAAGCGCAGCGTTGAGTTGCCGACAAAACGGACACTCTATATCCATAAATTCAATAATTTTAACTGGCGCCGCGCTGTCGCCAATCAATCTGCCGCTCGTCAGCAGTGTCCTCCATTCCTTGGTGTACGTGACATATGCCCGGGTGCGAGGAGGCGCCGGTCGGCCGGTAAAGAACTCGCGATGGACGACGGTCGAAGCGACCACGATTGCGGCGCAACTTACCATCAAGGATATAGCTCGTTCAATCCTGGTCGATGGTGAGTTTGACATGTCATGAATTGGCGGAGGCATCTTGCGACTGCGGCGTCACACAAGTCGCCGCGTCAACTGGCTCGGACACCATGAAGTCATCAGCACTTGTCCTCCGGCAATGCGGGGCGCCCCCAGCGGGCGGCGTACAACCCGCACTCGGGGTGCGCCCACATACGCCTGAATGCTCTGCTCAGGTCGCGAACTCGCACTCGACCACGTAAAGGCCACCACAACCCGGTGTCGGGGTACAGTTCTGAATTGGGTTCGCTGCGCATGCGCTGCAATGGTCCTGGGCCGGACACTCAGTGACACATTCAGAATAGCCCCCGCACCAATTGTGATCGTCCAATGCCGCGGCGGGTTTCGGCCGCGCGAGCGCGACCGCTCCCATGCCGAGTACCAGCGATCCGTGCAGAATCAGGCGACGTCGTGCCTCCATTGCACACCTCCGCGTACGGTGACGGTGAAATCGCTGCGCCTCTGCTCTGGTTCGAACCTCGTCCGCCGGCCAGTCGGACGATCCCGCACGGGATGGTGAGGCGCCGCTCCGCGTCGGGCGGCGCTATGCGATACCGCGTGGGCGAAAGCCCGAGAGAACCCGACCACGGCCGACGCCCCCGGCGCCGCGCAGCTTGTTGGCCCCAATCTCGTCGCAGTGCACGGTTCGGACAGGTAGCAAAATGCTCAATTTGCATACGCGGTGCACAAGGCGTATACGTTGCGCATAGTGGCGGTTCACATTCTACTCGTTGAATGAGCGTTCGCAAGACTTGGTCTGAAGAGGTCGGCAGACCGCTCAAGCAATGACCAGAAGCACGCTGGGTCTGTCATCGCCCTCAACCCAGTTCCCGCGTGGTTCCGCACGAAATGGTCGAGCGCCACGCTGCCTCTGGCGACTGAATACCCGAGCTCCACCGCGGTGCGCTTCGCCGACCATCCCAGCACACCTCGCCACCACGCTGCGTGCTGAGCCGTGAGCCTGCCGAGCAAGGCGCCGGGACTCGCGGCCTTGACGGCACCGAGCCGATAGAGCAGCGCCCCTTTTGAACTGCCGCAGCGCGTCGCCAGCTCGCTGACGCTCGTTCGGCGTTTGGCCGTCACGATCGCAACGAGGACGATGTCGGCGACCGCGGCGGGCACCTCTGGAAGCAACCGCCGGATCACCGCCTGTTCCGCACCGCGCTCGACTGGGTTACCGACAAGGCGGTCAAGCTCGCGGATGAAATCGTCCGAGTCAGCGTGGGAGATGCGGACGTCGTCCCGCACGCTGGCGGCGGCTGAGACTATACCGATTGCTGACGGATTCCAGTCGGCGCGAAGTAGGAGGGGCATTGACCGCATCGCGTTCAGGACTTCCGCATCTACTCCCGGGGCTCTTGCTGGCATTGCGTGCGAGACGTCCCACACGAGCCCGCACGCGTCCTCCCGCGTGAGGGCCGCGAGAAGCTCCACATCGCGGCGGCAGAAGATTGCGCGGCGCCGATCGACGTGCCGGCTAGCGAGCAACTCCGCTTCGCGCGAGAGCCAAAATAGAATTGGCTGTGCAGACACCCTGCCTGCAGACCAGTGTGGCGACGCCATTGTGCTGCTCACCTCGGCCCCCCGGCTTTGTACTTGAGTTGTATCGGGGAGATGCGGTTGACTCCGGCGCACAAAAATGCGCTCGAGGCGGACGGCGGCGGCGTCGCCACGGCCCGACGTCGGCACAGTATTGAGTGGTTGTCGCACACGCAAGATCCGACGTCGCTAGGAGCGCGCGCCGACACGATGCGGGCTGCGAGGGACTTAGGACATGAGACGCATCATCTAAGCGACTCGAGGCCGATAGGCGCGTCACGCCATCCCTTGGTCGACAGCAACTTCGGATTCGGCGTAATCACCGCCTTGATCGCCGTTCGTTCCTCGACCGCGCGCAACGCCACTTCCGCGCGATCGAGCGTGAATCGCCCGCTGACCATCTCGCGCCACGGCTTCTGATTTCCGTACCGCGCCGTCAGCGCGACCGCGCGATGAAAGTGATCGTACCGCGAGCCCCAGCAGCCTTTGATCGCGACGTGCTTGCGGTTCAACTGCCAGTGCGGATGGATCTCCACCGCGCCGTTGTCCGTGTAGTGCCCGCAGACGATCACTCGGCCGCCGTCGCGCACCAGGTCGAGCGCCTGTCGCACGGCCTCGGGCGCGCCGCTCGCCTCGATCACCGCGTCGACGCCGCGGCCACCCGTCAACCGACGGACGCCCTCGCGGCGCTCATGCTCCGGGACGTCGAGGTCGAAGCTCGCGGTCGCGCCCATCCGTCTGGCGAATTCCAACCGCGCGCGCGGCGCGCCGATCGCGACGACCTCTCCCGCGCCCGAGAGCGAGGCGAACGCGACGCACGACTGGCCCACTGGCCCAACACCGAGCACGGCAACCGATTCGCCGAGCCGGAGTTCCGCCATGTCGACGGCGTGGAGCGCCGTCACGAGCCCGCACCCGCCGCCGATGAACGTCTCGGGCTCGAGCTCGCGCGGCAGCTTGACCATCTTGACGCCGGGCTTCATCCAGATCGCCTCGGCCCAGCCGCCCAGCAGGCCATCGCGCGCGCAGTAGGTGATGCCGTACACCTTCCGCCGCGGGCACTTGGTGGGCTGGCGGGCGACCAGACAGTAGTAGCAGTTGTTGCAGGTCTCGTGGACGTCCAGGAAGGTCACGACGTCGCCTTCCTTTATGGTGGCGCCCTCGATGTCGGTGAGCGTACCCCCCGTCGCTTCGACGACGCCGACGGAGACGTGGCCGGGGATGATCGGAAACGGCACGTCCAGCTTTCCGTGGTGCAGATGCACGTCGGTTCCGCAAACCTCGGAATACAGCGTGCGGAGAAGCGCCGCGCCCGGCGCCAGCGACGGCGTCTCGAACGCGTCGATCCGGAGTGGCGCGTCGGCCGCTGGCATCACGACCGCGGCATGTGTCGATGCGGGCATCTCGTTGCCTGTTTGGTTGTTCGAGTTGGGTTCAGCAGCGTAGACGCCGCGCCCCCGGCCGTCAACACTCGCATCCGAGGCGTCGTAACTGTAATGTCGTTGTCAGGTTCCGGCCCACACCGCCGGGTCCCTTCGTCCCCCACTCTGCAGGAATCGCCATGCAACGTTCCCGCGTGCTCACTGCCGTTGCCGGCTTCGCGAGTGCGATCGCATTCGCCCCGCCCGTTTCGGCGCAAGGCCTGGACTCCACTGTCGTCGCGGCGTTCCGCTGGCGGAACGTCGGTCCCTCGAACTTCATGGGACGCGTCTCCGACGTACAGGGCATTCCAGGTCCGTCCAAGACCCTCTACGTCGCCGCCGCCGGCGGTGGACTCTGGAAGTCGAACAACAACGGCATTACCTGGCGGCCGATCTTCGACGACAAGGACGTCGTCGCGTTCGGCATGCTCGCCATCGCGCCATCCGACACGAACGTGATCTACGCGGGTACCGGCGAGCCGAACTCGCGTAACACGATCGAGCCGGGCAACGGCGTGTACAAGTCGACGGACGGTGGGGCGCACTGGACGCACGTCGGGCTCGTGAACTCGCAGCATATCGGCCGCATCCAGGTCGATCCGCGCAACGCAAACGTGGTCTACGTCGCGGCGCTCGGCCCGGCGTGGAAGCCGGGCGGCGAGCGCGGTCTCTACAAGACGACGGACGGTGGCGGCACCTGGAAGCTCGTCAAGGCGGGCGCGAACGACAAAACCGGCGCCATCGACGTACAGCTCGATCCGTCGAACCCGGACGTCGTGTACCTGTCGATGTGGGAGCGCTACCGGACGCCCTACTCGCTCAATTCGGGCGGCGTGGGCTCGGGACTCTTCAAGTCCACGGACGGCGGCAACACGTGGACCGAGTTAAAGGGCAGCGGCTATCCCGAAGGCCCGAAAGGGCGAATCGGCATCGCGGTCTCGCGCAGCAACCCACAGGTCGTCTACGCGCTGACCGAAGCGGCTTCGGTGGAGCCCGGTCCCATCAAGTTCCAGCGCAATCCCGCCGCCAACGGACTGTATCGCTCGGCGGATGGCGGCAAGACCTGGCAGCACATGAACAACATCGACACGCGCCCGTTCTACTACTCGCAGGTGCGCGTCGATCCCAAGGACGAGAACCGCGTCTACTTCTCGTCCACCCAGCTCCAGGTGTCGAACGACGGCGGCAAGACCAACCTCAATGCCGCGCAGAACGTGCACGTCGACGATCACGCGCTGTGGATCGATCCGAACGACGGCGAGCGCTGGGTGCTCGGCATGGACGGCGGCATCGCGATCACGTACGACCGCGGCGGCAATTTCTGGTATCCACGA
This sequence comes from Gemmatimonadaceae bacterium, assembly GCA_035469245.1. Classification (GTDB taxonomy): domain Bacteria; phylum Gemmatimonadota; class Gemmatimonadetes; order Gemmatimonadales; family Gemmatimonadaceae; genus JAQBQB01. The sequence continues at coordinate 13,874 of DATISA010000065.1, forward strand.
AATCTGCCGATCGGCCAGTTCTACGACGTGAGCTACGACTTCGATGTTCCGTACAACATCTGCTCCGGCGCGCAGGACAATGGCGCATGGTGCGGACCGACGCGGCGGCGGTCGGCCACGCTCAACAACACGTACTGGTTCACGATTTCCGGCGGCGACGGCTTCTATACCGCGCAGGATCCGACGGACCCCGCCATGGTGTGGGGCGAATCGCAGGGCGCCGGCGTGCAGCAGACGAACCTCCGCACGGGCGAGCGCGGCCGCGTGAACAAGCCATCGTGGAACGAGCGTTATCGCATGTGGGAGGATTCGATCGCGATCGTGCGCGGCGATCCGCTCAAGCCAGCGAGCGCCGAAGCCGAGCGCAAAATCGCGGCGTATCGCGTGCAACAAAAGAAGGACTCGGCCGAGCTCCAGATCCGCTACAACTGGGAGTCACCGTTCTTCCTGTCACCGCACAATCCACAGGTCTTCTATCTCGGCGGTAGTCGCGTCTTGAAGTCGCTCAAGCGCGGTGAGGACCTGTTCCCGATCTCGCCCGATCTGTCGGTGAAGCCTGATCCGGCGCAGGAGCGCCAGCGCCTCGCTCGTCTCGATACCGTCGAGAAGTACACCGGCGGCATCACACTCGACCTCACCGGCGCCGAAGCCTACGGCACGGTGGTGAGCCTCGCCGAGTCGCCGCTCAAGCCGGGTCTGCTGCTGGCCGGTACCGACGACGGCAACGTGTGGATCACGCACAATGACGGCGGCGCCTGGGAGAGCCTGACGGCCAAGTTCGCGCCGCTCGGCGTGCCGTGGGACGCTTATGTGGTACGGCTCGAGCCTTCGCACTTCGACACGCTCACGTTCTACGTGGCGTTCGAGAATCATCGATGGAATGACTTCAAGCCGTACCTGTTCGTGACCAACGACGGCGGCAAGACGTTCACATCGCTCGTGAACAACCTGCCGAGCTCGAGCCCGGCGGATTACTTGCACGTCGTGCGAGAGGATCCGCACAACCGCGACCTCCTGTTCGTGGGCAGCTCGCGCACGGCCTACGTGTCGATCGATCGCGGCAAGACGTGGACGCGCTTCGCGTCGAATCTGCCGACCGTGCCCGTCTTCGATCTCCAGATTCATCCCCGCGATCGCGAGCTGATCGCGGCCACGCACGGCCGCAGTCTGTGGGTCGTCGACATCGCCGCGCTCGAGCAGGTCAATCCCAAGGTGCTCGCGCAGGGCACGTATCTGTTCAAGCCCAAGACGGCGTACCAGTGGGGCGAGCCGCCGCAGACGAATCTGCCGGGCAACGGCTTTGCGCAGGCGGAGATGACCTACGCCAACCCGCCCTTCGGCGCCGACATCGTCTATCGGCTGGGATCGGCGGCCTCGGGCAATGTTCGTTTAGTGATCTCTGACGTCGCGGGCGATACGCTGGCCAATCTCACGGCGCCTGGCGGCGCGGGCGTGCACCACGTGAACTGGAATTTCCAGGCGGCGCGTCCGCGCACTGCCGCCGAGCTGTCGCCGTCGCAGCGCCGCGACAGCATTCTGCTCCACACGCGCGCTCCCGCGGTCCTCGATTCATTGCAGAAGGCCGGCTACGATACGGCGGCCATCCGCACCGTGCGGCAGCAGGTTGCCGTGCTGACGAATCCGCAGCGTCTCGCGGCGGCGGCCGGCGGTCGCGGCGGCGGCGGTGGTCGCGGCGGCGCCGGCGGTCAGGCCTGCGAGCACCCGACCACGCAGTGGGAGCAGTTCTGCGCACGGCCAGCGGAATCGGCAGGTCGCGGCGGTCGTGGTGGCGGCGGTGGTTTCGGCGGTCTCGATTCGGCCACCGCAGCGCTCTTTGCCGGCGGCAATAACCCGCCGGCGGCGGCAGCCGGTCGCGGCGGCGCTGGACGCGGCGGTCGTGGAGCGCGCGGTGGTGCGCAGGGCGCGATGGGCGACGCGTCCCTCGATCCGATCGGCCGGATCTGGGCGCTCATCGGCATGAACCCGCCCTCGGTCGGCGGACGCGGTGGTGGCGGTGGTGCGTTCGCCGCGTTTGCCGGTGCGGGCAGCACCATGGCTACCACTGGCGACTACCTCGTGACGTTGGTCGTGAACGGTCAAAGCTACAAGCAGACCTTCCGGGTCGAACGCGTGAGTGGTGGTGAAGACGGCCCGCCGCAGTTCGGGGACGACGAGCACCACGATTCCGCTGGCCGTTTCGTTCCGTCGGCCAGAAAGAAGTCGAAGTAGCGCCGGATCGGCGCACAAGGACGAAAACGGCAGCGCACGAGCGCTGCCGTTTTCTTTGCGCGCCGCCGCATCGCGTCGCCCCACGCCGATGCGTATCCTTAGAAGATCGTCTCGACCTTCTCCTGCTCATCGAGGTTGCCATGCGTGCGTGTTTCAGCGGTTCGGCGATCGTCCTGGCTGTCGCGCTCACTCTGCCGTGCGCTGCATCGGCCCAGACATTCAAGACCGAGAAGTTCAACATTGGCGGCGAAGGTGGCACCGACTATCTCAGCGTCGATCCCGGCACAGGACGCGTGTTCATCTCGCGAGGGACGCATGTGATGGTCGTCGACGGTGCGACGGGCAAGGTCCTCGGCGACATTCCGAATACGCCGCGCGTGCACGGGATCGCGTTCGCGCCCAAGTCGAACCATGGTTTCACCACCAACGGCGGCGATTCGACGTCCACGATGTTCGATCTGCAAACGCTCGCGGTCATCAAGCGCGTCCCCGCTGGGATCGATGGCCTGGATGGCATCATGTACGACGAAGCCACCGACAAGATTCTCACGATCAACCACAGTCACCCGACGGGCACGGCGGTGGTGATCGACGCCAGAACCGGCGACGTGGTCAAGACGATCAAGCTGAACGGAAACGCGCCGGAGGGCGGCGTCAGTGACGGTAAAGGCCGGATCTTCATCAATCTCGAAGACAAGAACTCGATCGACGTGATCGACACGAAGACGTGGAACGTCGTGGCCACGTGGCCAATCGATCCGTGCGACGGCCCCACGGGCATCGCGATGGATCGTGGCGCCAACCGGATTTTCTCAGGGTGCAGCGCCACGTCGGTCGTGGTGGACGCCACCTCGGGCAAGGTCGTGGCGCAAATCGCCAACGGGAATGGCGTCGATGCGCTCGGCTGGGATCAGGCGCAAAAGCTCATGTACATTCCCGCCGGTCGCGACGGCAACGTGACCGTGGTGCACGAGGACTCGCCGGACAAGTACACCGCCGTGGCGACGGTTCCGACGATGGTAGGCGCCAAGACCATCACGGTCGATCCGACCAAGCACGTGGCGTACGTGTTCACGCCCGAGTACGGCCCGCCTCCCGCTGGTCAGCCGGCACCGGCCGCGGGACGCGGTCGCGGCCCGCGCGGCCCGATCGTCGCCGCCTGGTTCATCAAGATCGTCCACTGACGACGATGGCCGACGGCGCGGCGAACACGGGTCGCCTCGACGGGATTTTGCTCAAGCGGTCGCATTGCGGCCCGATGGACGCGCGCATGCGAGCGTGCGGCTCATGGCGGGGCAAGGGATCGAGGGAAGCATCGACCGGAGCCGGCGGCGACAGGTCACGCTCATCTCGCGCGAGGTGTGGGACGAGCTCATGACGGCGCTCGGCGCCGCGGTCGATCCGTCGGCGCGCCGAGCCAATCTGCTCGTGAGCGGAGTCGCACTCGCGCACACGCGCGGCAGCGTGCTGCGCATCGGCGCCGGCCGGCTCGTGATCGGCGGCGAGCTCACGCCGTGTGAACGGATGGACGAGGTGCGGCCAGGGCTGCGCGAGTTGATGCGCCCGGACTGGCGGGGCGGCGTGTTCGCCCAGGTGCTCGACGACGCCGTGATCAGCGTCGGCGATCCGGTGTCGTGGGAGCCACGAAAGGAGAATAGGGCCTGACCCTATTTAGTAAACGCTAAACACGGTCGATGACGGGTACGCCATGCCAAAGCACGTAGCGTTGCTCCGCGCCATCAACGTGGGCGGGCACACGGTCAAGATGGACCGCCTCCGTTCGCTCTTCGAGGCGCTCTCGTTCCAGGACGTGAGCACGTTCATCGCGAGCGGGAACGTATTGTTCACGACCGCTCGCGCCGGCTCGCCGGGCCTCGAGCCAAAGATCGAACGGCACCTCGAGGGTGCGCTTGGCTTCCAGGTCGCGACTTTCATCCGAACGCTAGCCGAGCTCGCGGCCATCGTGCAACACGACGCGTTTTCGCCCGCGGTCGTGCGGAACGCGCATGCGCTGTGGATCTCGTTTCTCAAAGCGCCGCCGACCGCGGAGGCGCGCGATCGCGCCATGGCGCTCGCCTGCGCGACCGACGACTTCCGTGTTCACGGTCGTGAGATTCATTGGTTGCGACGCGCGACGAGCAGCGAAGCCATCGTGTCCGGCGCGGCGCTGGAAAAAGCGCTCGGCGCACCGATGACGGCGCGGAATGTCACGACGGTGCGGAAGCTTGTCGCGCTAGTAGGCTGAAAACTGATCGGCCCGACTGACGGAAGTCGTTCGTCAGTCAGGCCGATCGGATCGCACGAAGGACGTCGTTCGGTCGGAGCGAGTGACCGTTAATCACGACGTCGGTGCCGCCCATCAATCCCCGGCCGCCGGCACCGGGTGCTCGGCCGTCATCTGCTTCGGCTGCGCGCCAAGCCGCCGCATGAACGCCCGCCGCCACTCGTCCAGGATCTCGTACCCCGTCGGGATCACGAGCAGTGTGAGGAACGTTGACGTGATCACGCCGCCGATTACGGCCACACCGAGTGGCGCGCGGAATTGCGCGCCCTCGCCGCGGCCGAGTGCCACGGGAATCATGCCGGCGATCAGCGCGAACGTCGTCATGAGAATCGGACGCAGACGAATCGCACCGGCCTGAATCAGCGCGTCGCGCAGCGGCATGCCGCGCTCCTCGCGTGCCCACTTGGCGAAGTCGATCAGTAGAATCGCATTCTTCGCCACGATGCCCATCAGCAGGATCACGCCGATCAGGCTCATGATGTTGACCGTCATTCCCGTGATCGCGAGCGACACCATCACGCCGATCAAGGACAGCGGCAGCGACATGAGGATCGCGACCGGATCGATGAACGATCCGAACTGCACGACCAGGATCAGGTACATCAGCAAGACTGCAAGCCCGAGTGCAGAAAATATCTGGCCGAACACTTCCGCCTGCGACTCGGCGTCGCCGCCGATCGTGTAACGTACGCCGGCCGGCAGACGCATCTTTTCGAGGCGAGACTGAATGTCCGCCGTCACATCGCCCGCCGCGCGGCCGGCCGTGTTCAGCTCGACCGTCACCACCGGCTCGCGGTTCAGGTGATCGATGATCGCCGGACCAAGACCTTCGCGGATCGACGCGACCTGTCCGAGCGGCATCGTCGACGGCGCGCCGTTCGGCCCGAGCACGAGCATCGGGAGGTTCATGAGATCGGCCGCGCGGGTTCGCGACTCGGGCGTGAGGCGAACGGTGACCTTGCGTGACTTGCCGGACGGGTCGATCCAGTAGCCCGCGTCGATGCCCGCGAACGCGGGACGCAGCGACTGCGCGACCTGGCCGACGGTCAGTCCCACCGATCCCGCCACACCTCGATTGAGATCCACCTCGAGCTCGGGCTTCTGTCCTTTCGTCGAGAGCCCGATGTCCACCGCCCCCGGCACCTTCTCGACCTCCGCTTTCACCATGTCGGCCGCCTGTGCCAGCGCGGCGACATCCTGCCCGCGGAGTTGCAGCTGGATCTGCTTGAATCCGCCGTTCAGGTCATTGATGAACACCGAGATCGTGGCGCCGACCACGTTCTTCGTCTCTCGACGCAGCTCTTCGGCAAGCTGCTCGACCGACTTGTGGCGCTCCGTCTTCGGCACGGTGCGAACGTAGATGCTGCCTTCGTCCACGCCGCCCGTCGCGTTGTTGCCGAGCGTCGTGTACGTGTAGACGACCTCCGGGTGCGCCCGCGCGACCCGCGCGGCTTCCTCCGCCTTGAGTCGCGTGTACTCGAGGTTGGAACCCGGAGGAGTCTCGAGCTGCATGATGAATTCGGCCCGGTCGTCCTCTGGGAAGAAGGCGGTGCCGACGGTGCGCGCCGGTGTGATCAGAAGCGGAGCAGCACCGAAGGCCATCGCTCCGGTGAAGATGAACGTCATGGCGCCTAGCGCGATGAACAGCGTGCGCCCCGCCCCATGCAGGCCCTTTCTCGTCTGCCCGAAGACGATCAGCACGATTCCGACGAGCGCGAGACCGAGCCCAGTGAGTCCGAGACTCGGAAGAAAGAACGACGCGAGGAACGTCAACGCCGCCGTCGTCACCATTGCGGTGCGATGGTCGAGCGCCCACGCGACGACCTTCTTGTAATTCTGCGCCTGCTCGTTGAACCAGTGGTTGAACTTGTCCAACTGGCGCGTGATCCACGAGCGCTGATGCGGCAGCTTGTGCGGGTCCGCCCAGTAGGCCGAGAGCATCGGGTCGAGTGAGAACGACACGAAGAGCGATACCGCCACCGAGCACGCGATCGTGAGCGCGAACGGCTTGAACCACTGGCCCCCGATGCCCGGCATGAAGCCGATCGGAACGAACACGGCGAGAATCGAGAACGTCGTCGCGGCCACCGCGAGGCCGATCTCGTCCGTGCCGTCGTGCGCCGCGGTAAAGTGGTCTTTTCCCATTTCGACGTGTCGCACGATGTTCTCGCGGACCACGATCGCGTCGTCGATCAGAATCCCGATCGCGAGCGATAGGCCCAACAGCGACATCGTCTCGAGCTTGAATCCCATCCCCCACACCGCGATGAAGCTCGCGAGCACCGAGATCGGCAGCGCCACACCGGTGATCACGGTCGAACGCCACGAGTTCAGGAACAGGAACACCACGAGGACGGTGAGCACCGCGCCGAGGAACAGCGCCTCCTCCACGTTGCTCACCGCGTGCTCGACGCGCATGCCCGAGTCCTTCACCAGATCGATCTTGGTGCCCTTGGGCAGCGTCTGCTCGATCTGCGCGAGTCGATCGCGGATGCGCTGGGCGACGTCGGTCGTGCTGTAGCCCTTGGCCTTCTTGATGTCGATGCCGATCGCTTCCGTGCCGTTGTACAGCGCGAGCGTGCGCGGCTCCTCGGTGCCATCCTTGATCGTCGCCACCTGGTTGAGCCGAATCAGCTGCCCGCCGCGATCGGCGACGACCAGATTCTCGAACTCCGCCGGATTGTCGAGGCGACCGCGAAGCCGGATCGCGCGCTCGTCGAGCGTGCCGTTCACGCGGCCCACCGGCGCGGCGAGGTTCTGCATCTCGAGCGCCTGCACGACCTGCGCGACACTGACGTTGGCCGCTTGCAGACGGTGCGGGTCGACTTCGACCGTGAGCTCACGCTCGACCTTGCCGAAGATCTGCACGTCCGACACGCCCGGAATGGCGCGCAGCTCGCGCGTGATGCCGGGATCGGCGAGCCGCGTGAGCTCGGGCGGCGACAGCACGGTCGATGAGATCGCGATCGACACGATCGGCCGGTCGGTGTTGTTGAACTTCTGGACGATCGGCTCCTTGATCTCCGTTGGAAGGTCGGCGCGGATGGCCGAAATCGCGTCGCGCGTTTCCTGCGACGCGACGTTGAGGTCCTTGTCGAAGTAGAACTCGATCATCATCATGGCATAGCCATCGTAGGCCTTGCCCATGATGCGTTTGACGCCCGAGATCGAGCCGATCTCCTCCTCGACGGGTTTGAGCACTTCGCTTTCGACGATTTCAGGCGAGGCGCCGGGGTAGATGATGCCGACGGTGAGGAACGGCGGCGCGACGTCCGGGAACTCGTCGGTCTTGAGCTTGAACAGCGCGAACAGACCGAAGATCACGAGCGCGACCATCCCGACAACCGTGATCAGAGGACGCTTGATGGCGAAATCGGAGATGATCATGGCTTGCGACCCGTATCCGCCGCGACAGGGCTCACCCTGACGGGCGTCTTCTCTGAGATTCCGCGTGCCGCACCGAGCAGGATGGTATCGCCGGGCTGCACGCCGCTTCGCACTTCGACCGTCTCGGTTGAGGCGTCACGAATGCCGAGCTCCACTTCAGCCTTGTCCACAACGCCGTTCTTGATGCGCATCACGAATGGCTTGAGTCCACGCTCGTCGACCGCGGCGAGCGGAACGACGGGCGCCGTTCGCACTTCGCTCGCGACGTGGCCGTCAGCAAATAATCCGCCGACCAATACTCCGTTCGCGTTCGGGAGCGATACGATGATTCGGACCTGCCGCGTGGCAGGATCCGCGACCGGATTGATGTTCGTGATGCGGCCGGTGAACTGCCGGCCCGGATAGCCGCTCACGGTGAAATCCACCGGCGCGCCGACTCGAACCGAGGCAAGTTGATCAGCGGGGACCGCCGCCTCGAGCCGCATCGAAGTGGGATTCACGATGGTGTAGAGCGCACCGCCAGATTGCACGACGTCACCGGCGCTCACCTGGCGGGCGCTCACGATCCCGGCGAACGGTGCCGTGATCGTTGCTTTGCTCAACTGCTTCTCTGCATTCGCGAGCTGGGCCTTGGCATTCGCGAGCTGCGCCTCGGCCGCCGAGTACTGATTGCGCACGAGCTCGAGATCGCGCTCGGCGATCGCGCCAGCTTTGAGCAGCGCATCGTTGCGATCCAACTGCCGCTTGTTCAGGTCGACCGTGTTCTGCGCCGTCGTCACGGCGGCCTTTGCCGAGAGCTCCGTCTCGCGCAGCGCCGCGTCGTCGATCCGCGCGAGAACCTGCCCCTTGCCGACCCGCTGGCCCTGCTCCGCGTATGTCTGCAACACCGTCCCACCTACTTCGGCGCGCACGTTCGCCTGCTGCTCCGGTTGCAGCGTGCCCGAGACCGCCGGTCCGGAGCGAATCTGCTCCGCCTTGACGATCGCGATGTTCTCCGGTCCGACGAGCATCGAGCTCGGCGTCGTCGCCGCCTTGCTCGTGTCCGCGCCCTTGCAGGCCGCGAGTGTCGCCGCGGCGAGCAGCACCGCCGAGATTGTGGAACGGCGGCTGTGCGGCACAGTCATCCTCCAGGTCATGGCTGAATGCCCCCTCCAGTCATTCCGCCCGATCCGGCGGATGACGCTGATGTTCCGGGTCGCTGCTGCGTTTGTTGTTGTTGCTGCTGCTGTTGCTGCTGAGTCGCGCCTTGCGTGGCCGCCCCCGCGCCACTGCCCGTCTGCAGCGGCAGATCGCGCAGGAGCGCGAGCCGTACGCGCGCCACGGCGAGATTCCGCGCGGCCTGCGCGCGGTTGGCCAGCGCCTGTTCGAGAAGCAACCGCGACTGCGCGAGATCGGTCTGCGTCGAGATGCCTTCGCGGAACCGGACCTGGTCGATCGCGTACGCCCGCTGCGCCTGGTCTGCTGTGCCTCGGCTCGCATCCCAGCTCGATTGGGCTTCCTGGAGAGCGTTGAGCGCAACGCGCGTATCGAGCGCCGCGAACTGGCGCGTCTGCTCGCGCTGCGCACGCGCCTGCCGGAGCCCGGCTTCGGCCACGAGCTGATCGCCCTTGATCCGCCCGCCGTCCAGCACGGGAAAGTTCGTCGACACACCGACCGTCCAGTTATTCACGCCGTTGCTCAGTTGCGGGAACACGTTCGCCGGGAAGTACAGCCGCTGGTAGTTCGACACGATTGACAGCGACGGAATCCGCTCCGCTCGCGCGATGTGAACTTGCGCTTCCTGGGCGCGGATGGTCTCGTCCAACTGGCGCACCGGCGCGCGGTCGCTCACCGCCGTATCCATGGTGGCGGTCGCGGCGATCGTCGGCAGGCTCGGCCCGCTCGACTCCTCGATGCGCGTCGTGAGTTGTACCGAGTCGTCGAGCGAGAGATTGAGCAGTTGTTTGAGACGGAGATACGTCACTTGTCGATTGGCCCGCGCCTGGATTACCACAGGCAGCTGGTTGTCGTGCGTCACCTGCGCGCGAAGCAGCTCGTACTCGGACGTGTTGCCCACTTGTCGTGCGACCCGCGTCTGCGCGAGCACCGCTTCCGTCTGCGCCAGCGACGAGTCGGCGATCGCAACGAGTTGGTCGGCGAGCGCGGCGTCGTAGTACGCGGACGTGACGTCGAGCGCGACCTGCGCTCGCTGCGCGGCCACTTCGATGTTCGCCGAGCGAAGCTGCGCATCGGCCGCCCGGTTCTGCGCGGTCAGGCGGCCCCCGGTGAAGACGTTCTGCGAGAATGTCAGTCCAAGCGCCCACTGGTTCGTCGCGCCAAAGCTCGTCCTCTTGAGGTCGAACCCGCCGCCGCCGGACGATTGGCAAGTGGCCGCCTGTGCCAGAGCGGCCGCGCGCTCCTCGGGCGTGGCCCCCGCCGGAATGTTCGGCGCGCACAGCGACTGGAGTTTGGGGCCGGTGCTCGTATCCGGCGCGCTGCTGCCCGAGCTGAAGCTCGAGAATTGCGACTTGAGCGTTTTTGTATAGCCCGCCGTTCCGTTGAGTTGCGGGAAGTACCCGCTGCGTGCCTGAAGGCGGAGTCCGCTGGCGCGCACGACGCCGGACCGCGCGACTTCGAGCGTCTGGCTCTGTGTCTGCGCGATGCGGAGCGCGTCGTCCAGGGAAAGCGTGACGGTCGCGCCGACGCGGGCGGCGCCGGCGGCAGGCTGCTGAGCTCGACCGGTCGCGGACAGCAGGCCGATCGTCGCGAAGGCGGCGGCCGTCGCGCCGAGGACGCGGTGGACGCGCGAGACGTTGCGCGCGATGAGCGCACGGGCTCCGACGGATGTCATGGGAATCGGATGCTGAAGGTCATCGTAGTCGCCAGTGATCAGTCGCCGGCGGCAGCGCGCGAGTCGGCCGACCGCCGCATCGCTGGTCGAACGCCGAGGGCGCGCATGAAAACTCTTACGTATTTGGACGCCGCCTCTGATTCAGGCTGCGGGAAGGCGGTCGGCATCAGGTCACGTGACACGGCGTCACCGAACATCGAGCTCATGAGCATGGCGACGGCCGTCGGGATGTCGCCGTCGGCATCAGCCAGGCCGAGCGACTGCAAGCGAAGGAGGTAGTCAGTGAGCAGCATCCCGGCGCAGTTCGGTCCTTCGCACATCGAGACCGCGGCCTCGGGACGCTCCTCCATCTCGCCGAACGACGTGCGGATGAGCGAGCGGTTGTCGCGCATGTGCGCGAGGATTGCCGTGACCCACGCGGTCATCTCGGCTTCGGGATCGATCGGGGTGTCCGGGAGGAGCGGCAGCGGCGACTGAGCGACGTGATGCTGCATCAGCGCTTCGAACAACGCCGCCTTGGAGCCGAACGTGCGAAAGAGCGTGACTTCGTTGACGCCGGCTTCGTTCGCGATGAGCCGCGTGGTGGCGCCACGGAAGCCGTGCAGTGCGTAGACGCGTTTCGCTGCGTCGAGGATTCGATCACGGATGTCCATAGGGCCGCGAAGCCTATGGGGACTCGATTCGAAAAGCAAGTACCTACTTGCTTGCTACATCCGTTTCTGATCCTTCCATAATCGCTAAGCCATTGCCCCACAACAACAAGGGAAACCCCGACAAAATTTCGGGCCTCCGACGACAGCCTCGCCCCAGCCGCCCGCGCATCCTGACTTCAAGATGCGAAACTCCCTTTCCACCGCGGGCGGCATCCTTTCATGAGCATGTCGAACACTGCGGATTACGCCGTGCGAGCCGTCGTGCTCCTCGGCCGGTCGTTCGGCGCGCGCGTGCTCCACGCCGACGAGATCGCTCGCGCGACCGGCACACCGCGCAATTACATGGCGAAGGTGCTGAACGCGCTCGCCAAGGCCGGCCTCGTGAACAGCGCGCGCGGACCCGCGGGAGGATTCGTCCTCTCGTCGGCGCCCGAGACCATTACGCTCGCGCAAGTGATCGAGATCTTCGATCAGCCGCATCGCCACACGCGCTGCCTGCTCGGCAACGGTCCGTGCTGCGAAACGAATCCCTGCACCGCGCATCGCACGTGGGACACGGTCATGCTCCGCCGGCGCGAGCCGCTCCTCGTCACGAGAATCTCCGACCTCATTCAAGCCTGACGCACATGGACTGGTTCGTTCGCGCCTTCATCAAGTCGAGCGTCGCCTGGCTCGCGCTCGGTATTCTCGTCGGCGTCGCGATGGCCGTGCACCCGGTGTGGACTGTGTACCGAACGGCGCACATGCACATGATGCTGCTCGGCTTCGTGACGATGATGATCTACGGCGTCGCCTACCACGTGCTGCCGCGTTTCACGGGGAATCCGCTCCGCAACCGCACGGCCGCCGGCGTCCATTGGTGGGTCTCGAACATCGGCCTCGCCCTCATGGTCGTCGGGTTCGGTTTGCGAGCGAACGCCGCGTCATTCGCGACGCTATCACTCGGCGTTGGCGGCGCGCTCGCCGGCGCGGGCGCCTACATCTTCGCGTACCTGGTGTGGCGGACCATCGACGGGTACCCGCGGGCGCGGGCGGCGAAAGCCCGGCCCGCCGCGAGCGAAACAGCGCGCTCGCCGATCGTGCAGATCGCGTCGCGTCCCTGACGTTCGCCGAACGCCTTTACTTTCGACGCCGCGTGCGCCGCTCGAGCACGACTTCGTCCTGCAGGATCATGAACCGGATCACGCGCTCGCGCACTTCCGGGAACTCCTTGATGCGGTCACGGAATCGATCGTTGGACACGATACTGGCATTGAGCTCGCGCGCGAATGACAGGATGAAATAGTCCGCGTCCGTGCCTGCAGGCGCCTGCCGGACATGACCCTGCTCCACGAGCTGCTCGTACCGCTCCGAGTCGTCGATCTGATGACGCAGCGCGGCATCGGCGACGATGATTGGCTCGAGGCCTTCCTCGCACAACTTGTCGCGGATCGCGAGGAGATTCGCGACGAGCGCCTGCTCGCCCTCCGTTGAGTGCGCCACGTTGGAGCCGTCCACCAGGACGACGTTGCTCGTCTCCTCGCGGCTGGGCTGGGACGAACCGCTCATCGTCCGGTCGGTCGCTGTAGCCGCGCTGCCCGGCGGGCAGCTCGTTTCGCCGCAGAATCCGCCGCCGCAGAATCCTGGTTCGCGAATAGTGTCCGCAGCTCGACAGCCCGCGCTGTTTGTGATTGCACGCTGTCCGCCGCGGTCGTGAGAACTTGCTGTAACGCGGGCCGCTCGGCCACCGCCGCGAGGCGCACGAGGTACTCGTACATGAGCCGGTGGCTCGCGATCTGTTGGTCCAGGAAGGCTCGGTCGAACGCACGCCCGTCGTGCATGTAGATCGAGTCGATCTGCCGCTGCATTCGGATCTGCACGAGCGCGCCGAGAGCCGGCGCCACCGGGGCGATTTGCAGCGCGCTGGCGCTCGAATCGAGGGTACGCCGCATCGCCGAATGCTCACGCGCCATCGCTGCGGCGAATGCCCGTACGGTATCCACGTGCCACGTGCTCAACTCGGCGTCGGCCGCGGCGAGCTGCTTGTTGTGCATTGCCGCCGCGATCGCGAGAACATTCGCGTCGTTGATCCAACGAACGGGCGGCCGCCCCGAATCCCGGGCGATGTCACCGCCAACCTCCACCGTCGCACGCGACGGGGCGGCTGTGGCGCCTGCCGCCGGCGCGCGCGGCGTACGGTCCGGTTCGCTCGAGCAGGCAACGAACAGGACGAACAGCGACGTGTTCGCGATGAGCGTGAGTCGTGAGTCGAAATCGAGGCGCATAAGCGTATCCCCGAGAGCGAAGCTGACGCACCAAGCAGAATGCCCGGGCTTTCACCCGGGCATTCTTTTCAAGGACCGCGCCTAACTGATCGGCCTGGAAGACCGCCGATCAGGGCTTTTTCGCGGCCGTGTCGGGCTTGCTCTTCTTGGCACTCGCGTCGGTCGTGGCGGGCGCTGCCGCACTGCCGAGCTTGCTCTGAATGTCCTGCGCCTTCGTCAGGTGTGCCTGGATCAGCGGCTGAGCCTTCTGGATGAGCGCCTTGAGTGAGGTATCCTGCGCCGAGCTCTGCGCGGATTGCAGGAGCGAAAGCACCGACTGGTGCACGGCGACCTCGTTGTCGATGTACGCCTTGTCCCACGCTGCCCCCTTCGCCATGGCCTTCATGCTGTCGAGCATCTTCTGCGCGGAGGTTTGAAGGGTGTCGTTCGACGGCGGCTGTGGCGTGAGGTTCACTTTCTTGACGAGAGCCAGCCCTTGCCTGCGCAGCTCGTGGTGATCACGCGCCATCTGGCGCCCGAACTCCTTGACGGACGCGCTGGTGCCTTTCGTCGCTGCGAGCTGACCGGCCGCGCTGTCCGCCGCGTTCGCCTCGTCGACCAGCGCGACGATGTTGACGTCGGTGAGTTGCGGCGCGGGCGCCGTGGTCGGGGTGGCGGCCGCCGCTTTCGTGGTGTCAGTCATAGCGGCCGTCGTGTCAACTTTGTTCTCGGACTTGGCGCACGCTATCCACAGCACACTTGCGCCAAGCAGTGCGATGCCACGAGCAGGGCGGATCGACATACGTTCCTCCGAACAGGGATATACGTCCGGCTTCTCCGGGTTGGCTGGCACAGCGATGGCAATTTTTGTACGCGCAGCACGCTCGCGTCGGCTAACGTCGAGAAAGTGCGGAGCGTCACACGGAGTCCGGGGTAGTAGAACCTCGAGACTTCTCTCATTCCCACCCGATGAACAAGAAGACGCTGCGAAACCTGCTCGCGCTCGCCGCTGCGGCCGTGTCCGCCTCGCTCGAGGCGCCGCAGCTCGCGCACAGCTCGCTCGCCCAGGCCACCGCCGAGTTGGCGGACGCGCCGGAGGCGATCAGCGGCGCGGTCAAGCGCACCGTCGCGAACGTCACGGCGAGCCACCTGGGCTTCGACACCAACGTGTATCCCGGTGACGACGCGATGCGCGCCTGGAAGCGCGACGGCGCGTACGAGTGGGTCGGCTATTACCTACAGGCGCCCTGTCACAAGGACGACTCCTGGTCGGGACGACGCCAGCATCTCGTCGACAACGGGTGGGGACTCGCCGTCATCTACGTCGGGCAGCAAGCGTGGGGGAAACATCTCGGCGCGTCGCGCAACACCACATCCGCCAAGGCAAAGTCGTCGCGCCGGTCGAAGTCCAGGCATCACTCTTCCCCGCGCACGATGACGCGGAAATCCGCCAAGCCAGTTGCCACGAAGAGCGACCGCTGCTCAGCGTCGTACGTCGGCGCCGCGCAGGGGCAACTCGATGCGCGAGATGCCATCGCCAAATCGCAGCGTGAAGGCTTTCCGCGCGCAACGGTGATTTTCCTCGATGTCGAGCACATGAACAGCATTCCGCAGCCGATGCGAGATTACTATCGCGCCTGGACGCAAATGGTGCTCACCGACGGCCGGTACCGCCCCGGCATCTACGCGCACACGAAGAATGCGAGCAAGATCTACGATGACGTGAGCGACGTTTACGCCGCGAGCGGTATCGACGCCGATCCGCCGTTCTGGGTTGCCGGCGCGCGCGGCTTTTCGCCGGACAGCAGCGCGCCGACCGACGTCGGCCACGAGTTCGCATCCGTGTGGCAGGGCATGCTCGACGTGGTCCGCACGCACAACGGCGTGCGTCTGCCAATCGACATCTCCGTCGCCTCGGCCGCCTCGCCGAGTCTGGAAGAGTAGCGGCGTTTTCCTAGTCGCCCGGCTCCGGCACGGGGGCGTGCGATGGCGCCACCACTCGTCGACGGAACCTGGCGAGCAGTCCCTCCCGCCATTCGTCGAGGATTTCGTACACAGTCGGAATCACGACGAGGGTAAGAATCGTCGACGTGATCACGCCGCCGATCACGGCGCGGCCGAGCGGCGCCCGGAAATCGGCGCCCTCGCCGAGTCCGGACGCCACTGGCAGCATGCCGGCAATCAGCGCCAGCGTCGTCATCAGGATTGGACGAAGTCGAATCCGGCCCGCTTCGATCAGCGCATCGCGCCTCGTGAGGCCGCGCCCCGTGTGCGCCCACTTGGCGAAGTCGATCAGCAGGATCGCATTCTTGGCGACGATGCCCATGAGCAGGATCACGCCGATCAGGCTCATGAGGTTCAGTGTGTCGCGCGTGACGAGCAGCGCCAGCACGACGCCGATCAGCGACAGCGGAAGCGAGATCAGAATCGCCAGCGGATCGAGGAACGATCCGAACTGGACGACGAGGATGAGATACATCAGCATCACCGCCACGCCGAGCGCGATGAAGATGTTGCCGAACACCTCGTTCTGACTCTCCGTTTCCCCGCCTTGCGAGATGTGATAACCGGCCGGCAACTGGATCTTTCGAACGTTGGCCATCACTGATTGCGAGACTTTGCCGAGTGAGGCGCCCTCGATGTTGGCGCCGATCGTCACCACGCGCTCGCGCTGATAGTGGGCGATCTGTGACGGCCCGAAGCTCGGCCTGATCTCGGCGATCTGACTCAGCGGAACGAACGCCGGCGCGCCGCCCGGCGTTGCCGGTGTGACCATCACCGGCAGCTGACCAAGGTCCGAGGCGTTTTCGCGGGCGCCAGGGACGAGACGGACATGCACGTACCGCGAGATGCCCGACGGGTCGACCCACGTGCCGGCGTCCACACCGGCGAAGGCGAACCGCAATGAGGTCGCCAGCTGGCTCATGCTCACCCCGAGCGTCCCGGCCAGCCCGCGGTTGGCGCGGACGTTGAACTCGGGCTTCTGTCCCTTGGTCGAGAGCCCGACGTCGACCGCGCCTGGCGTGGACGCCACGATCCGTTGGATCCGGGCCGCGTAGTCGTTCAAAGTATTCTGATCGGGCCCCTGCAGCTGCAACTGGAGCTGTTTCTGCGCGCCGCCAAAGCCGGAAGCGTAGGTGTACGCCGTCGCGCCGCCGACGTCGCGCATCTGCTTGCGCAGAATCTGCCCGATCTGATCCTGGCTCAGTGACCGCTGGCTTTTCGGCACCAGCCGCACGTAGATGCTCGCGTTGTCGACCGCTCCGGAGCCGGTGGCGCTGCCCACGGTCGTGTAGGTGTATTGCACCTCCGGCCGCCCGCGAATCATCCGCGCGATCTCCTCCGCCTTGAGCGTCGTATAATCGAGGCTCGAGCCCGGCGGCGTTTCCACGGCGATGTTCAACTCGCTCTGATCGCTGACCGGCACGAACGCGAAGCCGCCGGCCACCACCTGGAGCACGATCGCCAGCACGAACGATCCGGCAGCGAGGGCGATCATTCGCCAGCGGTGGTCGAGTGCCCAGGCGATCAGCCCCTTGTAGCGTTCGGCCTGGTGATCGAACCATTCGTTGAACCGTTCGAGCGCGCGAGCGATGGGGTTGCGCCGCTCGTGCGCCTCGAGTTGCGGATCGGGCCAGTACGCCGACAACATCGGATCGAGCGAAAACGAGACGAACAGCGACACCAGCACCGCCGCCGCGATGGTGAGCGCGAACGGCTTGAACCACTGACCGGCGATGCCAGGCATGAAGCCAACCGGAACGAACACGGACACGATCGAGAAGGTTGTCGCCGCCACCGCGAGCCCGATCTCGTCGGTCCCCTCGTGCGCGGCGTGCATGTGATCGGCGCCAAGCTCCACATGTCGTACTATGTTCTCGCGGACCACGATCGCGTCGTCGATGAGAATGCCGATCGCAAGCGACAGGCCCAACAGCGACATCGTATTGAGCGTGAATCCGAAGACGGCGAGCGGCACGAACGACGTGAGCACGGACACCGGCAGCGCGAGTCCGGTGATCACGGTCGAACGCCACGAGTTCAGGAAGAGGAACACCACCAGCACGGTGAGCGCGGCGCCCTCGATCAGCGCATCCTCCACGTTGCGCACCGAATGCCTGACCCGCGCTCCCGCATCGCGCACGATCTCGATTCGCGTGCCCGGCGGCATCGTCGGCTGTAGAGCGGCGATGCGCGCCTTCACGCGATCGGCCACCGCCGTCGTGCTGTACTCCCGCGATTTCACGATATCCAGGCCGATCGCCTGGCGACCATTGTACAATGCCGACGATTTCGGCTCGGCGGCACCGGCTTCGACCTCCGCGATCTGTCCGAGGGTGACCAGTTGCCCGGCGCGTTGACTGATGACCAGGTTGGCGAAATCCTCCGGGCGCTCGAACCGTCCCTCGAGGCGGATCGATCGCTGCTCGAGCGGACTGTTCACGTTGCCGACGGGCGCGGCGAGATTCTGGGCGCGGAGCGCGTTCACGACCTGGTCGATGCCGACGCCGAGCGCGGCGAGGGCGTTCGGCCGCACGTTGACGTTGAGCTGCGCACTGTCACCGCCCACGACGTTGACCTGCGCGACGCCGCCGATCGCGCGCAACTCGCCGGCGATCTGCTGGTCGGCGATCTGCGTGAGCTGCGGCGCGCTCAACACGCTCGACGTAACGGCGAGCGAGACGATCGGCAGTTGATTGGGATCGAACCGCTGAATGATCGGCTCGAGAATCTCGGCCGGAAGTTGCGAGCGAACGGCCGAGATCGCGTCGCGGATGTCCTGCGTCGCCTGGTCGACGGGCTTGGAGAATACGAACTGGACGATGATCTGCGCAAAACCGTCGGTCGATGTCGAGTTGATTTTATCGACGCCGCTGATGCCCGAGATCTTGTCCTCGACCCGGCTCACCACTTCCCGCTCGACCACGTCCGGCGCCGCGCCCGGGTAGGCGATCGCGAGGAAGACGATCGGGGCGTCGATGGCCGGGAACTCGTCGGTATCGAGTCGCGTCAGCGACGCCAGCCCGAATACGACGAGAGCGATCATCGTGACGACGGTGATGATCGGGCGACGAATGGCAAAATCGGAGATGAACATTTCGCGCCCTCTGACCGCAACATGTCTGCCGCGAATCGACCGGCCGAGCCGTGCGGCCGAGCGGGCGCCGCGGCGGCGATGCCGCGACGACGGGCCTGCGGGTTGCACGGCGTCGCACGGTGACCGCACCCGATCCCGGGCCCACCGACGAAGGCCCCAAGATCCTCCGCGCGCTGAGCGGCCGCAACTACCGCCTGTTCTTCAGCGGTCAGAGCGTGTCGCTGATCGGTACGTGGATTACGCGCATCGCCACCAGTTGGTTGGTCTACCGGTTGACCGGATCCGAGCTCCTGCTCGGCGTGGTGAGCTTCTTCGGCCAGATTCCGACGCTGGTGCTCGCGCCGATCGCGGGCGTCCTCGTCGACCGGCACGACCGGCATCGCATCCTCGTCGTCACACAGGCGCTGTCGATGCTGCAGTCGCTCGCCCTGGCCATCCTCGCCTTCACGGGCGTGATCACCGTGACACACGTGCTCCTGCTGCAATTCGCCCAGGGGATGATCAACGCATTCGACACGCCGGCTCGCCAGTCGTTCGTCGTCGACATGATCGAG
This sequence comes from Gemmatimonadaceae bacterium, assembly GCA_035469245.1. GTDB lineage: Bacteria > Gemmatimonadota > Gemmatimonadetes > Gemmatimonadales > Gemmatimonadaceae > JAQBQB01. The sequence continues at coordinate 33,152 of DATISA010000065.1, forward strand.
GATCGGGCGCACCTGTCGAACGCGATCGCGCTCAACTCGACGATGGTCAACGGCAGCCGGATCATCGGCCCGTCGATCGGCGGCGTACTCATCGCCGCATTCGGCGAAGGCTGGTGTTTCATGATCGACGCCATCTCGTACGTCGCGGTGATTGCGTCGCTGCTCGCCATGCGACTCGACCGTCAGCGCGCCCCGCGCCCCGCCACGAGCGCCTTCGACGAGTTGCGCGACGGTTTCCGCTATGTTGCGAGTTCGCCTCCGATCTGGACCGCGCTGCTGCTGCTCGCCCTCGTCGCGACGATGGGGATGCCGTACACCGTGCTGATGCCGGCGATCGCCTCGCGCGTGCTGCACGGCGGTCCGCACACGCTCGGGTTTCTCATGACCGCGTCCGGACTGGGCGCGCTCCTCGGCGCGCTGTATCTCGCGTCGCGCACGACGGTGCTCGGCCTCGGACGCGTCATGGTCCTCGCGACACTCACCTTCGGCGCGTCGCTGATCGCCTTTGCGCTGTCGCGCCGTCTGGGGCTCGCGCTCATCGTGCTGCCGCTCGTCGGCGGCGGCATGATGATCGAGATGGCGTCGACCAACACGGTGATTCAGACCATCGTCGACGAGCGCATGCGCGGCAGAGTCATGGCGTTCTACACGATGGCCTTCATGGGAACGGCGCCCATCGGCAGCCTGTTCGCCGGCGCGTTGGCCGCGCGCATCGGCGCGCCGTGGACGGTCTTCGTGGGCGGCTGTGCGTGCCTCGTCGCCGGAGCCTGGTTCGCGCGCCGACTGCCCGCCCTCCGCGAGATCGTGCGCCCGATCTACGTGGCGAGGGGAATCATTTCGCCCGAATCGCCGGCGACGGTCATGTGAGCTTGCGTGCGCTCACTGCCGGGCCGGCGTCACCGTCTTCACGAAGACCAGGGCGTCGTAGTACGTGGGGAACACGATGGGTGTCACGAGTGCGCTCGCCAGCAGCGGCGAATAGAGTTCGCTGATGAGACGCATTGGACGCGGACCGCGCAGCCACGCGCCGGCGGTGTCCGACGGGAGCCCCCGCAGATCCAGCCAGTAGGCCGCGGGGCTCGCACGAGACAATACGTCTTCATATGAAGCGGGCGCCGGCGGCGCCACGCGAGCTGTCGAGAGTCCGGGCTGACCACCACCGCCGCGCCCTCCGCTCGACGGCACGCGCGCCCTGATCACGCCGTCGCCGATTGCGAATGCAATCGCCCGATATCGATCGCCAAGTCGCTGGCCGAGCGGCACCGCCGTTTGCACGGTGTTCGGCTGTAGCGTGAGCCGACCCATCTCGACGTCGCCGCCCCAGAGCACGATCCTCGCATCGGCGCCGAGCGAGTTGGCCACGAACAGCACGTGCTCCGCGTTCGCGTCGTGCCGCGTGAGGTGGCGCAAGCCGACGCTCACGTGATGTTGAACGAGCCGCGCCATCTGCTCCGCGAAGGCGACGTCCGGCGCGGCGCGAGACGACGCATTCACCCGCCGCAGGAGGGCCGCGACGCTGTCGGCACCCGCGGCCGTCGCGGGTCCGCAAGAATTCCAGAACGTGCTGTCCGCCGCGCGTCCCTCGAGTCCCCAGTGCGCGCTCTCGTCGATTCCCACACAAGCGTACGTGCGGGCGAGCCACTGCTTGAGCGGCGCGCCAGTGACGGAATCCGGCAGGCTCGTGATGACGCGTACGGCGTGTTCGGCGGTCGGAATCTCGAATCCGTAGAAGCCGAGCTGGCGATCGGGATGCGCGACGTTCCACCGCCGGATGCCGGCGACGAAGGCGAGCATCTCGCGCGTCTCCCAACGCCAGGAGCCCAGCGCGTGCAGAAGTCGCCGCGGATCACCGATGCCCGAACGGACGTAGCGGTCGACCTCGAGCGCCTCGGGCATGGGGACCTGAAGCGCGATACCGCGGAAGCCGGAGTCGGCGAGCGTGACGAGCGAGCGCCGCACGATCTCGGGGAATTCGCTCGTGCCTTCGGTCAGCTCGCTGAAACCAACGATCCGCGCCCCCGACGCGATCGTCGCGATGCGGGTGCGCTCGTCGCTGCCTGGCGTCGAGTCCGCGAGCACGACCGGACCGGCGTGCGATTGAACCCAGCGAAGTGCCGCTGACGCGGAGTCACCGAGCGCGCGCGGAGCAGGCGGGGCCGGGGGCGGCGCGCTGTGGCAGGCGAGCCAGAGGAGAGCGGTCGTAGGGGCGATGAGTGCGCGGCCACGGCGCAACTGTCGCAAATCGGATCGATTGGTCATTGTCGTTCCACGAATCTATCGCTACCGCGTGCGTGCGCCCGCATCACCCGACGCGTCAGCGGATCCGCCATCGACACCACCCTCAATGGCTGCGTCGTCGAGCAGAAGCTCGAGCTCCCGGGCAGCGCCGCTCGGCTCACGGTCACGCAGCTTGAGCTGCGTCAGGGTCCGGTGAATGACGAAGTCCTCCACCTGGACCACGGCAATCTTGCCGAGCGCGATCTGGTCAGCTGCCGCCGCCCTCGACACGATGGCGATCCCCAAGCCGGCCGCGACACTCTGCTTGATCGCTTCTGTACTCCCGACTCGCATGGTGTTGATCAGACGGATCCCGCGCCTGGCGAGCGCGCGCTGGCTGACGACTCTCGTTCCAGAGCCGGGCTCTCGAACGAGGAATGGGTAATCCGTCAGCTCCTCCGCACGTGCCCGGCGATTGACAAGGGCGTGGTCCGGGGGCGCGATGACGACCAATTCATCCTGGATCCACGGCTTCACGTCGAGCCGAGCATGCGATACCGGACCTTCAACGAGTGCGACATCTACGCGATATTCTAGCAGCATTTTCACGACAGTTCGTGTATTTGCGCTCGACATCCGGATCTCGACACCTCGGTGCCGAACCCGAAATCGACCGAGCACCGGCGGCAACATGTATGTGGCGATCGTCGTACTCGCAGCCACGCGAAGCACGCCGCGCTTGAGCCCTCGCAGCTCGCGCAACTCGCGCTCGGCGACCCGCTCGACACCAAACAGCTCACGCGCGCGCGTGTGGAGCAGCCTTCCTGCTTCCGTCAGCCGGGGCGACCGTCCGCCCCGATCGAGCAGCTTTACATGAAGCTGCCGCTCCAACTCGTTGAGGGACTTTGAGATCGCTGGCTGGCTGAGATTCAGCGCTGCTGCCGCCTTGGTGAATCCGCCCTGGTCGACGACGGCGGCAAATAGTCGGAGATGGTGGAGATTGATTGACATTACCGAAATTCATGGCCCAATGAGAATAATGTACTGGCTTTATAACTACGGCGCCATGTAGCCTTCGGTATGGAAGCCACAGACGATGTTGTCCGCTTAGAGCCCCTCTCGGGCTACTGGCATCGACTGCCCCCACTCCTTCCGGGCATTTGGGCCTCGCTGGCCGTGTCGGTCGCGGCATTCTGCACCGGGTGGGGCGAGGAGCAGGTCTTTGGGCGTCCGATCGTCGAGCCCCTGGTTTTGGCGATCCTGTTCGGAATGCTCGTGCGCGCCGTCGGCTGGGTCGGCTCGCGGCAGGAGAGCGGCATTCGGTTTGTCGCCAAGGATGTGCTCGAGGTGGCGGTGTGCTTGCTTGGCGCGACGATGGACGTGCCGCGCCTGTTCGCCTCGGGCCCCGCGTTGGCGCTCGGCATCGTCGTCGTCGTCGTCATTGCGCTCTCGGGCGGGTATCTCGTTGGGCGAGTCATCGGACTTTCGCCCAAGCTCGCGGTGCTCGTGGCGTGCGGCAACGCCATTTGCGGGAATTCGGCAATCGCCGCCGTGGCGCCTGTGATTGGAGCCGATCGCGAGGACGTCGCCGCGTCCATTGCGCTCACCGCGGTACTCGGCGTGATCGCCGTACTGGGACTGCCGCTGCTCATGCCGCTACTCGGTTACACGAACTATCAATACGGCGTGCTCGCGGGCCTCACGGTGTACGCGGTGCCGCAAGTGCTGGCCGCGGCGTTCGCGGTGAGCGTGTTGAGCGGCCAGGTCGCCACCGTCGTGAAGCTCGCACGCGTGTTGATGCTTGGGCCCGTGGTGCTGTTCTTCTCACTGCGCGCCGGCGCGTCGAGCGATGGGCCGGTCGTGCGGCGCGGAGCACTCGTACCCTGGTTCGTGGCGGGCTTCGTCGTGCTCGCGGCCCTGCGCTCATTCGGTGTGGTTCCCGATGCGGCCGCGAACGCCTCGAAGGTCGTTGCCGCGTGGCTCACCATCGCCGCGATGGCGGCGCTTGGTCTCGCCTCGGACCTCCGTTCCGTGCGTCGCGTCGGCACGCGCGTGATGCTCGCTGTTGGCGGCTCCCTCAGTGTGTTGATGGTCCTGGCCGTATCGCTGATTCGAGTGCTTCGAATTCACTGACCGGCGCGGCAGGGCGCGGCGCGATTCACTTCGTGCCCGGGCCAAGGTGTACGACGGCGGCCTCCCACTGTGGACCGTCGGTGTCTTCCTGATAGAGCGTGTCGAGATCGACAGCGACGTTGCCGCCCTGCAACTGGATCCCGTAACGGTCCATGTTGCGAGTGGCACGACCGCTCCCGGCGATGTACGAACCGTCCGCCTGGAATCGGGAGTGGTGCTTGGGACACTGGAACCCGTGGTCGCGCTCGTCCCAGTGCAGCGCGGTGTTCTGGTGCGGGCACGAGAGCGCGAATGCATACACGGCGTTCTGCCATCGAACGAGAATCACCTCGTTGTCACGATCGATCTGCGCGCCGTCGGTGGCGGGTACGCCGTAGCTGCGCATCGTCCCGGAGCGGCTGCGCGCTTCGGTGAACTCGAGCGGCATGGCCAGCGCGGTCCGCTTGCTCACGCCCACCGCGATGAGCGCGCTTGCCATGCTCACGAAGCTGTCGCGCAAAAAGCGTCGCCGATCGGTCGGGACAATGCAGTCGTGCAGATCGCACTCGGAATACGTCTTCGGTTCATCTGACATCGCGCTACCCCTCGGAATCCGGACACGTCGACACCGCGGCGACCTGGAGGATCGCGTTGGATCAACGCTGCAAATGGGTTCGGAACATCCTGTCGTCGAGCCGGGAGGGTGGGCCCGCGACGCAGGTACGGCGGCAAACACCGCCGCCTTCGTGACTACCCCGAGCGCGCGCTGCGGTGCCCTCAATAGGAGAATCCCGCCGCCGGTCGCGGCCGGCAGGGGGATTCTCCTCAGTATGCGCGCGCTTGATTCAGGTCATCTTGCCCAGGATCATCCGTGGCTGTGCTCGCCGTGATCGTCGTGTCCATCGTGGTCTTCGTCCTCGAAGGCGTGCAACGAAGCGCGAATCCGGCTCCGGACCAGGTCGAGCAGTGTCGTATTCGACGCAATGGTGCTTGGGTCGATCAGCGATCCGTCGGCGTTGGTGAGCCAATTTCCGACGGGCACGTTGATGGTGATCGAGGTGGGAGCGCCGTCCGTGACCACCAAGGGCGTATCGAATTCGATCTCATCGTGCACGTTGACGGGCAGCGTCACGTCGAACGCCTTACCGTCGAATGTTCCCTTGAGCTCCACCTGCGAGACCCGGATCTCCAGCTCGCGGAACGTGCCCGCCGGCAGCGCATTCGCCGGCAGCGTCACCATGCCACCGGTGAGCGGCAGGTCGACCGTCGCCGGCCCAACCTCGAGTTCGGCGCAATCCTCGACGCCGGTCGTTGTCGTGTGCGTGTCATCGCCGCCACCGTCGGCGAGGGCATCGTCGCCACTGCAGGCGTTGGTCTCGACGCGTTTGAGCTCCAGCCGCGCGACCGTGAGTGTCGCTTGCGTGAGGTCGAGCGTGTGTGTGCCACTCGTGATCGGCACAGTCGCCGCGCTCGCGCCGAGTGTCGAGCTCGAGGTGAATCCGATCCGGCTCGAGGCGCCCGGCGCGAGGTCGGACGAATTCGAGCATGCGGCGAGCGTGCTTCCGAAAACGATCGTGGCGCCAAGCGTGGTTCGTCGAATGACGCCCCGCCGGTCGAGCCAGGTGAGCTGCGGCATGCGCGTTATCCCCAGGCAAATAGTGAACTAGTGAAGTTTCCCTCTCCCGCTCCCGCTGCACCCCTCGGGCCGAGAGAGTGTGAGCTGGATCACACGCGCGGCGGATCGTGCAAGTTGTTTGATCACAGGCTTCTAAACAGACTCGAATTGCGGCACGGCGGAATGTGGCAAATCGGTTGACCGCGATTGCTGCAGCAAAGCGCAGCACACATGACGCGGATCGCTACAGCGGACGGCTGACCATCGGGATACAGACGTGAGTAAAGGCGGATCATGACATCCTTGGGAACTCGATCCCGGCCCGCCGGCTTCACCCTCTGGAACCCACTCCCGGATGATGACGAGCCCAACGCTCCTCGTTCTCGAGCTCAGCGACTCCTTTTCGGCCCTCTGGCCACGACTGGCGCGAGACGCAGGAATGCGCGTCGAGTCAGCCGCTGACGCATCAGCGTTCAACAGTCGCCATCGCGACACGGTCGGGATCGTCGCCGCGGGCGGCGAAGAAGCACGGATCGAAGGGACGTTCCGCGCGATCACGGCTTCACCGCTGGAGATCGCCGCGGTGGCATGTCAGGCCGATCACCGGCTGGTCGCCAACGTCATGCGCGCCGGCGCATCCGAGTTCTTCGTGCTGAGCCGGGACCAGGAGTCGCTCTCCGCCTGGCTCGGGAGGGAACGCGGTCGGCTCGACGCCCGTCGCGACGGTCGTATCCGCGCCCCCGACGGCTCCGAGATCGAGTTCCCGGAGATCCTCGGCGAAAGTGCCGCGCTACGGACCACTCTTGATCAGGTCGCGCGTCTCATTCCGCATCCGCAGGTGACCGTGCTGATCGTTGGCGAGACGGGCACGGGCAAGGAACTGCTCGCGCACGCCCTGCATGCCAACGGACCGCGCCACGCCGCGCCATTCGTCGACATCAATTGTGCGGCAATCCCGGAGACGCTCCTCGAAGCCGAGCTGTTCGGCCACGAACACGGCGCGTTCACCGACGCCGTTACCGCAAAGCCCGGCCTGTTCGAGACGGCGGACGGCGGTACGCTCTTCCTCGACGAAGTCGGCCACCTGCCGTTTCGCCTCCAGGGCAAGCTGCTGCGCGTGCTCGAAGAGCGTCGCACGCGGCGGATCGGCAGCACCAAGTCGATTCCGATCGACGTCCGAGTCATCGCCGCGACGAACGTGAATCTCGGCCGCGCGGTGCAGCGCGGCGAATTCCGCGAGGATCTGTATTACCGCCTCAACGTCATCCCGATCGCGCTGCCAGCGCTGCGCGATCGTCCCGACGACGTCGTGCTTCTCGCGCGCCATTTTCTCGCGAAGTTTTCGGCCGCCTACGGTCTCGCCCATGCGACGTTGTCACCCGCCGCTGAACGGGCGCTCCGCAACCGGCGATGGCCGGGCAACGTCCGCGAGCTGCGCAACGTGATCGAGCGTGCGGTCCTGCTGTCGCGCGGATCGGTCATCGAGGCGGCGTGCTTCCAGCCCGAGTCCGAGGACCTGCTCGCCGCCGACGCGCGCCCGCGGCAGCTCCGGGCCATCATCAAGAACGCGGTCCGCGAAACACTGGAGCAGTGCGGCGGCAACAAGAGCGACGCCGCGCGGCGATTGGGGATCTCGCGTACGCGGCTGCAGCGCCTGTTGTCCTGAAGAACCGCCGCTCTCGCGAGAGCGGCGGCAGCCTGGCCGCGGCCCATACCGATCGGCTTCGTACCAAGGTCAGCGCCATTCCCTCACCTCTTGCTAAGCCAAAGAAGAGGTGATACTCTCCTCTGGTCAAACCAGAGAAAAGGGCCATGCCTGCCGACCGCTCACCGATCGTCCCCGGCACCCTCGAGATGCTCGTCCTCAAGACCTTGTCGCTCGAGCCGATGCACGGGTGGGGGATCGGGGAACGCATCCAGCAACTCTCGCGGGACGTGTTCACCGTGAACCAGGGGACGCTCTACCCAACGCTCGAGCGGCTCTTGCGCGCCGGGATGATCACGCCCGAGTGGCGCACCACCGAGAACAATCGCCGCGCGCGCTACTACCGGATCACACGATCAGGCTTGAAGCGGCTCGAGGCGGAGCGCGCCGAATGGGCGCGCTCGTCGGGTGCGATCGATCTCATCCTGCAAACCAACTAGCGGAAGCGACGACGCATGTCCCGTTTGAATGGCTGGTGGTACACGCTTCGCTCGCTGGCGCGTCGCGACGAGGCCGATCGCGAGATGGCGGACGAGATCTCATTTCACGTCGACCACCAGGCGCGAAAGCACGAGGCGCACGGCTTGCCGAGTGGCGAGGCACGACGGCAGGCCCTGCGCGAGTTCGGCGGGCGAACGCGATGGCGCGAGGAAGCACGGAACGCGCGCGGCAGCGGCGCGCTCGACGCCATAGAGCAGGACGTTCGGCAGACGCTGCGCGGACTTCGTCGAGATCCGGCGTTCGCCGCGATGGCGATTGCCACGCTCGCGGTGGCGGTCGGGGCCAACGCCGCGATGTTCGGTATCATCGACCGCCTGTTGTTGCGCGGTCCGGCTCACTTGACGGCGCCGGACCAGCTCGCGCGCCTTTACGTGGCACAGACGCTTCCGAATTCGCGAGTGGTCACCTCCGGGTGGCAGCCGTATGTGCTATACACGAACGCTCGCGACAGGACGTCCGCGTTCTCGGCCGTTGCGAGCTATGCGCCGGCTCGGCTGCGAATCGGTGCCGGCGTGGACGCGCGGTTCGTTCCCGTGACGTATGCCACCCCCGATCTGTTCGCGCTTACCGGCGTTCGGCCGGCGCTGGGACGATTCTACACCGCTGACGAGGACCGGCCGCCGATCGGCCAGCAGGCGGTCGTCATCGGCTACCGCTTCTGGCAGCGCGAGTTTTCCGGCGATACGGCGATTATCGGGAAATCGGTCGAGCTCGGCGATCGCGAGTTTCGGGTCGTCGGAGTTGCGCCTCGAGGATTCACCGGCGTCGAGCTCGCGCCGATCGATGCGTGGATCCCGATGAGTGCTCGAGCATCCGGACCCGGCGCGCAATCGAATTGGACGACTGACTGGCGAGGCGGGTTTGCGAGCATCGTCGGTCGGCTGGCCGTGGCCAGGCCCGCAGCCGAAGCGCAGCTCACCACGATGTTTCGTCGCGCGTATTCGGGGCCGCTCGCATCGATGCGAAAGGCATCCGTGAGCCTTCGCCCGATCGCATACAACATGGAGGGCGCCGAGCCACCCGAAATCGGTGTCGCACGTCTCTTGGCGGGTGTCGCGCTCGTCATGCTGCTCGTGGCCGCGGCCAACACGACCAACCTCATTCTCGCCCGAGCCATTCGGCGTCGGCGGGAGCTGAGCGTTCGCGTGGCGCTCGGGGCCGGCCGGTGGCGGCTCGTCCGGCTCATGGTTCTCGAGTCGGTGATGATTGCCCTGGTTGGTGGACTGGCGGGTATCGTGCTCGCTCGATCGGGCGGTGCGATCATCCGAAGCACACTGCTGCCGGACGTTGCGTGGAGCGAGATGCCGATCGATGGTCGTGTGCTTCTCTGGACGGCGATCGCCACGTTGGTCGTCGGCGTCATCGTGGGACTCGTACCGGCTCTCCGCGTGAGCGGTGGGGACGTGGCGTCCTCGCTCCGCGCGGGCCGGACCGGTGGTGGTAGCGCCGGCGACTCGCACGGAGTGACGCGGACGTCGCTGCAGATCGTGCAACTCGCACTCAGTCTCGTGCTCTTGTTCACGGCCGGCCTGTTCGTCAGAAGCTTGCGAAACATCCAGCAGCTCGATCTCGGTTACGATCGGGGCCCGGTGCTGGCGGTGGACGTCGAGTTCCCGCGCCCCGATTCGGTCGGCGGCGGCGTGGACGCAGCGAGATTCGCCGCACAGGCGCGATACCGCGATCTCCAGACGCGATTCGAACGGGTCCCCGGCGTCTCCAGCACGAGCATCGCCTTTGGGAGTCCGCTATCGTCGGTCGAGATTCTGCGGATCCGCGTGCCCGGCCACGACTCGTTGCCACAAGCGAAGGGTGCCATCGTGACCGCGGTCTCGCCGGCGTACTTCGAGACCGTTGGTACGAAGATCGTGCGGGGCCGCGCGTTCGCTGCAGGCGAAGGTGCGGGAACGGAACCGGTCGTCATCATCAGCCAAGCGATGGCGGACGCCTTCTGGCCCGGCGCCGAGCCGGTCGGTCGCTGCGTCGTCGTCGTCGGCATGCGCGGCGATGCATGTGCGCGAGTCGTGGGTGTCGCGCGCGACGTGCACCACATGTCGCTCAAGGAACCTGCGCTGCCGCAGTGCTACCTGCCGTGGGGCCAGGATCAGCGGCTGGTCGACGGCTCGGTGCTACTCGTTCGCGTCGGTAATGATTCGAAGCATGTGGTCGCTGCGCTCACGGCAGTTCTGCGCACCGCGGTACCGGGCATGCGATCGGCAGAGATCAAGACGTACGAGGAGTTGCTCGATCCCCAGGTTCGTCCGTGGCGAGTTGGCGCAACTCTGTTCGGACTGTTCGGCGTGATCGTCGTCGTGGTGGCCGCGATCGGTCTCTTCAGCATCGTGTCGTACCTGGTCGCGCAGCGTACGCACGAGCTGGGAGTGCGGATTGCCTTGGGCGCACGCCGCGGACAGGTCGTCCGGCTGATTCTGGGGCGCGGACTGCGCGCGGCGATCGCCGGTGCCGTGCTGGGAAGTTCCGCCGCCATGGCGATCGCGCCGCGTGTTCAGCCCTTGCTCTTCGACAATCGCGCGCGCGACCCGCTCCTGCTGGCCGCTGTCGCGATTGTGCTGTTGGTCGTCGCCACCGCCGCGAGCCTCTGGCCTTCGTGGCGGGCGACGCGCGTCGATCCGGTGCTCGTGCTTCGCGCGGATTGAGTCGGTAGCCGCACGATTGGGCGTGCTCGCGATCGAATCCGATCGCGAGCTTGCCGACGTTACGCCCGCACCAACTTCTTGTACGCCACCCGATGCGGCTGGTCGGCGTCGGGACCTTTGCGCTTTCTCAGATCCTCGACGTAGGACTGGTAATTCCCCTCGTGCCACACCACTTCGCTGTTCCCCTCGAACGCGAGGATGTGCGTGGCGATGCGGTCGAGGAACCAGCGGTCGTGTGAGATGACCACCGCGCAGCCGGCGAAGTCGACGAGCGCGTCCTCGAGCGCGCGCAGCGTGTCGACGTCGAGATCGTTCGTCGGCTCGTCGAGCAGGAGCAGGTTGCCGCCGCTCATGAGCGTTTTGGCAAGATGCAGCCGATTGCGCTCGCCGCCGGAGAGCAGGCCCACCTTCTTCTGCTGATCGGTGCCCTTGAAGTTGAAGCTCGACAGATACGCGCGGCTGTTGAGCTCCTTCTTGCCAACCATGATCATCTCCTGGCCGCCGGAGATCTCCTGCCACGCGGTGACGTCCGGGTTGAGCGTGCGATTCTGGTCCGTGTAAGCGATCTGCACCGTCTCGCCGACCTTGAGCGTGCCGCCATCCGGCTCTTCCTGGCCGACGATCATCTTGAACAGCGTCGTCTTGCCCGCGCCGTTGGGACCGATGATGCCGACGATGCCGCCGCGCGGCAGATCGAACGAGAGCCCGTCGAACAGCAGCTTGTCGCCGAACGCCTTACGGAGATCGCGCGCCGTCACGACGTCGTTCCCGAGTCGCGGCGGCGGCGGAATCACGATCTCGTGCTGGAGGATCTTCTCCGCGGTCTCCTGCGCCGCGAGCTCCTCGAATTTCTGAATGCGCGCCTTGCTCTTGGCCTGCCGCGCGCGCGGCGCCAGCCGCACCCACTCGAGCTCGCGTTGCAGCGTACGTTGGCGCGCCGATTCGGTCTTCTCTTCCTGTGCGAGGCGTGTGCGCTTCTGGTCGAGCCAGGAGGTGTAGTTCCCCTCGTACGGGATCCCGTAGCCGCGGTCGAGCTCGAGGATCCACCCCGCGACGTTGTCCAGGAAGTACCGATCGTGCGTGACCGCGACGACGGTACCCGCGAAATCGTGCAAGTACCGTTCGAGCCAGGCAACGCTCTCGGCGTCGAGGTGGTTCGTGGGTTCGTCGAGGAGGAGCATATCGGGCTCTTCGAGCAGAATGCGGCACAAGGCGACGCGTCGCCGTTCGCCACCCGACAGCTTGCTCACGTCGGCATCGGCCGGCGGCAGACGCAGCGCGTCCATCGCGATCTCGATCTTGTTGTCGAGATTCCACAGATCGTGCGCGTCGATCTGCTCCTGCACGCGCGCCTGCCGCGCGAGGAGCTTTTCCATCGCCGAGTCATCCATTGGCTCGGCGAACATCATGGAGATGTCCTCGAATTCCTTGAGTAGTCCGCGCTGTGCTTTCACCGCGAGCTCGACATTGCCCTTGACGTCGAGCTCGGGATCGAGCTGCGGCTCCTGCGGCAGGAAGCCGACGCGCGTGCCCTCGGCGGCCCACGCTTCACCCTGAAAGTCGTGATCGACGCCGGCCATGATGCGCAGCAGCGACGACTTGCCGGCGCCATTCGCGCCGAGGACGCCGATCTTGGCGCCGTGATAGAACGAGAGCCAGATCCCGTGCAGGATCTCCCGCGATGGCGGGACGACCTTGCGGAGGTCTTTCATGACGTAGATGAACGACGGAGGGGCCATGGTGGACGACACGGTTCGCGCCCCGGGGGGGGCGTTGAGACGGCTGCGAGTTTCGGCTCGCGAAATCTAGCGAGCCGCGTCGTCGGGCCCGGTCACCCTACATGTGATGCCCGCGCTCGCCGTCGTGATGGTCATCGCCCCAAACGGTCAGCAGGTCGTCGCCCTCGAACACGTTGGCATGCACCATCCAGCCGCCAAGGTTCGCGAAGAACCGGCCGCCCACAGCGTCACACTCGGCTTTGGTCGCGATTGGACTCTCCGGCCCGAACACCGGCTGGCCGTCGCGACGCTCAGCGAGTCGCGCTGGATTGCCTTTGGGCGGGAGGCACCAATTCACGTGCTCGTGCCAGCGGGCGATGCCCAGCGGCACGCGGTCGTTGAGGCGGTCGAGGCTCGCTCGTCGGGGCATCGTGTACATCGCGCCAACGAGATGGAGCCGTCCATCGTCGCCGCGTTTGTAAAGAATTGACGTTGGCTTGTCGGGATCGAACCGGAACACGGCCATGAACGCGCGACCGTAGTTCGTGAAGTGATACACACGCTGGTTCTTGATCTTTGGCGCAAACATGTGGTAGCCGTCCGCCACCGCGGCCGCGGTGTCCTGGTATTTGCCGATGGCCTGTCGCAGCTCCGCGGCAAGTTTCGTCGCTCGAACCGTGTCCTCGTGCGTGGCCGCGCGCACGGGCGTGAGCCGCATGTGCTTCGTCATGTTGTTGTCGGCGGACATGCTCATCGCGTCGTCCGCCATGGCGGCCATCCGCGTGCTGTCGTCCGAATGGTTCGCGTGCGACGGCTGCCGAGCCTGCGCGCCGGCGACCGATGGGAACCCTGTGGTGGCGGCGAGTATTGGCAGGATGATGCCAGCGAATCCCGCTGACAGTGCGTTTGTCATGTCTGTTCCCCTCGTTCCTTCACTACGACACTGACGCCGGCCTTCGGCCGGTCGTTAAGATCCCAGCGTGGACCTGACCACTTTTTTGCCCAATCTCTCGGGCAGTCCGCTCAAGGCGATTCCGTTCGTCTTTGCCGGCGGCGTACTGACGAGTCTCACTCCGTGCATCTATCCGATGATCCCGATCACCGCGGCGATCGTCGGCGGCACGAGCATGAGCGACAGCCCCGGTCGGCGCAGCGCATGGCGCCCGGTGGCCCTCACCTTGGCTTACGTAATCGGGCTGGCGTTGGTTTACTCCGCGCTCGGGCTGCTTGCCGGAATGACGGGAACGTTGTTCGGGTCGGTGAGTACCAACCCGTGGCTGTACTTCGCGATGGCGAACGTGTTGCTGTTCGCGGCACTGGCGATGCTCGACGTCTTGCCGGTGCGTGTGCCGCGGCGGACGCTCGAGTGGGCGAGCACGACCGGCTCAACGGGGCGCGTGTCGGGTGCGTTCACGATGGGCGCGCTGTCGGGCCTCGTCGCGGCTCCCTGCTCCGCGCCGGTGATGGCCGCGGTGCTGACGTGGGTCGCCTCGACGAAGAACGCGGCGCTGGGGTTCCTCTATCTGTTCGTATTCTCGCTCGGAATGTGCACTTTGCTCGTGATCGTCGGCGTGTCGTCGGGCGAGATCGTCCGCCTGCCGCGGGCCGGCATGTGGATGGTGTGGGTCAAGCGTCTGTTCGCGCTCGTCATGGTAGGCGTTGCGGAATATTACCTGGTGAAGATGGGTCAGCTCATCATATGAAATTCGTCATTGCAGGCGTTGGCCTGGCATTCGCGGCGCTGAGCGCGTCGCCGGCGCGGGCTCGCGCGCAGGACCTGGGACTCGAGGTCGGCAGCAAGGCGCCTCCGGCCAAGGTCCACACGCTCGACGGCAAGGAAGCCGATCTCGCGCAGTACATCGGCAAAACGCCGGTGTTGATCGAGTTCTGGGCAACATGGTGTCCGAACTGCGCCGAGCTGGAGCCGACGATGCTCGAGGTGGCCAAGAAGTACGGCCAGCGAGTGAAATTCGTCGGCGTCGCGGTGTCGGTGAACGAAACGCCGGCGCGCGTCAAGGCGTTCGTCGCCAAACACGGATTGCCGGGCGATCAGTACTTCGATACCAGGGGCGACGCCTCGGGTGCCTACGACGCGCCGGCGACATCCTACGTCGTGCTGATCGACAAAACGGGCAAGGTCGCGTACACCGGGCTTGGCGGCAAACAGGATCTCGAGGCGGCAATCAAGAAAGTCCTATAAGAAAGCGCTCAACGGGCCGTGATCTCGCGGCCCGTTTTCGCGAGGCCGGCGAGGATCTCCCGGAGGTCCGACTCCGTGGTTCGCGGATTCATGAGCGTGACGCGCAGCACGCGCCGGCCGTCGAGCATCGTGCCGGTGATCCAGCCTTCGCCCGACTGGTTGTAGCGCTCGCGAATCTCGCGGTTCAACGCCTCGAGCGCGTCCTCTCCCAGAGTACCGTCGGCGATGTACCGAAAGCACAAGATGTTGCCGTCGGGCTCGTGCAGCGCCTCGAAGTCATCGCGAGACGCGACCTCCTGCCACATGACGCGCGTCAGCGCGCAGAAATAGTCGTAGAGCTCACCGAGTGCGTCGGCGCCGTGGCGCTCGAGCGCCACCCAGAGCTTGAGCACGTCGGCGCGACGTGAGCACATGAAGCTTCGTGTGCCCTGATCCCACGTTCGCTCGCTCGCGCTTTCGTGGAAGAGGTACGGCGCGCGTTGTGAGAAAGCGGCGTCGAGGTCGCGCTCGTCTCGCACGAGCAGCATCCCGGCCTGACTCGGCAAGAGCATCATCTTGTGCGGGTCCCAGGCGATCGATCGCGCGCGCTCGATTCCGCGCAGCCGCGTACGGTGTCGCGGCGACAACAGCGCAGAGCCGCCGTGCGCGGCGTCCACGTGCAGCCACACTCCGTGATCGTCGCAGATCGCGCTGATCGCCTGGAGATCGTCGAACGAGCCCGTCGCCGTCGATCCCGCGGTGGCGACGACTGCCATCACGCGGGTCCCGGCGCGCGCGAGCTCGCGCAGAGTCGTCTCGAGGGCGCGCGGGTCCATCCGATAGTCGCGTGACGGAACGGTGCGCACGCTGCGCATGCCGAGTCCCAGCTCGCCCGCCGCGCGGGTGACGGCGTAGTGCGCGTGCTCGCCGCACAGGAGGAGCGGGGGATTCGAGCCGACGCCGTCGGTCCACGCGTCGGGCAGTGCCGCGCCGCGAGCAGCGAGCAACGCCGTGAACGTCGCCTCCGTCCCGCCGCTCGTCATCGTCCCGCCGCTTCCGCCGGGAAATCCCGCGAGCTCGCACATCCACGCGATGACACGATGCTCGAGCACCGTGCCGACGGGCGACATCTCGTACACTGCCACCGACTGATTGAGCGCGGCGGTGACCGATTCCGTCCACGCGGCAACCGGCAGTGGGCCCGCGATCTGGTGACCCACATATCGCGGGTGCCAGAGGTGGTTGGAGTCCGCGATGACATCGCGTTGAAGTCGCCCGACGATGTCCTCGATCGGACGCCCCCTCCGCGGCAATGGCTCGTCGAATCGCGTCGCGAGGCTCGACGGGGCGAGCGGCGTAGAGACGCGGGTCGCGCGGTTCCGCGTCTCCTCGAAGTACGCGGCGGCCGCGCTGACGAATGCTCCGCCGACGGCGGCGTCGGCGTCGGCCTCGATTTCGGCGAGGATGGACGGCGCGGGCAGAATGGTCGAGCGCGTGAGGCGCGCGGAATCGGTCATGAAGGGGATCCGGTGAGCGGCAGGTCGACGATCTTGCTGGCGCGAGTGAGGGTGATGGACCGATACGCCTGGATCGCATCGATTGTCACCTCCTCGTCGATGCGAACGCGCAGCAGCTCGCGAAGATCGTCGCGCGAGAGCTCGGGATAAAAGCTCAACGTGCAGTGCGGCGTGAAGGTGAAGCGCGGCACTTCGTAGGCGAGACCGCTCATCTTGATTCGCTCGTGGAGCGCGCGGATCGGACCGTTCGGATCGACGGCCATCACGACGACGGTGCTCTGCATGAAGCGCATCGGCGGCTCGAGGCGAACGGTGAACGGCGGAGTCTCGGCCGCGACTCGCTCGAGCGCCACGCGCAGCTGGTCGTCGGCTGTATCCGGCGAGATGGGACCCATCCCCGACGACCCCGTGATGGTGATGTGCGGCGGCAGCTCGGCCGCCACGCGCGGATCGAATCGCTCCTGGATGTCGTGCACGCGCGCGGCGAGGGCGCCGTGCAGCTCGGACATCACGATGATGCCGCGCTTCACGACGCGACCTCTACCGCATGGGCAGCACCGAAAGCGTGATCCCTCCGTCCGCCGGAGACCACGAAGCGTTCAAGAGCCATCTATCGACACGATTGCCGGGATGTGTACGATGATAGCGGACCACCTTGTTTCCGGCGAACGTGCCGATCGCGGCGCCGAGTATCACGTCGCTGGCCCAGTGCCTGTTGTTGTACATGCGCGAGATGCCGACGGCCGCGGCCCCTCCGTAGAGCAAGGGTCCGATGCCGTAGTACGTCAGACTCGGGTACCACCGGCTGGTCTCGGCGCTCACGGCGGCGGCAGCGGCGAACCCGGCGACCGTGTGACCGGATGGGAACGAGCGATACTGCTCTCCGCCGCGAAACCCGCGTAGCAGCGACCAGTTGTCCGGATTCGGGATCGTATCGAGGTACGGCCGCGCGCGCCCAAAGGTGTCCTTCAGGATGCTCCCCACCAATTCGCCGACGACCAACGCCTCGGTGCCGTGCAACCCGACTTCGGCGAGGCGGTCGACGTGGGAGAGACGGCCCACCGCGTACATCGACGTGCCGATGACGAACGCGCCGGGCACGGCAATGGTGCGCACGATGGTCGCGCTTTCCTGAAAGATCCAGCGTTTTTGCCGTTCCGGGCGCTGCAGAGCGAGCGCCGCGCTCTTGTCGATCGGGCGGGCGGCGAACGTCGCGACGACGAAGCCTCCCGCGAGCACGCCGTCGCGCCAGGTGAACAACGGACGCTGCGGCGCGGTTGTAGTCTGCGCGGAAGATGGTGCGGCGACGCCCAGCAGCAGGCAGCCCGCGACAATCGCGCTACAGAGTGACTTCACGTGACTCGTCGAGATCGGACAGGAACATCCGTTCGGCCTCCTGGCCGAGTGTCGCGTCCTCGATCACCGCGTCGAGCTCGTAGTTGATCGCGACGCCCAAGGGGTTGAAGTCGGTGGACCCGACGCGGACCCAGCGTCCGTCGATCACGCTGCTCTTGGCGTGCATCATCTCGCCCTGCCATTCCCAGATTCGCACACCGTTCGTGAGGAGCCGGCGATAGTAGCGCCGCGCCAGAAAGGACACCCACATGTGATCGTTCCGGCTCGGCACGAGGATCCGAACGTCGACTCCGTCGCGCGCGGCACCGTTCAGCGCTTCGACCTCGGAGGGCGACGGTGTGAAATAGGCCGTCGCGATCCAGATCGAACGGCGCGCCGAGATGGCCTGGATCTGCAGCGCGCGCGAGATGCGAAGGCGCAGCGGCTCGCCTTCGACGATGCCGACCAGCGCGGGCGTGTCAGTGGCCGGATCGAGATGGGCGCCGCGCGCGGGACGCCGGAGGAATCGATGCGAGCCGCGGCGCTCGTGGCCTTTGGTGCGCCGCCACATGTGATCGAACGCCTGCATCATGTCGCGCGCCGCGGGTCCGTCGATCTGCACCGCGGTGTCGCGCCAGCGCGAGCGATGCTGCTTCTGAACCCCGGTGGTCCACTCACGCCCGACTCCGACGCCTCCGGTAATGCCGACGCGCCCGTCGACGACGAGGAGCTTCCGGTGATCGCGCGGCACCAATCCCAGCCACGGCCGAAAGCCGACCGGATTGAATACCGCGATCTCGACACCCGCCTGTTGGAGCTGGCGGAAGAACTTCCGCGACTCTCCACGGCCGCCGATCCAGTCGCGAAGGAGCCTGACGTTCACTCCGCGTTTGACGGCGGCGGCGAGTGCGGCCCCGAATCGCTGGCCGACGTCGTCCGCGCGAAAGATGTAGCTCTCGAGCGCAACGCTGGTCTCGGCGGATTCGATGAGCCCGAGCATCGCCTCGAAGGTTGCCGGGCCATCGCGCAGGAGGACGACGCGATTGTCGCTCGAGACGTCGGCCGCGGCGATCCGCCACAGACCACGCGCGAACGACGGGCCTGGCGAGGTAGCCACCAGGTCCGCGACCGCGCGCTGGGAAGTCACGTCGCGCACCGGGATCGTCACGTCGGGCATGTGTTACAGAATATGTGCCTTGGTCCGAGCGGGACCATGCGCAATGCCCGGGCCAGCCGAGCCCGTCATTTTACGCTATCATTGCGTATGCTCAAGATCGATCTCTCGGGCCGCCGCGCTCTCGTGGCCGGCGTGGCGGACGATGCGGGGTTCGGGTTCGCCATCGCCAAGGCACTCGCCGAGGCCGGCGCCAGCGTCTGCGTCGGCACGTGGCCGCCCGCCCTCAACATCTTCCTCACGCTGCTCGAGCGCGGGAAGCTCGACGAATCGCGGCGCCTCACATCAGGCGAACTGCTGACCTTCGAGAAGATCTACCCGCTCGACGCGGTGTTCGACCACTACGAGGAGATCCCGGAGGATTTGCGGGCGAGCAAGCGATACAAGGAAGCCGGCGACTGCTCGATCGGGGGCCTGGCGCAACAGCTCGTAACGGATTTCGGCGACAAGCCCCTCGACATCCTGGTCCATTCGCTGGCGAACGGACCAGAGGTCAAGAAACCGCTCATCGAAACGAGCCGGCGCGGCTATCTGGACGCGTTGAGCGCCAGCGCGTATTCGCTCGTGTCGATGGTTCAGCGGCTCGGGCCGTTGATGCGGCCGCATGGCTCGTTTCTGTCGCTCACCTATCTGGCCAGCGAGCGGGTGATTCCGGGCTACGGCGGCGGAATGTCGTCGGCCAAGGCGGCGCTCGAGAGCGACACGCGCACGCTGGCGTTCGAGGCGGGGCGACAATTCGGCTGCCGCGTGAACGCCATTTCCGCTGGCCCGCTCGCCTCGCGCGCGGCGAGCGCGATCGGCATCATCGAGAAGATGGTCGAGTACGTCTCGCACAACGCCCCGCTCACCGAGCGACTCACGGCCGAGGAAGTCGGCCGCGCGGCAGCCTTCCTCAGCTCACCGCTGGCGAGCGCGATTACGGGGAACACGGTGTACGTGGACAAAGGCTATCACGCCATGGGCATGGCGGTGCCGAGTAACTAGCCGGGCGACTCGCGTGCATCGCCTGGATTCCACGGGTGTGTGGCGACGAAGGAATTGTTGACTTTCAGAGGAACGCTGAAGCGTTAGGCCGCAAACACGCCACGTGGAAGGATGAGTGCATCGGCTCCTGTTGTCCCTTGGATTCGTCGCCGCAATAGCTGGCGCCCTAAGTGCGCAACTGCCCTATCGACAGATTGTTGGAAACGTACGTGATACCGTATCGGGGCGTCCGCCGCTCCGAACGCAGGTCTGTGCTTGGGCTGATTCGGGCTCGGTTCGTCCGCTTCCGCGGTGCGGCTCCGTGGATTCACTCGGCCGGTATCGTATCGACAGCGTTCCACCCGGGCGACGGGTGGTCGCAGTACACTGCGCTACGATCCGCGCTCCCGGAATGATCCAACTCGCGTTCGAGCACCTCGTCGTGGCTGACACCGACGTGCGGCGCGACTGGAGTGTGTCTGTAGCCGGGTGCGATTCGCGCCGCGTTCGTCACGTCACGGGAACGTTCCGCGGACATTATACCGTCGGGTTTGAAGCCAGCGCCTTCGTTCCGTGCGCGAGCGACGCGTGGTTTCTTCCGAGCGATTCGCTCGGCGACGAACCGTATCTCCATCGAGCCTGGGTAACCTGGCCACCCGCAGCGGCGCGGCAGGTCCACTGGCCAGACGCGCCGCGCGATCGATTCGGCAGCTCCCAGTACTATGTAGAGTGGCGCGGGACGGTGATCGGCCCCGGGAATTACGGCCACTTGGGTGTATCCCCGTTCGAGTTCCGTGTCGATAGTGTGCTGATCGTTCGACCGGCTCAATCAGCTGATTGCCATTGAACATCGGCGGTCGAGATCTCGACCTGCGGGCTATCGATTGCGCGAGCTGCGCTCGCGCTCTTATGTATTCGCCGCGGGTTAGCTCAGGCGCTGAGCCGACACAAATCTGAAATCGACACCGAAATGACTTCGCCAACCTGGTTCGCTCGCGTCGCGCCGCTCGGTCTGCTGGCGAGCGCGCTGCTCGCCGGGCCGACCCTGCCGGCGCAGGTAACCGGCCGGCCAGCCGCGGCTGACGTGGCACGCGAGCCGCTCGACACCGCCGCGATCCTGGCGAGCGCGCGGCCCGAAATCGACGCGGCGAACGCCGCGTGGCTCCCGGGCCTGCAGCGGCGCGACGCGGCCGCCATCGCAGCGGCGTACGCGGACAGCGGACTGTTCATCGCGGGCGATGGCACGGTAACCCGGGGTCGGGCCGCGGTCGCCCGCATGTACGCCGCGCGCTTCCCACGCCTGCGGCCAATCCGCGCCGGCGCCGTTGTGCAGGACGGGCTGTCGGTCCTCGGGCCGACGCGCATTGCGGAGTGGGGCCACGCTTGGCTCGAGCTCGCGCCCGAGCGCGACGGCGGGCCTCCGGGGCGCAGCGGAGGGACGTACCTGACGGTCTGGCAACGCGAAGCTGACGGGCATTGGCGGATCGTCCGCAACCTGGCATTCTGACGCGGCCCTCTCCGCCTGCGGCCCAGCGATCGGCTGCAGCTTACGAAAACTGGTCGCGCCGCGCGCGCAGCTCCAGGCTGCTGCCGTACCGCTCAGTTGGTTGCAGCCGCCGGTTTCTGGAAAATCGCTCGCACCTCGACCGGCGCACGGCACGCCTTAGCGGCCTTGCGCCCCCACGCCAGCGCCTCGTCCAGATCAGCGGTTTCCAATATCCAAAAACCGCCCACGTGTTCTTTGGACTCGATGTACGGTCCGTCCGTGATGAGCACGTGACCATCGGGCTGCGCACGCAACGATTTGGCTTTGCCGGCCGGTTCCAGGCCGCCGACGAAGGTCCGGACGCCGGCAGCGATCATTTCCTTGTTGAGCGATGAGATGTCTCGGACCGTCGCTTCGCCCTCGGCGGACGGGTCATAGTTGTCCGGGAGGTGAATAGCAACCAGATATTGCGGCATCGCGGTCTCCTGGAATGGTCTTCAGCCGGGCTAGTTGTCCCGCCATCACTATCACGACGAACGGCGAGACCGGAATTCGACAGAGCTTCCAAAGACATTTTCATTCTGATGTTTGAGTGGCGGTGTTGTGTACTCCTCGCCTACCTACAGCCGCTGCGCGGCCGCCTTCCATTTGGCTCGGCTGCAGATTTAGCTGTGGCGTTCGGCTTCATCCACATCACCATCGGGGTCCAGCGACGATGAGGCTTCAGCGTGCCGCAGCTCTGCTAACGATCAGCGTTTCGACATCCGCGGCACAAGGAGTTGCATCCGCACGCGACCCGCGGCTGCCCCTCGACGAGCTGCCGGTGATCGCACGCGTGTCGCTGCCGTCGGCAGCAGACTGGATTGCCTTCGGATTCGGCTCGGTGTGGGTGGTGAATTACCGCCCGAGCCGTGTCTCGCGAATCGATCCCATGACGAATCGCGTCACGGCCGACATTGCTCTGGGGGGCAACGGATGCCTGGGCATCGTCGTGGCGGCGGGGCGCGTTTGGATTCCGACGTGCAGCGACGGAGTCGTAAACGAGATCGACCCGGCAAAGGACTCGGTCGTCCGGCGCATCCCGGCGCCAATCAAAGGTGGCCGCGAGGGAGCCATCGCGTTTGCCGACAACGCCTTTTGGATCCCGGACAACGCGAGCGACTCCAGTTCAAGTACGGTAGTACGGCTGGATCTGCGCACTGGCGCAATCGCCCCTGGCGTGCCTACCGGGCGTCGTACCGATGTCGTCGTTGCCGGGTTCGGCAGCCTCTGGGCATCGAGTAGTGCTGAGAACGTCGTGCTGCGCATCGATCCGGCATCAGGACGAGTGCTCGCGCGTGTTGCCGTCGGGCGCTCGCCGAAATTCATGGCGGCTGGTGAAGGCGGTGTGTGGGTTCAGAACCGCTATGACGGTTCGATCTCGCGCATCGATCCAGGTGCAAATCGCGAAGTCGCGCGTATTTCGGCGTGGGCTCCGACACCTGCTGGCGACATCGCTGTCGGAGGCGGTGCCGTGTGGCTGGGCGTCGACGGAATGCCGGTGATCCGGATCGATCCGCAAACGAATGCGGTGACGCACGAATTCGTGGGCGGCTACGGCATCGATGCAATACGTTGGGACGCCGGATCAGTGTGGGTCGCAGATCACCGCACGGGCGAGGTCTGGCGTATAGATGCACGGCGCATCATGCCGCGATGACGCCTGACGACCACTGCATCTGACAAAAGTTCTTGCTCCACTTCTGCAAGGCTGTCCAAGTCGCGCCCGGATGCGCGTGAGGGTCGACTCTCTGGACGAGCCCATTGCCCACGATGTCGCAGTGGAGCTTCCGATTCCGTGTCCTTTGAAGGGAGCATCATTGGTAACCCGACACGGAACAACGGAGGCAGCTCGATGAGAGGCATGACGCTTCGCTGCGCGCTTTCCCTGGTAACTGCCGGCCTCGTGCCGACCGCCGCTCGTGGCCAGGGCTGCGAGCCCATTCGCTTCACCGTTCCCGTCAGCCTTGGCGCCGTGGGTCAGGCGTATCAACCGCGCGGCTGGCAACTGACGCTCGCATACCGGCGGCTCTATTCCAACGAGTGGTTCATTGGCTCCGACGAGAGTGGTAACAGCGCGCCCGGCGGGTCCCCGCCCGTGTTCAAGATTCACACGACGATTGCCGACATCGCCTACGCGTTCAACGACCGGTTTCGCGCGCACGTCAGCATTCCGTTCTCCATCGGTTCTTTTTCTCGAAAGTGGGCGGACAACGCCTTCCACGAACAGGACGCCAAGGGCATCGGCGACATCAGCGTGCTCGGAAGCGCGTGGTTGCTCCAGCCGCGCACGCATCCGAGCGGGAACATCTCGCTCGGACTTGGCCTCAAGGCGCCGACTGGCAGTCACACGAAGCCGAGCCAGTTCTTCCTCGCCTCCGGTCCCGTGGACTTCCCGGCGGATCAGACGATCCAGCCCGGTGATGGCGGCTGGGCCGTGTCCGCGGACCTGGAGGCGTTCAGGCAGATCGTGGATCGCGCGACGGTGTACGTGTCGGGCACCTACATGGCCAGCCCGAAGGCACGGAGTGATGTCACCGGCGCACCGGTCCCCGCGCCCAATTCCGCGCTCTACTGGTCGGTGCCCGATGTGTACTCCGCTCGGACGGGCGTCGCCATCGAAGTCCTGCCGGAGCAGGGGCTCTCGATGAGCGTGGGCGCGCGCGTCGATGGAATTCCCGTCCACGATGTCTTTGGCGGCGGCGACGAGGACACGATCAAGCGGACGTCGTACATCGTCTATGCCGATCCGGGCGTGTCGTATACCCGAAACAAGAATACGATCACGCTTGGCGTCCCATGGCGCGTGAAGCTGAACCGCCTCAAGAGTCTCGCCGAGCAGAAGCCGGGCGCGTTGCCTAACGCCGGCGGCTTCGCCAAGTACCTGATCTTCGCCAGCTACGCAAGACGGTTCTGAGGCCTTCATGCGACCGACACGCCGTTCGACGACCGATCCGACGAGAATCGCGCGCGGGCTCATCTCCCTGGCCGCACTCGCACTGTCCGCGGCTGGCGCGCAGGCCCAGAAGGTCGGACCCGGTTCTGCGTCGCCGGAGATCGACTTGCCGACGCTCGACGGCGGACACGTGAAGCTCTCGGCGCTCAAGGGGCATCCGGTCGTGATCACCTTCTGGGGCACGTGGTGTCCGCCCTGTCGGGAGGAATTTCCGGAGTTGGTCGCCGCACAGAAGCAATACCGTGACGCCGGGCTCGTGGTGCTGGCGGTGAATCAGCGTGATCAGGAGCTCACCACGAAGGCTGTCCAGGACTTCGTCAACGAGTTCGGCGTGGATTTCATAGTGGCGCTGGATGGTCGCGGGCGCGCGCGTCGGAGCTTCCGCCTGATCGGCCTCCCGACGACGATCTTCCTCGATGCAGCGGGTCTCATCCGCGCGGTGCATCCCGGTCCCATCAGCCACGCCGAGCTGAGCGACGCGCTGGCGGTCATCGTGGCGGCGAAATGAGTTACCGCGAGAACCCTGGTGATCAGTGGAGGCGCATCCGTATGACATCCCACGGCGTCGAGAAGCGATTCCCGATCAGCGCGGAGCGGTTGCTGGTCTTCGGAGCGGCACTGATCGCGGCGTGCGGAGCGTTTGGCGACCTCGGTCGAGCTCCCACGGGCGTCGAATCTCCGACGGGACAGACCCCCGGAAGCTCGCCGAGTGGTTGCCCTGGATACCCCGATCAAGCGCACTGTCCCTCGTTCCCGACCGGCGGGACCTACTCGGTCTCCGGTGTCGTCACGCTGCGCACGACGAGTGG
>DATISA010000066.1:0-5681 GCA_035469245.1 Gemmatimonadaceae bacterium
GGGTGGGTTCGACAATCTATCACCGACGTCATGCCCCCAGTGCGGGGGAAGGCGAAAGGTTGGTGGTGAGGACCTCATACATTCGACTGGGCTTCACAAAACCCTCTCCGGACCGAACTTTCGAGCCCCGTGGTTGACGCCGCGGGGCTCGTTCTTTGCGCGCCACATCCATGCCCCAGGTCACGATCACGCGGCGCCTGCTGTTCAATGCAGCCCACCGCGTGCACAACCCCGCGTTGTCGGAAGCCGAGAACAAGGCGCTGTTCGGGAAATGCAACAATCCGAACTGGCACGGCCACAATTATACGCTCGACGTTTCGGTCACCGGCGAGGTCGACGAGCGCACGGGGTACGTGATCGATCTTGGGCTGCTCAAACGGATTGTCGAGCGCGAGGTGATCGACAAAGTCGATCACAAGAACTTCAACCTCGAAGTCGACTTCATGCGGGGCGTCATTCCGACGACGGAGAACATCGTCGTCGCGATCTGGCGTGTGCTCGAGCCGGCGATCGCGCCGGCCCGCCTCACGCGTCTCGTGCTCTGGGAAACGCCCAACAACTACGTCGAGTACGCGGGCGGATGAACCGCTCGCGCACGGCCCTCGTGACCGGAGCGTCACGGGGAATCGGGCTTGCCGTGGCGAAGGCGCTCGCCGCGAGCGGCTGGCGTGTCGGCCTCGTGGCACGCGGCGCCAAGGCGCTGGACGACGCGGCACGCGTCGTCGGCGGCGGCGCCTCCGCGATGGCCTGCGACCTGAGCGACGAACGAGGGCTGCGCTCGCTCGTCGACCGCGCCGGCGAGAGCTTTGGCGGCGCGCCGGATGTGCTGGTCAACAGCGCCGGCGTGTTCGCCCTCGCGCCGGCGCACCTCGCCGATGCCGCGGATTTCGAGCGCGCGCTCGAGGTGAACCTCGTGGGACCATTTCGCCTGGTTCGCGCATTTCTCCCCTCGATGCGCGAACGCCGGAGCGGACATGTCGTGTCGATCGGATCGATCGCCGATCACGTCGCGCTGCCGGGCAACAGCGGCTACGCGGCGAGCAAATTCGGACTTCGCGGTTTTCACGAGGTGCTGCGGGCCGAGCTTGCCGGCACCGGCGTGCGCGCGACACTGGTTTCCCCCGGTCCGGTCGATACGGCGATGTGGGACGCGGTCAATCCGGACGAACGACCGGGCTTTACGCCCCGTGCAGAGATGCTGCAGGCGGATGCGGTTGGGGCGGCCGTGCTCTACGCGATCGAGCAGCCGCCCGAGGTGAACGTCGACGAGGTGCGGCTCTCTCGCGCCTGAGCGATGTTCATTCCGCTCGTTGATCTGCTACGCTGCCCTCGCGGGCACGACGACACGTGGCTCGTTGCGTCCATCGACGAATCGGTGGACCGTGACATCGTGCGCGGGACACTGGGATGTCCGATCTGTCTCGCCGAGTACCCGATTCGGGAGGGCGTCGTCGAGTTCGATGATGCGGCGCCTCCGGCCATTCCTATTCAGGCCGCGCCGCGAGAAGACGACGCGATTCGTCTCGCCGCGGCGCTCGATCTGACCGATGCGCGCATGACCGCGCTGCTGCACGGCGCGTGGGGCGCCTACGCGCCAATTCTTCGCGGGGTCACGCCAGCCCAGCTCCTGCTCGTGAACCCGCCGCGAGGCCTCACGAGCGGCGACGGCGTGTCCATAGTGCAGTCGGGCCGCGTGGCCGCGGTCGCGCACAGCGCGGTTGCCGCCGTCGCCCTTGATGCCGGCGCGGGGCCGCCGATGGTGGAGTCGCTCGTGGCGAGTCTCAAACCGGGGGCCCGGATGCTGGGGCAGGCGCGGACGCCGATTCCCGACGGTCTCACGGAATTGGCGCGCGACGAGGACGTTTGGGTCGCACAGCGCGACACAGCCGCCGCGCCGAGCGCCCCGGTCACATTGACGCGCCGGTCCCATTAACGTTCTCCGTCCCCGATAATATTCTCCGCGGGAGGAACTCGATGCTACGCATCTTCGTCGCGGGCGGAACGGGAGTGATTGGACGGCGAGTCGTGCCAGCGCTCGTCGGAGCCGGTCATCACGTGACTGCCGCGTCGCGCTCACACGAGGGGCGGGCACGGCTCGCGGCGCAAGGCGCCGAAGCCGTCGCGATGAACATGCTCGACGAGCAGGACGTCTGCCGCGCCGTGGGCAAGCAGGACGTGGTCATCAATCTCGCGACCCACATACCGTCGAGCACGACGAAGATGCTGCTGCCCTCCTCCTGGCGTGAGAACGACCAGGTGCGCCGGGTCGGGTCGAACAACATCGTGGTCGCGGCCCGGTCGGGCGGCGCGGACTGCGTGATCCAGGAATCGTACGCCGGGATCTACGAAGAGGCCGGCGACAAGTGGATCGACGAGAAATGGGCTCTCCGGCCGGCGCGGTACAACCGGACAGTGCTCGACGCGGAGAATTCGGCGGCGCAGTTCACGAAACTCGGCGGGCGAGGCGTCGTGTTGCGATTCGCCAACTTCTACGGCCCGGACGGTTTCGCGACGCGCGAGTTGTTCGGGATGGTGCGCAAGGGCGTGAACCCGCTGGTCGGTCCGCCCGAGGCGTATTTCTCCTCGGTCTCACACGACGACGCGGCAAGTGCCGTGGTCGAGGCGCTGCATGCGCCAGCGGGCATCTACAACGTGGGCGATGACGAGCCGCTCAAGCGTAGCGAGTGGATCGCGTCGCTCGCCAAGGCGCTTGCTGTTGGGACACCGCGACCGATTCCGTGGTGGCTGGCGAAGCTCGGCGGGTCGACGTCAGAGCTGTTGTCGCGGTCACAGCGATTGTCGAACAAGAAGCTTCGCGAGGTGACGGATTGGCGCCCGGCGGCTCCGTGCGTTCGCGACGCGTGGGCGGCGGTGATCACGGAGATGGAAGGACGGTAGAGCGGCGGTGGGGAGCGCGGCCCGCAGGGCCGCGCGGTGGGGAGCATCGGGCACCTGACGGTGCCCCGTAGCGCGACCTCCACACCGCCGCGAAGCGGCTCCCAACCGCCGTCTCTACGCCGAGTGCGCGACCTCCGCATCCTCGCTCGTCGCGTACAGCGCATCGATCACCGGCTTGTACACCTTCTCCACGATTCGACGTCGCACCTTGAGCGTCGGCGTGAGCTCGCCTCGCTCGATCGAAAAATCGTGCTCGAGCAGCCCCACCTTTTTCGGAATCTCATATCGCGCCAGTCCATGCAGCTCTTCCATGACTTCACGATCCATCTTCGCGCGGACCGCGGGCATCTCGAGGAGCTGCGCGCGGCTGATCCACAGAAGGTTCTGGAGCTTGGCCCACTTCTCGAGTGAGTCCCAATTGGGAACCACGAGCACCACCGCGAACTTTCGCTTGTCGCCGATCATCACCGCCTGGCTCACGTACTTGTTGGTCTTGATCCGGTTCTCGATCGGCTGCGGCGCGATGTTCTTGCCGCCGGCGGTCACGATGATGTCCTTTTTGCGGTCGGTGATTGCCACGAAGCCGTCGCGTAGCTCGCCGATGTCGCCCGTGTGGAACCAGCCGGCGGTGTCGATCGCCTCGGCCGTGGCCGCGGGCTTGTTGAAGTAGCCCTTCATGACGTGCGGGCCGCGGGTGAGGATCTCGCCGTCTTCCGCGATCGAGACTTCGACACCTGGCACCGGCTTTCCGACCGTGCCGATGCGGAAGTTCTGCGGCGAGTTCACGGCGATCACCGGCGACGTTTCGGTGAGCCCGTAGCCCTCGAGGATCACGAGCCCCGCCGCGTAGAAGAATTTGTTGATCTCCGGCGCCAGCGGCGCGCCGCCCGACACGAAGTAGCGCAGGCGTCCGCCGGTGCGCGCCTTCAGCTTGGAGAACACCAATCGCTGCGCCAGCGTATACTGCGCGGCGAGGAGACCACGCGGGGTGCCGCCGGCGAGCTTCACGTCGGCCCAGTGCTCCGCCACCGCGCGCGCCCAGAAAAAGATGCGCTTCTTCACCGCGCCGCCGGCCAGCGCATTCTCGAGCACGCGCGCGTACATCTTCTCGTACAGGCGTGGCACCGACAGGACGAGCGTCGGACGCACCTCCGTGAGGTTCACAGGTACCGTGTCGATCGACTCGGCGTAGGCGATGCTCGCGCCGGTGTGCAGCATGAGATAGTGCCCAGCCATTCGCTCGAAGATGTGCGACAGCGGCAAAAAGCTCAGGCACGAGTCCCGCCCCTCGAACGGGATCACCGCGGCGCCCGCCACGACGTTCGAGTAGATGTTGTCGTGCGTGAGCATCACGCCCTTGGGATCGCCCGTGGTGCCCGACGTGTAGATGATCGTCGCGACATCGTCGGGGCGCACCGCCAGCGCGCGCTCCCGATAACCGCGGCGGTGTGAGTCATCGTCCACCGCGGCACCGCGCGTCTCGAGCGTCGCGATCGTCAGATCGGCGCCGGCGATCCCTTCATCGAACGAGATCACGATTCGCAGCGCCGGACATTCGGCGCGAATCTCGGCGATCTTCGCCGCCTGCACGGCGTTCGACACGAAGATCGCCGAGCCGCCCGAATCGCGGAGGATGTACGCGATCTGCTCGCCGGGCAGATTGGGGTAGAGCGGCACGTCCGCCGCGCCGAGCATGAGGCAGGCGTAGTCGGCAATCGCCCACTCGGGCCGATTCTCTGACAGGATCGCGACGCGGTCGCCGGGTCGCACCCCGCTCTGCTCGAGGCCGAGGGAAGCGCGCCGGATGCGATCCTGAAGCGTGGCGTGCGAGATCGGCTCGTAGCGGCCGCCGCGCTTCACCTGCAGCGCGTCCGGCTTGTCGTACCGCTCGGCGGCCTCCAAGAAAAGTCGGTTGAGCGTTCCTGGAGTGGAATTACGCGGGCCACCCGATTCGACCATCGACGTCCTCGTGAGAAGCCAGTCTCCCAGTATACGGTCGCTCTCAGCGACTGGTAACTAGGACGCAGCGCGACGCCGCAGGGCCGCTACTTGATCGAGACCGTGATGCACACCGGCACGACGATGCGCGCCGGTGATCCCGCAAGCGGCGCACCCTTGTAGGTCGCCGATGCCTCGACGACCACGCTGTCCGCCTTCTGGCCGCACACGAGGCTCGGATCGGCCAACCGGCGCGTCAGCACGTACAAGAGCTTGTGATTCGCGTTGCCGCCCGCGTCGGTCGTGTCCGTGGTCGACGGCTTGCGGTCGGCGTTGCCGATGTAAACCGCCGGTCCCTGCGACGAGCTCGCGAGCGTCCGCGTGATGGCGAAGTGCACGTACACGCCCGGGACTACGGTGTCGCCAACCGCATGAACGACCGCGGACAACTGCTTGGAGCCGATCGAGCTGACCGAGTCCGCCCCGAGCGGAGCGCGCAGCGTGTCCTTGATCGGAACCGCCGCGATCGTAAGCGGCGCAAGCGTGATCGGAATGTTCATCGGCGGCGTCTGGAGATTTCCGATCTGGCCGATCACGCGTATGCTGCCCAGGCGATCGCCCACGAGCACGCCGCTCGCGTCGAAGTGCGCGGCGGCATTGCTGTCGACGATGAAGAACTGCGCGCCTGCGTCCTCGATCAGCTTCCCGTCACCGTCGTACGCCAGCACCCCGAGCTTGGCCGCGGCGCCGTCGCTGTCGCGCATCACGTCGCCGCGCACGACGTACCCTGACGGCAGTTGCAGGAGCGAGATCGGCGCCGCCCCCTTAGGCGCGGACATGTCGAG
>DATISA010000067.1:0-39634 GCA_035469245.1 Gemmatimonadaceae bacterium
GATGTTCTTCTGGACGTAGTCTTCCCACGGATCGCCCGTGATCTGCTCGATGACGCGCGCGAGGTAGATGAAGCCCGGGTTCGAGTAGCCGTATCGCGACCCGGGACGGAACTCGAGCTGCTGGTACGGCATCATCGCGACGAGCTGATTCCACGTCGTGGGCTCGAAGGGCTCCCAGGGCAGGCCTTTGTCGTACGGCCACGTGGGATCCTGGAATCCCGCCGTATGCGACAGCACCATGCGCAGCGTGATGCTGTCCATCATGCCGTACGGATCGTGCATCGCACGCAGCTCGGGCACCCAGCGCACGAGCTTGTCGTCGAGCGAGAGCTTGCCGCGGTCGCGGAGCTGCATGATCGAGATCGCGGTGAGCGATTTGGTGATCGAGCCCCAGTGATAGATCGTCTGCGAGTCGACGCGCGCGGCGCCGGCGCGATCCTGCATGCCCGCGTCGTAGCGTGCGACGACTCGGCCGTCGCGGACGAAGACGACACTGGCGCCGACGACGTGGTCGCTATCCACGTACGCTTGAAAGGCGCGAGTGAATTCGGGCCAAGCCTTCGGCGTTTGCGCGAACGCCGGCGTGGAGACGGCGAACAGGAGGGCGGTGCACAGGGCGGGGGTGGGTCGGTTCATGCGGCAAGTCTGCACCTCTGCCCGCCATGCCGCAATGCGCTGGCCCCTCGGCGGAACGCTCAGCCTGCGACGACCTGACCGCACTTGCGGCACATGTGCAGCCGATTCCATCGGCGGCGAGCGTAGTAGTACTCGTCGCTGTACTTGCGCGCCAACGTCATCAACACGATCACCGTCACGACCGCGGCGACGATGGCACTGGTCGAGCCCACGGGGTCGCCGAATCTTCGATATACATAGAAGGCGATCGCCGCGAGCGGGACAGCCACACCGAGGGCCACCGCCAGCGCGGACTTTTGGCGCGGCGGCGCGAACTTCCGGACGATCTGGTCATGAGTCATGCTGCCGTCGCGCGGAGCCGCTTGGGGCGCTCCGCTCTCCCCGACGTGCCCGAGACTCTCCGCATACACGTCGGAAATACTGATGAAATCCGACGCGCCGCACGCGGGGCAGCGCGCGCCCCGCATGTCTGCACGATCGTCCTTCGAGGCTGCTCCCAGCACGCCCTCGAGCCATCTCAGCTCATCGTCCGGCATGTGACGAGGATGCAGGACGAGGGGGCTTCAACGCAAGGCGGCGAGTAGTGCGTGCGGCACCTGGCGTCCACTCGGGGCTGGTCTCAGCTTACGGCACTTCCCGGAGGAGACCGTGAAACGATTCGTGCTCGCCATCCCCGCTGCGCTCCTGTGCTTGTTCGCATTGCCGCTGCTCGCCCAGGGAAGCCCCGCTCAGACGGGGGCCAACCAGCCGTACACGATGGAGTACTACTATAAAGTGCAGTGGGGCCACCAGCAGGAATTCCTGAATCTCTTCCTCAAGAACCATTACCCGCTGCTCAGGAAGGAAGTGGAGCAGGGACGAATCCTCTCGGTCAGGATCGAGACGCCGGCCAATCACATGACCGAAGAGTCCCGCTGGGACTATCGCGTCACGCTCGTGTTCAAGACCTCGACGCTCGCGACGACGACGAATCCGGACGAACCGGCGCTGATCAAGCAGCTATGGCCCGACCAGGCCACGTACACGCGCGAGGAACAACGGCGGTTCGAGATTCTGCTCGCGCACTGGGATCTGCCGGTCACCGACGTCACTCCGGCGGGGAAGTGACGTAGGGCGGCACGTCCCCCAAACGGGACGTGGGCCCGTCCGAACGGGCGCCGGTGAGGCCTTCAGCGGGGCGGCTCTTGACAATTTCGCTAACGCCGTTAACTATTGAAACCAGGTTACGGAGCAGCCACCATGGGCGTCAAAGAACGGCGACAACGCGAGCGCACCGAAGTCCGCGAGAAGATCCTCGACGCGGCGCTGGAGTTCTTCGCCAACCAGGGCGCGGAAGGCGTCACCATGCGCGCCCTCGCCGACGCCATCGAGTACTCGCCGCCGGTCATCTACGCGCACTTCCGCGACAAGGATGCGATCATCCAGGAGCTGTGCTATCGGCAGCTCCGCGAGCTCGCCAAGCTGTTCGCCACTTTCGGGGACCTCGATCCGGTCGAGCGGCTCCGGCGCATCGGCTACGTCTATGCCGACTTCGCCGTGGAGCATCCGAGCCACTTCCGGTTCATGTTCCTCACGCACCATCCCCTGCCTCCATACGAGGAAGAGGTGGCGAAGGGCGATCCGCAGCGCAACGCGTACGCATTCCTCAAGCAGACGGTGGAGGATGCCCTCGCCGCGGATGTCTTCAGGCCCCAGTACACCGACGCCGAAGAGATCGCGCAGATGTGTTGGGCGAGCGCGCATGGCCTGGTGGCGCTGCAGAACATCAAGGGCGCGGACAGCTGGATCGATTGGCGCGAGGCGAAGCGGAGCGCGCACCGGCTGATCGACGCCACGCTTGACGGCCTGGTGAAGCCTGACGCGGCAAAGCGTCCGCCGCGTGCGCCCGCGCAACCGGCGCGAGCACGAAGAGCTCGCTGATCCGATCCCGGTCATGAAACCAAGAGTCCGGCGGGAGCCTTTTTTTTCGTTCTCTTAGTTAACGCTGTTAGCTGTGGTACCGATGTTCATTTTTCTGGAGGATGTATGAGATCGCGCATCACCGCAGTCGCAGCATCAGTACTCGCCTTGGCAACCATGGCTTGCGCACGCGCTGACGCGAGCGCGGCGAATGACGCGGACACCGCCGCGGCGGTGCCGGTCGTCATCGAGACCGTCACGCCGTCGACGCGCGCGTGGTCTACGACGGCAAGCGGCATCGTCCAGGCGAACACCAGCGTCGACGTCGCGTTCCAGGTTCCGGGAAAGGTCGTCGCGGTTGGGCCCGATGAAGGACAGTCCGTGCGTGCCGGGCAGGAGATCGCATCGATCGATCCAACGGACTATCGTCTCGCCGTCGAGCAAGCGTCGGCGCAGGCGGATCGCGCCGCACGCGACCGCGATCGAAACCAACCGCTGCTCGCCTCCGGCGGCATCGCGCCCGCCGACATGGATCACCTCGAGAGCGGCGCGCGTCAAAGTGCCGCCGCCGCCGATCTCGCGAAGAAGCGACTCGCTGATACACACCTCACTGCGCCCATCTCGGGAATCATTGCACGCCGCGCGGTCGAGGTTGGCGCCACGGTTTCACCGGGTCAGCCGGCGTTCACGATCGTCGATCTCGATCCGGTTCGTGTACGCATCGGGGTTCCGGAAGCGGACGTCGGCCACGTCACCGAAGGCGCGCCGGCCACGGTTCACATTCCGGCGCTCGATGCCAGTTTCGTGGGACGGGTGTCGCTGATCGGCGTAGTGGCCGACCCGACGACGCGGAGCTATACGGTCGAAGTCTCGGTGCCGAATCCGGCGCGCCGACTGCGTGCGGGAATGGTGGCGGAAGCGACGATCACGACCGGACAGAAGACGACGGCCACGATGGTGCCGGCGTCCGCGGTCCTGCATGACGGCGGCGTGAACGGAACAACGATCGTCTACCTGCTCGATCGCGACGACGCCCGCGTGCATGCACGGCGCGTTACGACGGGCGCGGCGCACGGCGATTCGCTCGAGATCAGTTCGGGCATCGCGGCTAACGACCAGGTGGTCGTGGCCGGCCAGCAACGTCTACGCGAGGGAGCGCGAGTCGAACTCGTGAACGATCGAGGGACTCGAGGGCTCGAAGCAAACCCTTCGAACCCCTCCAGCCCTCGAGCCCTCCAGCCCTCCAGCGCCTCGAGCCCCTCGAGCCGAGGGTCCAACCGATGAACCCCATCCGTTCCGCTCTCCGGAATCGCTCGGTGGTGCTCGTCCTCACCGGGTTCGCCGTTCTCCTCGGCCTGCGCGCGTTGTTCACGATGCCGCGGCGCGAGGATCCCAAGGTCACCATTCGCACCGGGCTCGTGCTCGCGCGATATCCCGGCGCCAGCGCCGAGCAGGTGGAAGAGCAGGTCACGCGCAAGATCGAGCAGCGGCTGTTCACGCACCAGGAAGTGCGCAAGCTCAAGACGTTCTCCACCTCACGCGACGGCGTGGTCGTCGTGAACGTGGAACTCGAGGAGTGGGTCAAGGATCCCGATCGCTTCTGGGCCATGTTGCGGCACGACATGAACGAGCTGCACGCGATCGATCTGCCGCAGTCGGTGCAAGGGCCGATCGTCAACAGCAACTTCGGCGACGTAGTGGCCATGCTGCTCGCGGTGCGCGGCAGGCACTACGGCCCGCGCGAGTTGCGCGAGTATCTCGACAAGATCGACGACGCGATCCGGACGATCCCCGAGGTCTCGAAGATCAACCGGCTCGGCGAGCAGCGCGAGGAGCTCCGCGTGTCGACGACGAACGCGCGCCTCGCCGGATTCGGGATCACGCCGCTGCAGGTCGCGGGCGCGATCCGCTCGCGCAACGCGGTGGTCGACGCCGGAACGATCGACGCCGGCGACGCCGGCCGTGTGCCGATCGAAGCGAACAGTTTGTTGCCCAGTGAGGATGCGCTGTCGCGCCTGCTCGTCGGCACGTCGCGCGACGGTAGACCGGTGCACGTCGCTGACTTCGCGACGGTCGAGCGCCGGTACGCCGACCCGCAGTTCGAGGTTCGCGTGGACGGCGAGAGCACGGTGCTGCTCGCGGTGGAGATGCAAGAGGGGCACAACATCGTGAAGTTCGGCGATGAAGTTCGCGCGAAGTTGGCGCAGGTTCGTGCGACGCTGCCGCCCGATCTGATCATTCAACCGATCGCCGACCAGCCGGCGCACGTGCAGCAGCGCATGATCGAGTTCGGCCGTGAGTTCCTGATCACGCTCGCCGCCGTGATTCTCGTGACGGTACTGCTCCTGCCGCTGCGAGTGGCGGCCATCGCCGCGGTGGCGATTCCAATCACGGTCGCGATCACGGTGTCGATCCTCAATGCGGTCGGCATCGAGCTCCACCAGGTGACGTTCGCCGGACTCGTCGTCGCACTCGGCATCGTCGTCGACGATGCGATCGTCGTCGTGGACAATTACGTCGAGAAGCTCGACCACGGGATGAGTCGCCTCGAGGCCGCGTGGCGCTCGCCGACGGAGCTCGCCATTCCGGTCCTCGCGGCGACGCTCACGATCGTGGCGTCGTTCATGCCGCTCGCCTATCTCCCGGGCGCGCCCGGTGAGTTCATTCGCGCCATGTCGTATACCGTCGCCATCGCTCTCATGGTCTCGTTCGCGGTCGCGATGCTGCTCACGCCGCTGCTGGCGATGACGCTGGTCAAGGCGGGGCTGCATCAGAAGGCTGCGGCATCGCCGACGGCGCGTCAGCGTCGCACGCCGCTCGACGTCATGCAGTCAGTGTACGAGCGCGCGATGGGCGTGGCGATGCCGCGCAAGCGTTGGACGATGATCGGAGCCGTCGTTGCGTTCGTGGCGGGGCTCGCTCTGATGTCGGCGGTGCCGTATCGCTTCTTCCCGTTGAATGAGCGTGACCAATTCATCGTCGATCTCTGGATGCCCGCCGGCACCCGGCTCGCCGGCACCGATCTGGTGCTGCGGCGACTGGAGAACGCGCTCCGGCAGGAGGAAGGCGTCCGCTCGGTGGCCGCGTTCGCAGGCGGCGGCGCACCGCGTTTCTACTACAATCACAACCCCGAGCCGCCGACACCCAACTTCGGCGAGCTGCTGGTCAACACGGCGTCGCCCGAAGCGACGACGAAGCTCGTGCACCGGCTGCAGGACCGACTCGGCCGCGTCGCGCCCGAGGGGTGGGTGTACGTGAAACCACTGCAGCAAGGGCCGCCGTTGGCGGCGCCGAACGAAGTCCGCCTCGTGAGCGATGACGCGCGGTTGTTGCGAACGTACGGCGACAGCGTGGCCCGTATCTTCGAGCGCACGCCAGGTAGCGCGTACGTATACACGGACTGGCGCGACGAGGAGATCGCACTCGGGCTGCACGTTCGGCCGGAGGTTGCGACGCGCCTGGGTTTGACGGACGCCGACATCGCGACGCAGCTGGCCGGTGGCTTTGCCGGGGCGCCCGTCTCGACGTTCTGGGAGGGGAAGCGCGACCTCGACATCACATTCAGGCTCGACGGTTCCGAGCGAAGTGGAATGGATGATGTCGCAGCGGCGTATGTCGTGTCGCCGAGCACCGGAGCCCGGGTACCGGTGCGCGAAGTCGCCGACATCGGGCCGGAGTTTCGACCGAGCCGGATCGTGAGGCGCGACGGCGCGCGCACGCTGACGATTCGGAGCTTCTCCGAGCCGGACGTTCTTCCGTCGGTCGTACTCAAGACCGCCACGCCCAAGCTCGCCGCACTCGAGCTACCTGCGGGAATGCGCATGGAGTTCGGCGGCGAGAAGGAAGCCTCGGCCGAGGTGCAGGGCGCCGTGAATATCGCGCTCCTCACGTCGCTCATCGGCGTGTTCCTCATTCTTCTGTTCCAGTTCCGCACCGTGCGTCATCCGCTCGTGATCATGACGTCGATCCCGCTCGCGGTGGTAGGCGCGGCGCTCGGGCTGGTGATCACGGGGAATCCGTTCACGTACACTGCGAACCTGGGACTCAACGCACTCACGGGGGTCGTCGTGCGAAACGCGATCATCCTTGTCGACTACGCAAATGAGCTGCGTCGCGGCGGCATGGACATCGAGACGGCGGCGCTCCTCGCGGGACGCCGGCGTCTCCGTCCGATCTTTCTCACCACGATGGCGGCGGCGTTGGGCGTGACGCCGATGATTCTGTCGCGCTCTCCGCTCTGGTCGCCGATGGCGAGCGTGATCGCGGTGGGGCTCGTGGTGTCGATGATCTTCACGCTCGTGCTGGTGCCAGTGCTCTACGTGGTGGTAGAACGGCGCCAAGAGCGGCGCGCGGCGCGGCGAGTGCACGAAGACGTCGAGACCGGATCGATCGCGCCGGCGCCGGTGAACGTCCCTGCTGGAATCGCGGCAATGGCTCCCGCGGCAACGATCGCGCTGATCCTTACGATTCTCGGTCTCGCGGTGGCGATTCCTGCGCACCGCGCGACCGCTCAAGCTCCGTCGGCAATGGTGCGTTTGACGCTCGACGACGCCGTGGCGCTCGCGATGAAGCAGGGTTACGCGACGCGGCTGGCGAGCGCACGACTTGCTTCCGCCGAAGCGCACGAGCGCGGCGCAACGGCAGACCTGCTGCCGCAACTCTCCTTGACCGGCAAT
Source organism: Gemmatimonadaceae bacterium (assembly GCA_035469245.1). Lineage (GTDB taxonomy): Bacteria > Gemmatimonadota > Gemmatimonadetes > Gemmatimonadales > Gemmatimonadaceae > JAQBQB01. Next base: position 7,212 of record DATISA010000067.1, read on the forward strand.
CACCTGCGCAGCAGCGGACGTACCACGATTGTGGTGCCGCGCGGCGCCCTCGGCAACGAGTCGACAGGCGAGCCGTTGCCGGGCGCGGATCGCCGGTTCGATCAGGGCGCTGCTGCGCTCACATACACGCAGCTCTCGCTCACGCAGCCGGTGACGCAACTCTGGCGGATCCGCCAGGCGCGGCAGCTCGCGTCGGCGCAAACGGCGAGCGCCGCCGCCGAGCGTGCGCGCGCCGAAGCCGACGCCAGACTCATGATCGAGCGACTGTACGCGTCGGTCCTGATCGGCCGAGCGCGCGAGCGTGCGGCGGAAGCAGTGCTGCGCGCGACCAAGCGGCAGACCATCGACGTGGAGCAGGCGGTGGCTTCGGGCATCGACGTGTCGGCGCAGGGGCTCAGCGCCACGGCGTCGGCGCTCGACGCCGAGTATGCGCGCACGGCCGTCGAGGATTCGGCGTCCGATGCGGAAGCCGAGCTGCGAAGCGCTCTGGCGCTGGCGCCAGCCACGCGACTCGAGCTCATTGCCCCCGAGTCTCCGAGCGGAAAGCTGTCGACGCTCGACGCGTACGTTGCGACAGCGCAGTCGGCGAGCCCGGACGTCGCGGCGGCTCTCGCCACGGTGGAGCAAGCGAAGCGCGCCATTGCACTCGCGCGCGCGGACTACATCCCCGATATCGGCGTCGGCTTGACGTATTCGATGCTCGACGGCGTCAGCTTCCTGCCGCGGCGGGCGGTGGGTCTGAGCATCCAGGGCTCGTGGAACGTGTGGGATTGGGGGAAGCGCGGCTCATTGTCGCGCGAGCGCGTGGCGCAGGAGGATGCGGCGGAGATCGGTCTGGCGCTCGCGCGTGATCGTGTCTCCGTGGAGGTGGAGCGCGCGTACAGGGCAGCGGCGCGCGCGGAACGCGGCGCCGAGGTCGCGCGTGCGGCGCTCGAGGCCCGTCGCGCGGCACTGGCGATCGCGCGGGATCGCAATGCGCGTGGGCTGACGCCGGCCGCCGCGCTTGCCGCGGCGGAAGCGGAGAGCGTGCAGAGCGAAGCGCAGGCGCTGGCGGCGGAACTGCAGATGCGAATCGCACGTGCGGAGCTGGCGCGGGCGGTCGGTGGGTGAACGTAGAAGCGGCGCGCCCCGCTCACCGCGGGTACGGCGAGCGGGGCGCGCCACGTCAATCTGATGGAAGATCAGGCGCCGGGCTTGATGCCCGTATTCACCCAGCTCACGAGATCCTGGAAGTTACTGAGGATGTCCGAAACGCCCAGATTGCAGTGGCCGAACGAATCCTGGCTTCGCTGGAGCAGATGCGCGGTCTGTCCCGCTGCGTTGACTTTGGCCAGGTATGCAGTCTCGTGGCGGTAGGGAACGAGCCGATCCCGCGTCTTGTGGAAGGTGATCATCGGGATGAGCAAGTTACCCGACGGCTCGTAGTTGTTTTCCAGCCAGGCGAGCGCGTCGTCGGTTGCCGTGTATCGACTGACCGATGCGTTGACGAAGCCATTGAGTGCGGGAATCAACGCACTGTTGTAGATCGTGGCTGTATTATCGAACAAGATGTGCCCATGGGTGCGTGCGAGAAGGTCGTTGACGCCCATAGCCTGGTAGCCGAGCGCGTAGACCAGCGACTCGCCCCACTCCTGCGGACCATTGCCCGCGAGTTGGATATTGGTATCGGCCGCGATGTAGATGAAGCCGGTCGGATTCGCGCCGATTGCGGCGAGCACCGGCGGCGCAACTTGCGTCAGCGGGTCCGTGAAGACGACCGGCATCACCATCGTGCTGCCCGGTAACACGCCGGGGTAGAACAAGTCGAACAGTGTGCGGACGTGCGCGACGTAGTCGGTCTCGAGCCTCGTCCCCCCAAGCAGGCCGCACATCGCGAGTACTCCGCTGTATTGATCCGGGTGCGTCTCGGCGAGCGCCTGGCTCACCTGCGCCCCGAGTGAATGGCCGATGAGGAAGCTGCGCCGCGGCCGGCCGATCTTCGAGATGAAGGTCCCCCGCAGCTCGTGCGTGCGCTGGATGCCGTTCCTGATGGCATAGCCGTTCTCGTTGAAGGTCGAGTAGGCGACCGCGAAGCCGAGTTGTCCGAGCCCGTCGCGGATCGCTTGTGCATCGTCCCAATCGCCCGAGCCTGGGAATGTCACGGGTGCCAGCGGCGGAATGATACCGTGGGCGTAGAACACCGCATCACCGTTCCAGCCGTCGGGAACGAAGATCGCGTACTCCGCGCCGTCGGCAGTGACGCCGGTGATCTGGTCGGCCCACGTGACCGCGGACGCGGCAATCGCGTGCGATGCAGCGGCGAGCGGCTGACGCTTTGGGCCGAGTGGTGAGTTGTCGGCGCAGGCGCCCAAGCACGTCAGCGCGACAACCGTGGCGATGAGACTGCCCGTTCTGAGCATGGTGATACTCTCCACAGGAGTGGTCATGGTCGGTCGTTTCAAGCAGCTGATCGGATGCTTTAGAAGATCAGAATTACAGATGTTTGTTACATACGTCGGGTGACGTAGCGATGACGTAGGGACGCGTCGCGGCGGCTTGCCCCCGCGCCGTACTGGAAAGGCGACGAGGATTATCGCAATTGGCGCCCGTCACGTCGTCACCGCACGCCGGCAGGCTGACGAGTTCATCTCGGGGCCGACCGCCGGCCGAGGCCGTGCTTGCCTGCGTGATGTAGGGGATTTCCGGATGCGACGGGCACCAGGCGCTGTTCGGCCGACGCCGGCGCCCGACTCGGCTAATTTGAGTCATCCCTCCACTGGACTTGCCCATGCGCCGTCCACTCGCCCTTCTCGCGCTGGCGCTCGTTGCCGCCGCAGCGCTACCGGCTCAAGGCCCTCCCGGCGACCCTGCACTCGCCGCCCGTATCAAAGAGCTGTACACCAAACGTGAAGCACGCATTCGTGTGCGCGATGGAACCCAGCTCTTCACGTCCATCTACGTCCCGAAGGACTCGACGCGCCGGTATCCGGTGCTGATGTCGCGCACGCCGTACTCCGTGTCGCCCTATGGCGCGGACTACAAGGCGGCGCTCGGCCCGTCAGGCAATCGCAAGTGGGTCGAGGACGGATACATCTTCGTTTATCAGGACGTGCGCGGGCGCTATTTCTCGGAAGGAACGTTCCGCGACATGACGCCGATCCTCGAGAAGCACGACAAGCCAACGGACGTCGACGAGGGGACGGACACGTACGACACGATCGACTGGCTGGTGAAGAATCTCCCCACGAACGGCAAGATCGGGATCTACGGCACGTCGTATCCTGGCTTCTACACGACGGCGAGCTGTCTCTCGCGACATCCGGCGCTCGTGGCGTGTTCACCGCAGGCGCCGATGACGGACATCTGGATGGGCGACGACAACTTCCATGGCGGCGCGTTCCTGTTGGCGCACAATTTCAGTTTCTATACGAGATTCGGACGTACGCCGCGCGAGCAGCCGGGGCCCGATGCCTCATATCCGTTCTCGATGGGGACGCCGGACGCCTACGCGTTCTATCTGGGATTGGGGCCGCTCGGACCGAGCACGCGAAAGATCATGGATCCGGCGACCGCGCCGCTGTGGCAGGAGATCCTGACGCATCCTGCCTACGACGACTTCTGGAAGGCGCGCAACGTGCGCCCGCATCTGCACGACGTGAAGGCCGCGGTCCTCACGGTCGGCGGATTCTATGATACCGAGGACATCCATGGCCCGTGGTGGGTGTACAGCGGGATCGAGAAGCTGACGCCCAACGCGGACAATCATCTCATCGTCGGACCGTGGTCGCACGGGGGCTGGAGCCGTGGCGACGACGACATGCTCGGCACGCTTCGCTGGAAGTACAAGACCGGACCCTTCTACCGTGATTCGGTCGAGTATCCGTTTTTCGCGCACTATCTGGCCGGCGCGCCTGATCCGAAACTGCCGGACGTGCTGGTGTTTCGCACCGGAGGCGAGAAGTGGGATTCGTACGATGCGTGGCCGCCGAAGGAGTCGACACCGGTATCGCTGTACCTGCAGCCGGGAGGCAAGCTCGCGTTTACGGCACCGAGCGCCGGCGGCGCGTTCGACGAGTACGTGAGCGACCCCGCGAAGCCGGTGCCTACAGTGGAACGCGTGGAGAATCAGGGGATGCCGCGCGACTACATCACGGCGGACCAGCGCTTCGCGTCGAGGCGAACGGACGTGCTCACCTATCAGACGGATGTGCTCGCATCGGACGTCACGCTCACGGGTTGGGTCACGCCGGTGCTGCACGTGAGCACCACGGGCACGGACGCGGACTTCATCGTGAAGCTGATCGACGTGTTCCCCGATAGCGCGGCGAATTGGCCGAACGACCCAACAATGTTCCCGGTGGGCGGCTACCAGCAGTTGGTGCGCGGCGAGCCGTTCCGCGCGCGGTATCGACGCTCGTTCGAGAAGCCGTCGCCGATGGTTGCGAATGCGCCGGACTCGATCCGGTTTGACATGCCGCCGATCCATCACACGTTCAGGCGCGGCCACCGCATCATGGTGCAGATCCAGAGCACGTGGTTCCCGCACATCGACCGGAATCCGCAGCGATTCGTGCCGAACATCTTCGAAGCCAAGCCGTCGGATTTCCAGAAGGCAACGATGCGAGTCTACCACACGCCGGCAAAGCCGACGCGACTGGAACTGCGGCGGCTCGCCGATGCCCCGTAGCGCCTTGTCGTAGCAGAATGATGGAATAGCCGCGCCGATCGACGAGTCTCCTCTTCACGACGCATTTCAATGTGAACGTAGGAGAGGGGGAGGCTCGTCGATGTTCGATCAGCTGGGGCTCATTCATTTCCTGCTTCTCGCCGCGCTGCTGATCGCGCTGTACGCGGTTCGGCGCGCCATTCCGGGAAGCGGCCTGCAGGCATGGCACGATCGACATACGTCGCCGCGTGCGAACGCGCGATGGCATCGCGTGCTCGCCCTCGAGATCGTGGAGCTCACGCTCGCGGGCATTTTTCTTCTGGTCGGCGGCGCGAAGCTGATCGGCCGCCCCGACATGGTCGCGCTCTTTCAGCAGATCGGGTTCGGCCAATGGTTTCGCTACGCGACGGGAGCGGTCGAGGTCGCGGGCGCCGCGCTGCTCCTCATCCCGATCCTCTCCGCCGCATCAGCGTCTCTCCTCGGCGTCGTGATGATCGTTGCGACACTGGTCGAGTTGTTCGTGCTGCACCGACCGCCAGTCGCAGCGCTTGCGTGTCTCAGCGGGCACACGTACGTCGCGTGGGCTCGCGTATCGGGGCGTCACCATCGCTGGTTGAATCCCGAGCACAAGCCGCATCGGCCGAGGCTCGTGCGAGGCACGCTACCGATCGCGGGGCGCTGGAACTTCAGGCGCGTCAATGCCAGTCGCCGTGTCCATCGCCAGCCGGCGTTGCACCTCGGGGAATAGACGGGGCCTACGGGCGGTCATCTCCTCGACTGAACACTCTCCGAGGATTGCCATGTCGTTTCTCTCCGTGCCAAACAGCGTCGCTCTCGCTGCACGTCGCAACGCGCGCGCCCTTTCACTTGCCGGTATTGCCGCCGCGACAGCAATCGGCGGCGCTGCGTGCCGTTCGCCGAAGCCTGGCTACTTTGGCGTAGCACTGATTCCCGAATCCCAGCAGGCGCTCGTGTCGCGTCGTGCCGTTCCATCGACGGTCGCCGAACCGGTGCCCGTGCGCGCGTTGAAGGCGGAGTTGCGCGAGTGGAAGATCTCCCTGAATGGCACCAGCGTGTCATCGGGACGCGTCACGATCGAAGTCCACAACAGCGGGACGACGACGCACTCTTTCGAGATCGAAGGCAATGGGATCGAGCAGCGCACGCGGCCGGTGGCGCCCGACTCGACGGTCTCTCTCTCCGTGGACCTCAAGCCGGGAAAGTACGAGATCTACTGCCCGCTCGGCTCCGGAATGCACAGGCGGATGGGTATGAAGGCCGATCTCACCGTGCAGTCGGCGGAATGAGCACGGCTTCGACCGGCGGAGTGCCGCCATCTCGTGCGCGTCCGGGGTTTCCGCCCGAAACAGGGATCGCCTGACAGGAAACAGGTCCTTGTCCGATTTCGGATGGCGTGGGACAGGGCTACGCTCGGAGTCGACTCATCGGCTACTGAGGCCGGCGCATGTCGCACTCAACGCGCTCGATCAATCGCCGCGATTTTTTCCGCGGCACCACTGCTGGGCTGGCTGCGCTCCCGCTCGTCCGATTCGATGGCCTGAACGGGATGTTCGCCCCGATTCGGAGTCGCGTGGCGCTCGTTCGCACGACCGAGCGGAAGCGAGGCGTGGCGGACGTCCTCGCGCTCTTCGATCCGCGAGGCATCGCCGGAAAGCGCGTGCTGGTGAAGCCCAACTTCAATTCAGCGGACGAGACACCGGCCTCGACGCACGCCGACACGCTGGCGCAACTCGTCAGCGAGATGCACGAGCGCGGCGCGCGGAGCGTGACGGTGGGCGAGTCGAGCGGGCCGCCTCAGACACACGCTGTGATGAAGGAAAAAGGGGTCTTCGACCTCGCGCGTGATGTTCGGTTCGAGGTCGTCGACTTCGAGCTGATCGGCGACGGAGATTGGGTGCACTTCAAGCCTGCCGGCTCGCGGTGGCCCGACGGGTTTTACCTCCCTCGCCTCGTCGTCGACTCGGAGTACACGGTCTCGACCTGCTGCCTCAAGACGCACGGATACGGCGGCGTGTTCACGATGTCGCTCAAGCTGTCGGTGGGATTCACGCCAAAGCGGCTTCGGGGGACGATGCACCGCTCGCCCAGCATGCGGCGAATGATCTCCGAGTTGAACACCGGCTACAAACCGCAGCTCATCGTGCTGGACGGCGTTACCGCCTTTACCGACGGCGGACCCACGCAAGGCACACTGAAGCGCGCGAACGTGATGATCGCCGGGAGCGATCGCGTCGCCGTGGACGCCGTTGGGCTTGCCGTTCTCAAGGAAATCGGCGCCAACCAGGCCGTCATGGGTCGCCGCATCTTCGAGCAGGAGCAGATCGCGGAGGCCGTCGAACTCGGGGTGGGCGTCGACGGCCCGGACGCGATCGAGATCGTGACGCGAGACGCGGAGAGTGGCGCGTACGCGGAAAAGCTGCGCGCCATTCTCCGGCTCGGGTAAGAGCGGGGCTCGAGCTAGCGGATCCTTCGGTACGCGAATCGAACCCCTTCGTTGTCCATGACGAGCGTGTCACCGGCGAAGGCGAGTTTGTTGGCGCCTGCGCCCTCCCAGCGGGCGATGAAGCCGGCGCCGTCGGGTGCCGTCGTTCCGCTGAACGGTGTCGCCTGGAATCTCTCGACGCCGCTCACTGTTCGTCGGTAGCCCATCGCCATGATGAACGAGCCGTCGGGGCGGACGACGAGCGTCGCGGCGAGGACCTCTGGTCCGGGAGGAGCACCGGCCGGTGTTCCGGGGTGCATCGGCGCGTACGGGATTGGATGGCCGTCGATCGTCATTAGGACGTACGTCCCGGGAAGGTCACGACCAGAGTTGCTCACACCTCGCCAGACCGATGTCTGAGCACCGGCGACGGTAAGACAAGCCAAACCCGCGGCAAAGGCGACGAACAGCGATAGGGGCTTTGACATTGTAGTTCTCCTATGTGCACGGGAGTCATCGAGTACTGACAACCTGAGCGGGAAGCACCATGATGCGCATGGAGCCGTGTTGGCGATGCGGCAGTTCATCGCCGATCTGCAAGGCGTCTCCATACCAGATCGCGACCTGGTACACATGATCGCGCCGGAGCAGAGCGGCGCCGATTCGGGCGCAGCGCGTCGCGGAGAAGCCCGGACCGTCGGGCTGGCGAAGGTCGCGCCACAGCACTTCGCCGGTCGTGAGGTCGGTCAAGGAAAGCTCCCTGGCTTTCTCGACGGCATTGCCCGAGATCGCCATTGCGCGCCCGGCGATCTCGGACGTCCACGTCCAGGTCGCTATCGCCCGATCGCTTCCCGTAGCGTCAGCCGATCCCGAGGCAACGCGCGACACGTCCACCATCATCACCGCAAGACGGCTCACCGGTCTATCCGTCGGCTCGCAATCAATGATGAGGCGCAGCCGCATGCTCTCGGAATCGGCGAGCGCCACGGGCGTGATGAGTGCCACGATGCGGAGCGTGTCACCGGCCGAGAGGAAGAAGCCCAGCGGCTTGGGTAGTGAGACCGCTGTGGTTCCGGCCAGCTGGACAAGTAGCCGTCGGCCCGCAAACACCGCGGCGTCCACACTCTGCACACTCGCACTCGGCGAGAACCTGGCGCCGAGCGAATCGACCAGCTCGATGCGAAACGCGTACGCCACGATGTCGCTTCGGAGCACGCCCCGTGCGTCGAGCGACGGCGACGTAAGGGAACGGCCGACGCCGAAGTCGCCCGGCAAACGCGATGGAGCCGCAGTGAGGACAATCTGATTGTTGCGCGATATCTGAAGAGTCTTGACCGTGCTGTCGCGGCTCCCCGAGCCCGTCACGCCAGCGGCGAGAGGCCGCACGGCGATGACGATTGCCGTCACCGCGGCGAGGCCAGGCCGAAGCCACGTTCTCACGCCATCGTCATTACGCATGTTTACCTCGCCATGTCGGAAGCTCGGTTCTTGCGCACTCAAGATTCGACGTTTCGTCGAATTCGCGCCTCCGTAACGGGACGCATCAGATTAGACGGAATGACGTAGCGCTCTTCAGCATTTACGTAGCGCGCGGCACATCCATCGTATCCGATTCATTACATTTTCTTGATTCGCACTCGCTGACGCACTACGTTCACGCCACGCGGCGCAGTTACCGGTGATGAATGCTCATTCGCATTCGCGAAGCTCTTGTCGTGGCAGTGCTCTCCTCGAGCCGCTCGTTGTTTGGGCAAGCGCGCAGCCTGCCACCATGGGACGGTGGGAAGACGGTGTCCCTCGGACAGCCCAGGTCGTGGAAGTGGACGACGGGCGGCGGTATGGGGACGGTGCTCAGCGGACCAGCTCCGCGAGGCTCGGCAGCTGGATTCATCGAAGGGCGCCTGGCGCTGCAGCGCGATCTTTGGAATCCTCTCATCAGCGTGGCCGCGCTTCAATCGGAGCTCTATCTCCGCTCCGGTCGGAGCGGATTGGACGAGGGTGTTCGCGCCCGCCTCATCAGCCCCGGATTGCGCTTCGGAGCGGGCGTCGACTACCGGCGGTCCGACGGGAGCGTTGCGTTCTCGTTGGCCGTGACCAATCCAATTCGCCGCGGAGGCTTGTTCAGCTATGGCGGCTGGCTGCGGTTCGATTACGTGCCCGCGCGCGATCACACGATTGTCATCGGCGTGGAGCAGCCGATCTTCCGCCGCATGCCCGTCGGTCGCACGCGACCTGGTCGCGACTACGTGCCGCTCTCGCGTTCGAGCGGGCCGCCAGCGGAGCCGAACCCTGACCCAGCCCTCCAGCGATCGATCGACCCGATTCGCGAGGCCGCGGATCACATTCGGCGCATGAGCATTCCGTTCCTCGACCAGAACGCCTGGCGGCGAGCGAACGCCGAAGCGGGAGTGCTCGCCGAGCTGCGCGAGCTGAAGGCGCTGTTCAGGCCGAGGGCGCTCGCCGACGGGGGTGACTCCAGCTCGGAGCCAACCAGCGGAGCGTTCGAAATGGAGGTGCGGCGGTATCACGCCGCAATCGAGCATGCATTCGCGCTTGCCATGGGCGAGGAATCGCGAGGTGCTGTGTCCGACTCGCTCGCGCGCGTCGTCGCGGCACGGGCGCGAGCGATTCTCCTCGACGACGTGCTCCTGCCGTACGACCGGCTGCTCGGCCAGGTGAAGAGGGACGACACCGTGCTGGGATTCGGCGCTGACGCGCGCGGCGCCTTTCTTCAGTGGGTGTACATGAACGCCGCCGTGCCGGCGAACCGCCGCGTCGCGATGCTCTGGGTGTTCACGCAGTTGATCGATGTGATCGAGGCAAATCGGGGCGCGGCGCGGGCGGAGTGGGGGGATTCGCGCTTCGTGTGGCTGCCGCTGCAGTATGCGCTACTGCCCGAGGACCACGATACGCAAGCCAAGTTGGACTCGCTCGTCGAGCAGGCGGTGGGCGGGGGGAACTACTTCAGCGACGGGAACTTCGTCTCGTACGTGATCAACGAGCAGTTCCAGTATCACCTGAGCCGTACGATTCGCCAGGCGCGGGAGTATCACGTGCTCTGGACCCACGACTTTCGCGGCACGGATGACAGCGGGCATCCGGACGAGTTGTCGTACCGGCAAGTGTTGCGCTCGTACCTGGCGGCAATGATCGAGCGCGTCCAGGCGTACGACAGCACGGGACGATTTCCCGTGTACATGATTCTGCTCGACGAGTGGTCGTACGAGCGAACGAAGGGACGCATCTGGATGAGTCTTCTCGAAGATCCGACGCGCTACCATCCGCACCTGCAGGATGGATTCGACGGCTGGGAAGATTCGATCGCGACAGCACAAAAGCGGCTCCGCGACGCCATCGCGGATTCGCCACTGCTCCAGGCGCAACGGCGGCAGTACGGCGACAAGTGGCTTCGCAATCTGATCAAAGTGCACGTCAACATCACGAATCCGGCCGACATGTCGTTCTTCAGCGGCCGGCTGGTTCCCGGATTGACGCTGCCCGACATCATGCTCCGGGATCATCGCAAGATCGTGTTCTACGACGTGGCGGAGGACGATCCGTACCGCGGCGAGGTGATCTACACCGGCGCCGGCATCGGTGAGAGCTACAGCAGCCTGTCGTGGGAGGACCGCGCGCTCCTCGTGCGGGGGCCCGCGGCGCTCGGCGTGAAGGACGCGGCGCGCGCGACGCTGCTCGCGCAGGGATTCCGCCCGGACCAGATCCCGTACCCGCTTCGTGCGCGCCCAAAGACTCGGGATTACGACGCCAGAGTGCGTGCCGCGACGGAGCAGGGACAACGGCCCGTGCGGGCGATGGAGCTGATGAACAACACGGGCTTTGCCGACAAGGAGATCGACGTGGCGAAGGCGGTGCTCTACACCCTCATGCCGCCGGGCTCCGTAATCAAGATTCCCGACTCGCTGTGGAGTGGCGCGTTCTGGGGTTCGGCCGTCGTTGGATGTGCGCTGCGGGGTGTTCGAGTCCTCGTCATCGCGCCCGCGCGAACGAATGCGCCGGCGAAGGCGCTCGGCACGCTGGGGCGAAGTCAGGAGCTGCTGTGGCGGTTGCTCACTGCGGCGCGCGTGCTCGCTCCGGAAATCGAGGCATCCGGTGGTCTGCTCAAAGTGGGACTCTTCGCGTCTCACATCGAGGTGACGAACATCCCCGCAAAAGTGCAAGCGGTGAACGAGTCGTTCGCCACACATCCCTGGATGCGACAGTTGTTCGGATTTGCGCCGTCGGCCTATGCCGAGCTGGACGAGATGGCACGCACGATCGCAAAGCTCGACATGCAGCGACGACCGGACGCGGAGTTCGAGCACGACGACTGGCCCAAGCTGCACCTCAAGGCGAACTTCTTCGCGTCGCGCGAAGCGTGGCAGTTCATGACGCGACCCGAGTGGCCGGCAATCACGTGGGAGTATGTCCAGCAGCGGATCGCACAGGTCCAGACGCGCTCTGCCGCGGTCAATACGTTCGACGGATATCCCGACGCCTGGGTCGACGTCGGAGGCGCGGTGGTGCAGGATTGGTTCAACAGCCTGGACGCCCGCACCCGGGAGCGCGTGGTGTTCTACACACTGTTCGGATCACAGAACCAGAACACCCGGAGCATGGTCGTCGACGGCGAAGTGTGCTTCGTCGTCTCGCATTGGCCGAGCGTCATTCCGTACCTGGACTTCATCGCGCTCGCTGGCGAGAGCCAGTGGCTGGACGATCCAGCCGATCTGGCGGCGGTGCTCCCGCCTCACTCGGAGTGGATGCGGCGCATCGAGCGGTGGATAAAACTCCTGATCTGACTTCGTCGCGAGCGTGTTGGCTGGTTGTTCTCACGCTGGCGCTCGGCGCGGCGTGCGTGTCTGCCCCGCGCGTTCGATCCGAAGCTGACCGGGCGGCGCTCGAGCGGGAGTTCGCGCTCGTCCGCGCGCTCCCAAAACCGGCGCCGGAAACGTTGACCTTTCTGGGCTGTCGGCCGTGGGGCTCGCGGCCCGATCGTGTGCTCAACTTGCGGAAGAATCGCATCGATACCGCTGCCGACTATGCTCCGCTGTCGTTGGAGGCGTTGGGGATCCTTCCGGCGCCGCGATCGACCGCGTATCGATTTCGCGGGCTCTGGACGTCCGCGGAGAAAAGAGACCTGGCCGAGTACGAAGGCGCCGCGGTCATGGTCGAGGCATACCTCGTCAAAGTGACCGTCGAGATGCCGGAGCCCTCGAACTGCTACGGGCGCGACAGCACGCGCCGCGATTGGCATCTGCACCTCGGCGTTACACCGGGCGCTGGCATCATGCAGTCGACCATCATGGAAGTCACGCCTCGCTTTCGCGCGCTGCATCCGGAATGGACCAGGCAGAGGCTCGATTCGCTGGCGGCGGTGGGCGCGCGCGTTCGCATTAGCGGGTGGACGCTCTACGATCAGATGCACGTGATCAGCCGCCGGCACACGCCATGGGAGATTCATCCGGTCACGCGCATCGAGGTGCGCGACGGGTCGGTGTGGAAGCTCGTGTGGGCTGCTCCACCGAGCGCCAACGAGAAGTTCGTGGCGAGCGGAGAGCCGAGCATGGCAGCATTGCGCATGTGAATAGACTTTCGGGTACGTGCGATCCTGCACCACACCGACCCTGCTCATCATGCCCGACATTCCGTTCATCGCCCGCGGCTTTCACAGTCGCCGCCCCGCGGCCCCGCCGGGCCGGCTTCCGCTCGGGCAGTACGAGACGCGCGATTTCCCGGTGTTGTCGGCCGGCCCAACGCCACATACCTCGCTCACGACCTGGGACTTCGCCATCAGTGACAGCCGTGGCCACTCGAAGCGGTGGTCGTGGTACGAGCTGCAGGCGTTACCACACGAGACACCGACCGTCGACATCCACTGCGTGACCAAGTGGTCCAAGTTCGACACGAAGTGGGAAGGCGTTTCGATCGACACGCTCCTGCACGCGGCGCACGAGGCCGGAGTCGACGAGAATCCGTTCATCGTGGCGTTCTGCGACGGAGGCTACACGACGAATCTGCCGCTCGCCGACGTCACAGACGGAAAGGCATGGGTGGCGTTCGGCTACGACGGCAAGGCGCTTCCGCCCGAGCACGGCGGACCGGCTCGACTGCTCGTGCCCCATCTGTATTTCTGGAAGAGCGCGAAATGGCTTCGCGGCTTGCGGCTCGTCCCGCGCGACGAGCCGGGATTCTGGGAGCAGCTCGGCTACCACGATCGCGGCGATCCGTGGCGCGAGCAGCGCTACCAGGGCGATCCGTAAATGGCGCACGACATGATCGACCAGCCAGCCGCCGCCGCGCCGGCGCGACTCGAGTGGCGCGTCGCGAAGGTCGTGGACGTTCGCGAGGAAACGCCGCGCGCGCGGACGCTCGTCCTCGACGTGCCGCAGTGGCCAGGGCATCGTGCCGGTCAGCACGTCGACGTGCGTCTCGTCGCCGAGGACGGGTATCAGGCGCAGCGATCGTATTCGATCGCGTCGCCGCCGGAGGACGCGCGGATCGCGCTGACCGTCGAGCGCCTCGACGACGGCGAAGTGTCGCCATATCTGATCGATGTCCTGCGTCCGGGCGACGGGCTCGAGGTGCGCGGTCCGATCGGCGGCTATTTCGTGTGGGACGTGATGCAGCCCGGACCAGTGCTGCTCGTGGCGGGCGGATCGGGCATCGTGCCGCTCATGGCGATGTTGCGGCATCACGCGCGCGCAGACGAAGCGCATCGGGAGCGCGCACCCGTCCGGCTCCTGTACTCCGCGCGGACGCTTATGGACGTCATCTATAGAGGCGAGCTGGCGCAGCTTGCCGACCATCCGACCGTGGACGTAACGATCACACTCACGCGCGAAGCCGGCGCCGATTGGCCGGGACATCGGCGCCGGATCGACCGCGCGATGCTCGAGGAAGTCGGCTGGCCTGTTTCTCAAAACCCGCGCGCATTCGTGTGCGGTCCGACGCCGCTCGTCGAGTCGGTGGCGACGCAGCTGGTCGAACTTGGGCTGGATCCCGCGCGCATTCGAACCGAGCGCTTCGGGCCGACCGGTTGAACGCGGCCGCGTGCGGACGTGAGTCATGTGAGGTAAACCCGCACGCGATACCTCCATCTCCCTGATGGTAGTTGCGAGAACCCCGCCTGAACCTTCACTCGCCCACCACCCGGGGCACTCCGCACTGCTCCCGTGGTATCTGTGCCGCAACTGCATCGCGAGCCCAACTGGCGCGCCCAATCCGCCGAACCCGCACATCCACGGCTCGGCAGCTCTGTCGCGCTCGCGTTCGGGTCCGTGCTGGGACTCCTTACGGCGTACGAGCTCATCGAAGCTCGCTGGCTCAAGGGCTTGGGTCCGCGGCGCCTGGAATCCTACGGGCACCTGGTCGGTCTCGTCGGCGCACTGCTGGCAGCGCTGATCTCGGCGTGGCTTGTCCTGCGCGGATCGCCATCGCTGTTCGGTGGAGCCGCGTCAGCGGCGGACGATGTGCCAGTCGGCGCCGGAGAAATTTCCGCGTCCCGCGCGGGCCGAGATGCGCATTTCGCCGAATGGTTCATCCTCATGCGCTGGCTCGCCGCGCTCGTGGCGACGCTGCTCGTGTTCGTCGCGATCGCGGTGATGGGCTATCTGTCTCCGGCGCTCTGGTCGCCACTCGCGATGGCGATCGGCGCGCTCGTGTTGCTCAACATCGGGTACACGTGGCTGCTTCGCCTGGGCGGGCCAGCCGGGCCGCTGCTGAGGGCGCAGGCGTACGGCGACCTCGTCATCCTCACCACGCTCCTGCATTACTCGGGAGGAATCGAGAACCCGCTCACGTCGCTCATGATCTTCCACGTCATCATCGCCGGAATCATCCTCGAGCGAAAGCAGTGCTACTTCGTGGCGGGGGCAGCGGCGGTCCTCTTTGCCGGACTCGCGTTCGGCGAACTGTCAGGTGTATTGTCGCACTACACACTCGGCATCGTGCCACACGCCGAGCTCGGCGGCGTCGTGCAGCACGACGCGTTCGATCAACAATACGTCGTGGGACGAGTCGCGCTGCAGGCCGGCATACTGCTCCTGACGGCGCATTTCGCGACGAGCGTCGTGGGTGAGCTTCGTCGCGGCGAGCGCGAGCAGCGGCGGATCGAAGCGCGAGCGCAGCGCGCGGAGAAACTCGCCGCGATCGGGGAGCTTGCCGGCCGTGTCGCGCACGAAGTGAACAACCCGGTGGCGATCATCAGCGCCAAGACTCGGCTCCTCCTCTCCAACCATCGCGTCGAGCTTTCGACGCACACAGTCACGGAGCTCGGAAAGATCACCGAGCTTGCCGATCGGATTGCGAGCATCGCGCAGGGGCTGCTCGCGTACTGTCACCCGTCGACGAACCGCGCGGAGCTGCAATCGCTGCGGCCGATTGTGCGTAGAGCACTCGCGATCGTCGAGCCGAGCGCGAGGGCAGCGGGGGTCGAGATTCAGGAGCGGATTCCAGACGAGTTGCCGCTGGTGCGTGTGAACCCGGGTGAGATGGAGCAGGTGTTCCTGAATCTCTTTCTCAACTCGCTCGATGCGATGCCGGACGGCGGCGCGCTGTCGATCATCGGATACGAGGAGGAGGTTGGAGCGGGCGGCACGCCAGTGTGCGTCACTGTCGCCGATACCGGCTGCGGCATGCCGCCGGAGATTCGCGAACGCATCTTCGAGCCGTTCAACACGACGAAGCCGGAGGGGAAGGGCACCGGTCTGGGACTCTCGATCTGCCTGGGTCTCATGCGGAGCAATGGAGGCACGATCGAGGTGGATTCCCATCCAGGCGCGGGCACGCGGGTGACGTTGCGTCTCCCCGCGGCGAGCGAGTTGGCCGCGCCGACGTCCGCGAGGGCGGTTCGCCACGTCGGAGTAGCCTGACGATGACTGGATGGCGTGTGCTCGTCGTCGATGACGAGATCGGGATGCTGGAAGTTTGCCGCGACACGCTCTGCACGGTCGATGGCGTGGAGATCGACGTTGAATCGCGCAGCGAGTGCGCGGTGAAGAAGCTCGAGGAACGAAGTTGGGATCTGTTGATCGCCGACATTCGCATGCCGGGCGTCAATGGGCTCGAGTTGCTGGAGGTCGCCCGGCGGCAGGATCCGCAGCTGCCGGTGCTGATGATGACCGCGTATCCGACGGTGGATACCGCGGTAGAGAGTATGAAGCGCGGCGCCGCGGATTACATCGTGAAACCGTTCTTGCCCGACGATCTCCGCGCCACCGCGCGGCGCCTGCTCGCCGAGCGCCGCCTGCGCGACGAGAACGAGTTGCTCAGCGAAAGTCTGGAGCGCCGGTACGCGTTCGGCGACATCGTGGGTGGAAGCATGGCGATGCGCGCCGTGTTCGACGCGATCGAACGGGTGGCGGCCACCGACGTGGATGTTCTGGTCACGGGAGAGACGGGCACGGGCAAGGAGCTCGTCGCGCGGTCGGTGCACCAGCGCAGCCGGCGGAAGCAGGGCCACTTCGTGCCGGTGGATTGCGGGGCCATCCCGGCCGATCTTCTGGAGAGCGAGTTCTTTGGCCACGAGCGCGGCGCGTTCACCGGCGCCAACTCGCGTCGGTTGGGCCTCGTCGAATTCGCCGCGCGCGGCACGCTGTTCCTGGACGAGATCGACCACCTGCCAGCCAGCCTGCAGTCGACGCTTCTGCGCGCGCTGCAGGAGCGGCGGATCCGGCGTGTCGGCGGCAGCGAAGAGCTGGACGTCGACGTGCGCGTGATTGCCGCCACGTCGGCAAATCTCGAGGAGGAGATCCGCAAGCAGACTTTTCGCTCCGATCTGTATTATCGGATCAACGTCGTGCGCATCGAGCTCCCGCCGCTCCGGCGGCGGCCCGACGACATCCCGCCGCTCGTGGCCCATTTCATCGAGCGCTACGCGCGCGAGATCGGACGCGACGGCGTGGAGATCGATCGCGAGGCGCTCGAGGTGCTCACCGGCTATGCGTGGCCAGGGAACGTGCGCGAACTGCAGAACGTGATCAAGCGGGTGCTCGTCTTCAGCCGTCGTCCGATCATTCGCGCCGACGATCTGCCGGACGAGATCGTTGCCGGCGCGGGCAGTCACTCCACGGACAATCAAGGATTCTTTGCGCTGCGCGAGCAGCACAGCGACGCGTTCGAGCGATCGTACTTCGAGCAATTGCTGCGTGCGCACGGCGGCGACGTCGCCGCGGCCGCCGCGGAAGCGAAGCTCCCGCGAGGCACACTCTACCGCCTGCTCAAGAAGCACGGGATCAGTTTGAGCGAGCATCGCTCCTGATTTGTCACACCGGTGTGACAGGCTGCACGCGTATTCACACGGATGTGACAACGCCGTGGAGGCTCGTCGAACCTCATTCCGGCGAGTAATCGGCTAACGCATTGTCTCGTCGCCACCTGCGACGAACCGTTGGCCGAGCGACAGGCGACGATCGCCAGGCATCGGTCCTGCCTTTACTACAGGCGCGCGGGCGCACGCGAAACCACGTGCGTCTCGCCGGAGGCAAGAATGCCGTGTACGCGACCACACTGCTGGTGATCAGTCCAACGGGTGCGCTCCGCCGGTCACTGGCGGAAGCGCTCGCCGATTCGTGCATCCTGACGGATGCGCGTCCTGGCGCCGACGTGCTTCACGTCGTTCAACGCGAGCGGCCAAGCGTCGTCATCGTCGATTACATCGACGAGCGGCCGGAAGCGGCGCAGCTCGAGATCGCGCTGGTGAAAGAACTGTGTCCGCACACGCGCGTCATTGCCCTGAGCCGGAATTCGTCGGACGCGGACGCGTCCGTCGTCGAACAAGGAATATTCTGCTACGTCGCTTCGCCGTGCGAGGACGAGCTGGTGCGGCTGATCCACGCCGCCACGCGCGCCGCCGACGCGGAGGTTGTCGAGAGCTCATGAGCATGCAGCGACGGGATTTTCTCAAATCCGGATTGCTGGTGGCGGGCGGCGCAGCCGCGGGGGCGCTGGCGCCGGCGCACGCGGAGGGTGGAGAGCCCGCGGTCGTGAGCGGCCCGGCCGCCGCGGCCACCCTCGCGCTCACACCAGAGGGCGAACTCGTAGTGGCGCACAGCCCTGGCGGTGTAACGGCGCGGCCGACACCCGAAGAGGTGCGACGCGGCGTGCCGGGGCGGCGATGGGTGATGGTGATCGATCTCGCCAACTGTGACGGCTGCGGCATCTGCTCGCAGACCTGCACGAAGAGCCACTTCGTGCCGTCTGATCGCCAGTGGCTTCGTGTGTTTCACATGCAGGATGGAGCGGACACGGCGCCGTACTGGCTGCCTCGACCCTGCTTCCACTGCGACAATCCGCCGTGCGCGCGCGTGTGTCCAGTCGGCGCGACCTTCAAGCGGGACGACGGCATCGTACTGATCGACAACGAGCGCTGCATCGGCTGTCGGTTCTGCATGGCGGCGTGCCCCTACTCGGTGCGCACGTTCAACTGGAGCCGACCCAACGATCCGCCCGCCGCCAACACGCGCGGCTACTCGCCCGAGTGGGGCTACCCGCGGCGCGTCGGGACGGCCGAGAAGTGCGACTTCTGCCCGGACATGGCCCGCGACGGCAAGCTCCCGCACTGCGCGGGCGCGTGCCCGATGGGCGCGATCTGGTTCGGCGACGAGAACGAGGACGCCGTGACGAATTCTCGCGGCGAGACCGTGCGGCTCTCGAAGCTCCTGCGCGATCGCGCGGCCTTCCGCGAGCTCGAGGAGCTGGGCACCAAGCCGCGCGTGTACTACCTGCCGCCCGACAATCGGCACTATCCCGCGCCCGGCGAGGCCGGCGCCAACACCGGCAACCAGCGTACAGGAGTGGTACAGCGATGAGCGCGACGACGCTGCCCGTTTCCGCAGACACATCCCTGCTGACAGACCGTCGCGACGTGACTGAGCTCGAGCAGGATATGCTCGCCACCCTCGAGCCGATGGGACGGGCGGGCCGCGCGTGGATCGCGAGCCTGCTCACCGTCTGCACCCTGGCGCTGGTCGCCTGGATATACCAGCTCGCGAACGGACTCCGCGTGACGGACATGCGCAACTACGTCTCGTGGGGCACCTACATGACGAACTTCGTGTTCTTCATTGGCATCAGCCACGCGGGCACGCTGATCTCGGCCATACTCCGTGTCACCGACGCCGGATGGCGTCGCCCGATCACGCGAATGGCCGAGGCGATCACCGTCATCGCGCTGCTCGTCGGCGCGAGCATGGTGGTGATCGACATGGGCCGCCCCGATCGCGTGCTGAACCTGATCCTTCACGGCCGCTTCCAGTCGCCGATTCTGTGGGATCTGGTGTCGGTTACGACGTACATCACCGGGAGCTTCCTGTATCTGTACGTCGCGATGATTCCCGACATGCCGATCCTGGCGCAGGCGGCGCGCGACGCCGGCCGTTCGCCGCGTCTCGTGCGCCTGTACGAGATCCTCTCGCTCGGCTTCCGCGAGACACCCGAGCATCGCCGGCGTCTCGCGCGCGCCCTCGGCGCGATGGCGGTGATCATCATTCCGGTCGCGGTGTCGGTGCACACGGTGGTGTCGTGGGTGTTCGGCATGACTCTTCGACCGGGCTGGCACAGCACGATCTTTGGTCCGTACTTCGTGATCGGCGCAATCTTCTCGGGTACGGCGGCGATCATCACCGCGATGGCGTTGTTCCGCCGCGCCTACCACCTCGAGCGCTACCTCCGGCCCGAGCACTTCCACAAGCTTGCCAAGATTCTGCTCGCGCTGTCGCTGCTCTACGCCTACTTCACGCTGAGCGAGTATCTCACCACGTGGTATGGCGGCGCCGAGACGGACGTCCGCTTGCTCGATCGCCTCGCTGGGAGCACGACCTTCGGGACGGCGTTCTGGCTCTGGGCGGCGTTCGGATTGTTCGCGCCGATCGGGATGCTGTTGTTCCCGAGCCGGCGCTCGCTCGGGTCGATTGTCACGGCGTCGGTGCTCGTCAACCTCGGGATGTGGCTCAAACGATACCTGATCGTCGTGCCCACGCTCGAGACGCCGTTCTTGCCCGCGTCCTCGGCCGGCGTCGCGCCGCACTATTTCCCGAGCCTCGTGGAGTGCACGATCACGGCGGGCGCGTTTGCCGCGTTCATGCTGCTCTTCACGTTGTTCTCGCGACTGTTCCCGATTCTGTCCATCTGGGAGACGGCCGAAGACGAAGCGGACGAAGGTGCGCAAGAATCGGTAGCGGAAGCGGCACACCACAGACCTGCGCTCGCCGCGTTTGCGATCGCGTTCACGGTTGGCGCGCTGGCGTTGTTGGCGCCAAGGGGCGCAGCCGACGCTCAGACACCAACCTCTAACAGCGAGGCGGCGCCGGCGCGACCGGCCAACGTTCGAATCGCGCTCGCTCGCTCGAGCGAAGACGGACAGGACATGCTCGTGGGGACGGTCACCGCCGACGGACATGCCGTTGCCGGTGTCACCGTCGGGTTCTCGGTGGCTCGGACTTTTGGGAACATGACGCTCGGCACCGACCAGACACTGAGCGACGGAAGCGCTGCCGTTCCGTTTCCCAAAGGGTTGCCGGGTGATCGCGCCGGCCAGCTGCGGGTGCTCGCGACGGTGCAGGCGCCGGCCGAACTCGCGGGGACGAGCGTGACGGTCACGATGCCCGGCGGCGCGCCGACACGCGCCACGACCGAATCCCAGCCGAGGGCGCTGTGGTCGACGAGGCCGCCGCTGCCGATGATCGCCACGATCTTCGGTCTGCTTCTCTGCGTCTGGAGCACCTACGCCTTCGTCGTTGGACAGCTCATCGCGTTGTCTCACGTCAAACAGGAGGGTTGAGTGATGTCACTGCTACGAACGACGTCCATCGCCGGACGTGCCCTGGCGATGTCCTTTGTGGTCGTTGCATTCGCCGGCCACGCATCCACGGCGCGCGCGCAGCACAACGGCGAACCGTGGAACGCGCCCGAGCGCGCCGCTCATCGTTCCAACCCCGTGTTGGCGACGGACGCGGCCGTCGATCGCGGCCAGATGCTCTTTCACCAGAGTTGTGAGCTGTGCCACGGACCAAAAGGCAAGGGCAACGGTCCCATGTCGACGTCGTTGCCGATCAAGCCGGCCGATCTATCATCGGATCACGTGCAGTCGCAGACAGACGGCGCGCTCTTCTGGAAGGTCCTATCAGGGAGAGGCATGATGCCGAGCACGCAGTCCACCCTCACCGACGAGCAGAGGTGGGCGGTGATCGATTACCTCCGGACGCTCGCACCGAAGCGCCAATAGCCGCCGGCGTTGGTCGGCCGGTCAATTCAATGCTTGGCTCCGCGAGCCAGGAGGACATATGAAGCTGAACGCCTCGAGCGACATCGATCCGGCAAGAACCAAGGCCGAGGAGATCGCCGCACTGCGACGGGCGGTGAAGGAGTGCTACTGCGGGTTCGGTCCGGCGTGTTATCGCTGGGGCCAGCTGTCGCCTGAGCAGCGCGTGCAATGCTCCCTGGACCATCGCTTGATTGCGCAGCGGTTCTGGAAGAACGGGATGTAGTGCACGGCCAATGCGACGCTCTACGTGGCGCACGGGACGTCTTGCGCGTAGCATCAACCGGTCGGCCTCGGCGAGCACACCATGAGCGCGATGGGCGTGGACGGGCAAACAGTGGCGATCGGACTGCTACTCGTGCGGCTCGTGACGGGCATCGTCATGGCGATGCACGGCGCACAGAAGTTGTTCGGATGGTTTGGCGGATACGGGTTGAACAAGACAGGCGAGTTCTTCGTCAATCTCGGATTCTGGCCCGGTCGTGGCTTTGCTGCCTTGGCATCGCTCGCCGAGATCGCCAGCGGACTTCTGGTCGTCCTCGGCTTCCTCGGGCCGATCGGGCCGGCGCTCATGATCGCCGTCATGATCGTCGCGATGATCACCGTGCACTGGAAGAACGGACTGTTCGCAACCAACAACGGCGTCGAGGTGCCTCTCCTCTACGCGACAGTTGCACTGGGCCTCGCTCTCATCGGGTTTGGGCGCTTCGCGGTCGACGCACGGCTGGGACTCACCGATCGATGGTCGCCTACGATCACTTCGATCGTGTTGGCAATCGGCATCGTCGGCGGTTTAGTGAGCGCCACGATCCGTCATCGATTGAAGAGCGCCGCTTCGACGTGATCGTCGCGTAGTCGAGAAGGAGAGTATGGGGCACGCCGACGATGTAGAGAGGGCTGCTCAGTGACCGAAACCAAGGCTGAGCGTCGGCAACGGCACGTTCCCACGATGACATGCGTCCGTGCGGTGTGCCGATTCCAGCTGTCGCTGCCGTGCGAATTACTTCGGCGGGGGGGTCCCGAGGTTCGCGCGATCGCTCGCGACGGAAGGACGCCCCCGCAACTCGAATCTCCAGTCGTGAACGACGACGATCTGGTCCGCCGCGCCCACCGATTTCAGCAGCACGAACTGTTTTCCGTCGGGGGTCACGTCGTAGCTCGCGTGGAGCCCGATGGTCGAGCCGACATACGCCAGCGTCTCGTGCGACGTCACATCCAACGTTGGTGAGAAGGACAGCGTCGCCGACTTCAGTTGCCCGTTGACGATGTAATACAGACGGCGGCCGTCCGGCGACCACACCGGCTCCATGCCGCCATCGACCGACACCTGGAAGCGCCCGCCCGGTCCTGGGAAGGGCGTCACGTAGATTTGGAAGCTGCCCGACTCGTTCGACGTGTAAGCGAGCCACTTCCCGTTGGGCGATACGCGCGGCCCATGTTCGCTGTAGGGGGTGGTCACGAGTGGTTTCATTGTCGTGTCGCCCGCCATGTCGCGATACAGGAAGTCGTCTCTGCGCTTGCCGCCGTCGACGTGAACGATCAGTCGGCGCCCGTCGGGCGAGAAGATTCCGTCGGCCACGGCAAAGCTGTCGGATCGGAAGAGAAGCTGGGCGGGCCCACTCCGGTCCGCGGGCTGCCACCACAGACTCGGTGACCCGTCGCGATCCGATGTGAACAATACGCGCCTTCCGTCTGCGGACCATTCGGGCCGGTCGTTGACCAGACCTTCCACCGTCAGCTGCGTAAGCGTCCCGGCCGCGGTGTTGAAGATTTCGATCTGAGTTCCCGCGCCCGATACCACGGCAAGCGCCAGGCGCTTGCCGTCCGGCGACAATCGGGGAAATTGATAGCGGCCGGCCTGCGGAATGAGAACGCGTGGCGCGTGCTGCGCGTCGGACAACACGACTTGCTGCGATGATCTGCCCGCCATGTACACGAGCGAACCGCTCGCCGACGCGTCGCCTTTGAGTGGTCCAATGCCACCGACGAATACGTCTTCGACGACTAGGGAAGGCGCACCGGTGACGCGTTGATCTCGTACGTCGAACGGCGCGGCCATGATCTCGCCGGCCGCACTGGCGTAGATCAAGCGACCTTCGATCACGGCGACTGGATCGGTGCCGACGAGATCGAGAATTCGGGTGTGACCATCCGCCAGCGACGCCACGCCGATGCGCGCCGCGGCGAGGCCGCGTTGGGTGAAGGCGGTGTACATCACTGTCTTCCCATCGGGAAGGAAGTGTGGCCAGCGTTGATCCACCTCTCCAGCGGCGGTGTCGCGCTTCGTGAATGGACGGAGCGGCCCGCCGAGCGCCGAGACTAGGGAAAGAACGCCGCCAGTGGCGACGACGATCTGGTCGTTCTTTCCCCAGGTCGCGCCGAATGGCGACACCACGTCGGCAATTGGGACAGCGCCGCCGCCGTCGACCGGCACCTTTCGCAGCTGGCCCTTCGCGAAATAGCCGACCCATCGCCCGTCGGGCGAGAAGAACGGCTGCTGGCCGGCCTCGGTACCGGGGAGCTCACGCGAGGCGAGGTCTCCGAGCGGCCGAAGGAACAAACGCGGACCGCTCGTTCCGCGCGATCCAATGAAGACGAGCATGCTGCCGTCGGGCGAGAGCGCGAGAGGACTCCCGAACCCGTCAGCCGCATGCTCGTCTGGCGGAAACGTGAGCGCGAATCGCACCGTCATGCCGCTCGGCGTCCGATGCGTGTACGCCCAGCTCGCAACGGCGGCCCCGAGTGCCATGCCGGCGAACGGAAGAATCCACACAGCGGCGCTACGCGCGCGCGCGCTCGGAGTCCGCGGCTCTCGCGTGGTTGTGCTCTCGGATACCGACACCACCACTGGCGGCGCAGGCACATGTCGCTCGTCGTTCAGCGCCTCCGCGAATTCGCGCGCTGTGTCCCAGCGGTCCGCGGGCAGCTTCGCGAGCGCCTTGTCGATTGCCGCGTCGACGTATGCGGGAACGGCGTCACGCGATGCCCGAACGCTGCGCGGCTTCTCCGTGAGCAGGCGCGCGAGGATCGCCTGCGCCGTGCTACCCACGTGAGGCGGATCGCCGGTGAGCATCTCGTACAGCACCGCTGCAAGCGAGTAGATGTCGGTGCGACCATCGATCGCGCGATCGCCGGTTGCCTGTTCCGGCGACATGTACTGCGGCGTGCCGAGCGAGATGCCGGTCTGCGTAATCCTACTTCCGCCCGCGTTGGATACGGCGAGCGCAATGCCGAAGTCAGCAACCAGCGGTTGGCCTTCGCGCAGCAGGATGTTCTCAGGCTTGAGGTCGCGATGGATCACACCGTTGCGATGCGCATAGTCGAGCGCACCAGCGACTGCTGTCGCGATGCGGATTGCGTCATTCACCGGCAGCTGCTTCTCGCGATCAAGCCGCGCGCGCAACGACTCGCCGTCAACGAATGGCATCACATAAAACAGCAGGCCGTCGGCTTCTCCACTGTCGAACAGTGGCAGCAGGTTCGGGTGCTGAAGCCGTGCGGTCACCTGGATCTCGGCCAGGAATCGCTCGACGCCCAAGATCGCGCCGAGCTCGGGGCTCAGCACCTTGAGCGCGACGTGGCGCTGATGCCGGACGTCGCGCGCGAGATAGACCGTCGCCATGCCGCCACTTCCGATCTCGCGCTCGATCGCGTAGCGGCCAGCGAGTGCGCTGTCGAGCCGACCAAGAGCATCCACAGCCGCCTCGGAGTGTGTAGCGGGCCTCCGAGTCTACGGCTCGCTCGCGCCGACGCGCAAGACGCCGGGTCTGGCCGGCAGCTCGCGCGCGTCCTGAGCCTCGGCGTCTCGTCCACCCACCAATAGCGCGGCGCTGAGCGACGCCGCCAGCGCGAGCCCGGCGGAAATCCACGCCACGAGACGAAATCCGTCGACGAATGCATCGTCAACGATTGCGCGCGATTGCGGGTCGCTCAGTCGAGCGCCGGCCAGCCGCGGTCGCTGCGCGTCGATTTCCGCGCGCAGCACACGCGGAATCGACGACGATGCCAGCCTCCGGTCGAGCGAGCGGTTGAACTCGACGGACAGCACGAGCCCGAGCACCGCGACGGCGAGCAGGCCCGCGACGCGGGCGATCGCGTTGTTCACGCCCGACGCGACGCCCACGTTGCGCTGCGGAACGGAGCCCATCACCGTTGCCGTGAGTGGAGCGACGCTGATCGCCATGCCCAGTCCCATGACGAGGACCGCGGGGAAGAATGTCGTCCAGTACGAGCCGCCGACTCCGGGCCTCGCGAAGAGCGCGTAACCAACGGCGGCAACGACCGGGCCGACGACGAGCGGCAGCCTGGCGCCAAACCGGCGAACCAGATCGCCGGACCACCGCGACAAGGCGAACATCAGCGCGATGAATGGCAGTAGTGCCGCTCCGGCTTCGGTCGTGTTGTATCCCTGCGCTTGAACGAGATTCAGCGGAAGGAAAAACAGCACGGCGCTCAGCGCCGTGTACAGAAACAACGTGAGCAGATTCGCGCCGCTGAACGTGCGCGAACGAAAGATCGAGAGCGGAAGCATCGGCGCTCGGGTGCGCGCCTCGACGACGACGAATAGGGCGAGAAGCACGATTCCGACGGCAATCGCGAGCGGCAGCGATTCGATGAACCCGAGCGTCAGCGCGCCCAGGCCGAACGTCGTGAGGAGCACGCTCGGCACGTCGACGCGGTCGCGCGCGCCGTTCCGATCGCTGCCTCGGCTTTCGGGCACGTACCGCGCCGTGATGGCGATGACGACCGCGGCGAGCGGGAGATTGATGAAGAACGCCCAGCGCCAGGACAGGTGCTGCACGAGCCAACCGCCGAGCACCGGTCCCAGCGCGGTCGTGATCGAAGTGACTGCCGACCACGTGCCGATGGCGCGGCCGCGGTCATCGGACGAGAACGACGCGCTGATCAGCGCCAGACTTCCCGGAACGAGCAGCGCGCCGCCGACCCCCTGCAGCGCACGGGCGGCGATGAGCTGCTCGATGCTCGGCGACAGCCCGCACCAGAGCGATGCCGCGGCGAACACGATCACACCGAGCGAGAAGATCCGGCGGCGGCCGTACAGATCGCCAAGCGATCCGCCGGTGAGGAGCAGTGCGCTCAGGGTAAGAGCGAATGCGGCGACGACCCACTGCACTTCGGCGAGCGTGGCATCGAGCGCCGACTGAACGGCGGGGAGCGCGACGTTCACCACCGTGCCGTCGATGAACGCCATGCTCGAGCCGAGGATGGCAGCGGCGAGAATCCAGTTACCGTGCACGCACGGCGCCGTCGCCGTGGCTGCACCCGCGATGACAGCTTCGTCGCACGGTGCTCTGACGATGGTCGTCAATGCGCTTCTGGACGGTGCGGGTGCATCACATAGGCTAGGGAAGGACGCGGGCGAAAGCGAGGCGGCACGCCAAAGCCTTGCCAACCATAGTATTTGCCCCCACTCTTGCTACCTATAGTAGTGGTGTAGTCCCCCGCCTTTCCCGTCCCGCGGCCTCACCGTCCACCTCGAATGGCTCGCCTGATTCTCGTCACGGGCGACGATCCGCACGCGCTGCTGCGCGCCGCAGCCGCGCCGTTCTGCGTCTCCGGTCGCGTGACGGAGTCGCTGCCGGTCCTGGCGCTGCGGCAGGGCGGACTGCGCGACACGGTCTACGAGATGGCGGCACGGAGCGGGTGCGAGGGCTGGCTCGGCGACCCGGTGCTCGTCTTCGCCGAGCTGGCGGAGAAGCTCGGGGGGGAGCTCGCGCCACTCGATGCACTCGAGCGTGAGACGCTGATCGATCGCATCGTCCGCGAGACGGCGCTCACCACACTCGGCGCGCCGTCGCTCCGCGCAACACTCGTCTCGCGGCTCGATCGACTCTTCGGCGACCTGGCGGCCGATGAGGTCACGGCCCAGGGACTCTCGGCGGCATTCGACGTCGTCGCGCGCGACGACTGGGCTCGCGGTCGCAATATCGACGTTCGAGCGATCTACGAACGATATCTCGCCGCGATCGCCGCGCTGCCACCGATCGGCGACACGCGTCGTAGCGAAGGACGCGACGGGCTCGCGCACGCGGCGCGGGCCATCCGCGAATCGCCCGGCGAGGTCGCGCTGCGGATGATCCGCCCGCTCGCCGGCGGTGCCGCGTCCCGATCCGTCCACATCTACGGCCTGGCCGATCTCCGCCGCGGGTGGCGGCTCTTTTTGTCGGCACTGCACGAGTCGACGGTGATCGACGAGCTCCGCGTGTACGTTCCGCTTTCCGCCCAGGGTGACGATGCAAAAACGCTCCTCACCTGGCTTGACGAGCGCGCCGATGTTCGGCGGACGATCGAGCGTACGCGCGCGATCAGCCCAGGTCTCAAGCATCTTCGCGCGCAGCTCTTCACGCTGGGCGGCGCACGCGCCGAGGCGTCCGGCGACGCGCGCATCGTCGAGGCGCCGGATCTCACGCGCGAGCTCGAGCACGTCGCACGCGAGATCAAGGGCTTGCTGCTGGGGGCTCCTGACGATGGTCGGCCCATCGAGCCGCATCGGATCGCGGTGATCGCGCGCAAAGCGCGGCCGGCGCTCTCCCGGGCGGCCGACGTGCTCTCGCGATACGGCATTCCGGTGTATGCCCGGCTTCGTCACACGGCGAGCGAGGTGCCGGTGATCGCCGCGTTCTTGCGGTTACTGCGGATGGCGCACGAGGGATGGGGCGTCGCGAATCTATCGGCGCTCTCGAACTCGCCGTACTTCGATGTGGATCTCGATCTGAGAATGCTCGAGCAGATCGCTCGCGCGGCGCGGCCGCGTACGTTCGCGGCGTGGACCTCGGGAATCGACGCCGGCCTGGAAGAACAGTTCGACGGCGAGCTGGTCGAGGCAGGCAAGCGCCTGCAGCGGCTGTTGGCACTGAGCAAGGCGATCGATACCGTCGCCAAAGAGTGCACGTCGCTCGAACGCGAGCGACCGCTCGAGGAGTGGATCGGTTTCTCGATCGACGCGCTCGGCGGCATGCCGGGACGGGAATCGGCGGGCATCCTCGAGATCGCCGTGCGGGCGGAGCACCCAGTCGACGCGGCCGCGCCCGAGGCGCTACGCGACGCGGTGCGGCTGGACAGCCGGGCGCTCGACAAGTCGATCGACCTGCTCCAGCGCTGGCGCGGGGCGCTCGGCCTCGCGCCGGCGGATCGGCGCGTCATGAACGCCGGCGCGTGGGCCGATCTCCTCGAGCGCAAGCTGTCGGAGCAGATCGTGACGGTCCGCGTCGGCGCGCCGGGTGGTGTGGAACTGCTCGAGGCGCTTGCCGCGGACGGCCGGAGCTTCGAGCACGTGTTCATCGTCGACGCGGCGGCAGGCAACTTTCCCGCCGATCCGGCACCGGATCCCCTGTGGGCTGACGACGAGCGCGAGGCGATGCTCGGCGCGGGCGTTCCGATGGAGCCGTCGCGAATCTGGTTCGAACGTGAGAAGACTCTCTTTCGCGGCCTCGTACGCGCGGCGGCGCGCTCACTCCAGGTGAGCTACTCGTACGCCGACCACAAAGGCTCGACGCAGCTCGCGGCGGCGTACGTCGATGCGATCGAATCGTGTTTCGACAGGCCCGTCCTGACGATTGGCGGCTCGCATCTCGTGCCCGATACCGGCGTGCTCTATTCGGCGGACGAGGTGCTGCGCGCGGCGGGGAACGCGCTCAATCCCAACCGCATCGACGGCGCGACCTGGACTCCGGACATCATGGCCGCGGTCCTCGGGAAGGATCGCGCGGAGTCGGTGGTGGAGCAATTGCTCCACGCGGTACGAGCCGAGCGAACTCGCGACGAGCGGCGGCAGCTCCCCGCGTCGGACAATCGCGCCGACTCGATGCACGAGTGGAATGGGCGCATTGCCGATCCCGCGCTCCGTGACGACCTGCGCGACGAGTTTGCCGAGCGCGTCTGGAGCGCGACGCAGCTCGAGAGCTACGGACGGTGTCCGTTCAGCTTTTTCGGCAACTACGTTCTGCACGCGCGCGAGCTGGAGGACGTGCAGGCGGAAGATGCGTCGGCGCTCGATCGTGGGTCGATCATCCACGACGCCCTGGCGGCGACGTACCGGCAGCTGCTCGAGCGCTTTCCGAACGACCCGCTCTCGCTCGCGAACTTTCCAGCGGCGCAGGCGATCCTTGCCCAGGCAATCCACGAGGCGGTGGATCGGCACGGCGGCTCCTTCCTGGCGTTGCCGGCGATGCGCGAGGCGCGCGAGCGCGAGCTGATGGTGCTGCTCGAATCGTATGTGCGCTGGGAGATGGCGAACAATGCGAAGCCACGGCGCCGCCCGATCGAGATGGAGATGAGCTTCGGCATGGAGGGAGATGCTCATCCGCCGGTGCAACTGAGACACGGGCGAAGAACACTTTCGCTGCGCGGAAAGATCGACCGGGTCGACGCCGTCGTCGAGCAGGGCGCCGAGCGGTATCGGTACGTGATCGACCACAAGACCGGCGGCAGCGCACTCAGCTCGATCAGGCAACTGGCGCCGGCCGGCGCGGTGCTCCAGCTCGCGCTCTATCTCGCGGCGCTCGAGCAGCTCATGCCGGATACGACGTTGTGGGGCGGGTCGTATCACATCATCAAGGATCGTCGGGCCACCGCGGCGCTGGAGCGATGCTCGGTCGTCACCACCGGCGTGGCCGAAATGAAGAGCAAGACGCAGCAGACCGCCGACGAAACGATTCGCGGCGCCGCGGAGCTCGCACTGAGTCTCGTCGACCGGATTCTCGCCGGCGAATTCCCGGCCAGAACGCCCGGCACGGTGAGCTGCCTGAGCTACTGTAGCTATCGCGACGTGTGTCGCGAGGAGCGGATGGCGTCATGGCCGTAGCGACTCCGCCAGAGGTTGCGGCCATCACCTCCGCCGGCGGACGGCAGCTGACCGACACGCAGCGCGATGCGATCGCGCTCGATCGCCACATTCTCCTCGCGGCCGGCGCGGGGTCGGGCAAGACGACGACGCTCGTCGAAAAGATCGTCTGCTCGTTGCACCCTGACGACGTCGCGCGACAACGGTGTGAGCTGAGCGACATCGCCGCGATCACGTTCACCAACGCCGCGGCGGCTGACTTCAAGGACAAATTGCGCAAGCGGATTCGCGAGGTGGCCGACTGGCACGCCGCGCGGAGCGATCACGCCACGGCGGATCGGTGGCGAGAGCGCATCTACGAGGTCGACCGCGCGCGGATCGGGACGATCCACTCGTTCTGCGGACAGATTCTCCGCGAGTTCGCCTTCCGGCTCGGGTTCGATCCGGGGTTCACGATCCTCGACGAAGCAGATACCGCACTGCTGCGTGCCGAGTGTACGTCGATGGTCGTGCAGCGCGCGCTGCACGACGAGCCGGCTGCGATGGCCTTGCTCGACCATTTCCGAATCAGCGACGTCGAGCGTCTGGTGAGCGATCTGGTCGGACGGGGCGAAGTGGTTCGCGAGGCGCTGCACGCGTGGTACACCAACGGCGACCCCAACATCGACGATCTGCGCGACGCGATCGATCGGCAGCGGGTCGCCTTCAAATGCGCCGAGGACGAAGGCGAGTGGCGGAACTTCGATCCACTCGGGGCGCGGCTGGCTGGCATGCTGCTTCGGCTGGCGCAAGCGGCGCGCGCCGAGCTGGACGTGCGGCTGGATGACGAGGGCGCGCTCGACTACGACGCGCTGATCACTCGAACGCGTACTGCGCTAAAGACAAATGCGAGTGTGCTCGATGCGGTGCGCAGCCGGCTCCGCTGGCTCTTCGTGGACGAGTTCCAGGACACCGACCGCGCGCAAGTTGACATCGCCTATCTGATCTGCGGGTTCGCCGAGCCCGAGCGCGCGACGCCCCCCTGGCTTTGCATCGTGGGCGATCCCAAACAGTCGATCTATCGCTTCCGGCGCGCCGACGTGTCGCTCTGGCGCAAGGTCGAGCAGGATTTCGCCAATCGCGGCATCCCGCCGATCCACCTCGACACGAATTTCCGGAGCCGCAAGCCGATCATCGCGTACGTGAATGAGACGTTCGAAGGAGTGATGGGTGAAGGTTCGGCGGCTGTTCGCGAGGCGGGGCACGAGGTCGACTATCGTCCGCTCCGGCCGTACCGCGAGGCGCCGAACGACAACGACCTGATCGAGCTGGTCACGCCGTCGACCGGGCGCGACGGAAACGCGGACGAGCGACGAGAGGCGGAGGCCGAGGCCGTGGTGGCGCGGATATGGGAGATGCGCGGGCAGCCGCTCGTTTGGGACGACAAAGCCAAATCCACGCGGGCGGTGAAGTGGGGCGACATCGCGCTGCTCTTTCGGACCCGCACCGGGCTGCCGATTCTCGAACAGGCGCTGCGCCGGCACAATGTGCCCTACTACGTGGCGAGCAGCACCGGCTTCTTTAGCCGCCGCGAGATTCGCGACATCCGCCTCCTGCTCGCCGCGCTCGCCGACCCGCGCGACGACGTCGCGTGGCTCGGGTTGCTCCGCTCGCCGTTCGTTGGCCTGACCGACGAAGCGTTGATGCACTGTCGCGCCACGGCGCCGCGCGCGCCGCTGTCGAAGGCGGTCCACTCCAACACCATTCCGACCACCGATCCCGTTCTCATTCGCGCCCGCGACTGGCTGCGGACGGCGCGCGAGCTGCGCGATCGCGTGAGCATCGCCGAGCTGATCGACTTTGCCGTGGCGCGCTCGGCGTACGGCGCGCAGGTGCTGGCGGGTCATGGCGGTCGCATCGCGCTCGGCAACATCAGAAAACTGGTACGGATCGCCGAAGGACGACCGGAGAGCACCGTGTCGGACTTCGTCGCCTTCATGGAGCAGCGCGAGCAGGAGGCGACGGACGACGGCGATGCACTCCTGTTCACGGCCCGCGACAACGTGGTGACGCTGTCGACGGTGCACGGCGCGAAGGGGCTCGAGTGGCCGATCGTGTTTCTGCTCGACCTCGACCGGCCGATCGTCAAGAAGAACAACGCGCCGAGGATCATTGCCGATCCCGCCGCGGGCGTCGCGGTGAGGATCAAGGACCCGGAAAGCTTCGAGAAGGAGCCGGCGGAGAGCGGTGCGTGGGAATGTCTGCGGCGGCGCGACCAATTGTTGAGCGAGGCCGA
>DATISA010000068.1:0-3132 GCA_035469245.1 Gemmatimonadaceae bacterium
TCGCGCCGGACGAAGCCTCAAGCCAAAGTCGTGGCCCAACGGCGCGCGTGTCGCCGTGCTGTTCTCGTTCGACGTCGACAACGAGACCGTCTCGATCCGCTTCGGTGAGCCGACGATCGGCGCCCTGTCGCAGAACGAGTATGGCGCGCGCGTCGGGCTGCCGCGCATCGTGGCGCTGTTCGACAAATATCAGATTCCCGTCACGTACTTCATCCCGGCGATGAGCGCGCGCATCCACCCGGAGATGGTGGACCTCATCCGCAAGTCCGGCCGCAACGAGATCGCCGTCCACGGCTGGATCCACGAGATGAACTCGCAGCTCCCGTACGACACCGAGAAATCATTGCTCCAGCGCGCGGTCGACTACTGGACAAAGACGCTTGGCCACAAACCCACGGGCTACCGCGCGCCGAGCTGGAACTTCTCGCCCAATACGCTGCGCATTCTGCGCGAGATCGGTTTCACGTACGAGAGCTCGATGATGTCGGACGAGAATCCCTACGAGCTGATGCAGGACGGCAAGGCGACCGGGATCGTCGAGCTGCCGGTCGAGTGGATCATGGACGACGCGCCGCTGTACGATCCGCGCGGCACCAACTACGCCTCACCGCGCGAGGTGGCGCAGGTGTGGATGGATGAGTTCGACAAGGCGTGGGAAGAACATTCCATGTTCGTCCTCACCAACCATCCGCACATCTCCGGACACCGCTCGCGCGTCGTCGCGCTCGAGATGCTGATCCAGCACATGAAGGCGAAAGGCGGCGTGTGGTTCGCGACGCACGACGCGGCCGCGAGCTA
Organism: Gemmatimonadaceae bacterium; assembly: GCA_035469245.1. Taxonomy (GTDB): domain Bacteria; phylum Gemmatimonadota; class Gemmatimonadetes; order Gemmatimonadales; family Gemmatimonadaceae; genus JAQBQB01. The sequence continues at coordinate 799 of DATISA010000068.1, forward strand.
CATTAAACAGCAGGCCGGGATGAAGTAGCTCCTCTCGGGCTGCGCTGCCCGGCGGGTTCGGCGGCAGTGCGCGCCGAACCGCACTGGCTCCTTGAGGACCGGGCAATGACACGCCTCGCGCAGTTCAGGCGCACTGCTCTCGCGATTCCCATCCTCTGCTGTCTGGGATCAACCTGCTATTGGCACGTCGATCTCGGTGGCTGTGAGTTCGAGCGGCAGTCGATCGCGATCGGCGGACCGGGATCGTTCACCAGCTCGCAGCAAACGATCGGCGTCGGCGTCGGCGACAGCGTTCGGCTCGTGGCGAACGGCATCTGCCAGGGTGCGGGCCTGCACATCGCCTTCGGCACGTCGGGCGCGAAATGGCACGGGTACGACCGGTCGATCGTCCGACTGTCGACCGCACCGGACAGCATCGCTGATGGCCGGTGGCCAATGGCGACGGCGTGGGTGGCCGGCATCGCGCCCGGCTCGACGGTCGTATCAGCCAGCTATGGCGAGTCGCTCGCGTCGGCGGCGGTGAGCGTGGCGCCACGAGGAGCGAGGGCGCCCTAGCCGTGTAGTCGTCGGCGCCGCCGCTCCAGATATTCGCGCGCTCCGCTGTCCGTGGTGAGTGAGATCGCACGCTCGTACGCGCGCACCGCCTCTTCCGTCCGTCCCGCCTCGGCCAGCAAGTGCGCGCGCGTCGCCCACGCTGGCTGAAAGCGTTGCATCACTTCGTCAGTGATCGCGTCGAGCGCATCCAATCCCGCGTGCGCGCCTTCGACACGTCCGACTGCGGCAGCATACGCAACGCGCGCGCCGAGCGTCGGCGCGATCGAGAGAAGCGCGGCATGGAGCGTGAGCAACGCAGGCCAGTCCGTCACGCCCGAGGTCGCGCGGGCGGTGTGGACGGACTGGATGGCGGCCTCGATCTGGAAGCGTCCGATCTGCCCGAGTGCGCGTGCGCGATGGAGAAGTCGCTCGCCTTGCGCGATGAGCTCCACGTCCCACAACGCGGGATCCTGCTCGTCAAGCGGCACGAACTCGCCGACGGTTCCGCGCGCGGGGCGCCGCGAGAGCGAGAGCGAGATGAGCGCCGCCAGGCCCAGCGCCTCTGCGTCGTCCGGCAGCAGATGGGCGAGCGTCGTCGCGAGATAGTGCGCTTCGGCCGCAAGCGACTCGCGCGGCTCGGTGCCGGCGACGAGTGGAAAGTCGATCGCATATGCGCCGTAGATCGCCTCGAGCACCGGCGCGAGACGCTCGGGCATGTGGCTGCGATCGGGCACCGCGAACGGGATGCGCGCATCGCGGATGCGACGCTTGACGCGTACCAGTCTTTGCGCCATCGTTGCCGCCGGAATCGCGAACGCGCGCGCGATCTCGTCGGCGTCGAAGCCGAGCACCGTCTGGAGCATGAGCGGCGTGCGCACGGCCGGATCGATCGCCGGGTGCGCGCAGACGAAGAGCAGCGCGAGCCGCCGGTCGGGAATCGCGTCGGGATCGATCTCCTCCATCGTCGATAGCGCGCCGGCGCGCGCGACGTCCTCGAGCGAATCGGACAGCCGGTGCGCGGCCGAGCGGCGGAGGTCGTGACGGCGATTGCGCGCCACTGTGAGCAGCCACGCTTCTGGGTTGCTCGGGATGCCCGTCGCTCGCCACACGCGCAGCGCCTGCGCGAACGCGTCCGCGAGGCAGTCCTCGGCCGATTCGATGTCGCCATCCTTCGCGGCGAGAATGGCGATCAAGCGGCCGTAGGCGACGCGCGCCAATTCCTCGGCGCGCGCCGCCACATCCTGGGTCATGCCGTTGCTGATGCGGGCGTCGATTCCGCCGCGCTCTTCCACGCGCCGTCGATGAAGCGCACGCCAGAGGGACGGATCTCGACCGTACCCCAATACGCCGCCGGACACTTCTCGGCCCAGGCGAGCGCGGCGTCGAGATCGGGCACGTCGATCATGAAGATCCCGGCGAAGGCCTCCTTCGTGTCGGCGAAGGGACCGTCCTGCACCTGCAGCTTGCCCTGCTTCATCGACACGCTCGTGGCGTTGGCGATGGTCTGGAGAACTTCGGCGGAGCGAAGCACGCCGGCGTCGTCGAGTGCCTTGGCGTAGGCGTGGAAGGCGGCCATGCCTTCCTTGATCTGCTCCTGGCTGAGGTTCGAGACAGCGGGTTGCGGGTAGTGGATGAGGAGTGCGTAGCGCATGGTCGGATGTCCTGGTTGATGTACATGGTGCTCGTGGACACCCGAATGACGGAAGAGGGGGCCGACAATCGACAGCCTGGCGGACACGGCGGCTGTATTGCGAGCCGGGGCGCGTGGGGGGAAACCCCCCAGCGGCCCCCCGCAGTGAT
>DATISA010000069.1:0-12778 GCA_035469245.1 Gemmatimonadaceae bacterium
CCAGGCGACGTGCGACATCAGTGGGTCCAGCAACGGTGTCTCCGCCAGCGCGTCGTGCGACGCGTTCACGGAGGGCGTGAGCCAGCGCAAGAAGTTCGACGTTTCCGGTCGCGTGGAGGCGGGCGTCGACTTCGCCATGAGTGGCAGGAGACTGACACTGGGCGGCGCATACTCGTACGGGTTCACCGACGTTGCGAAAGACGCCAGCGCGAAGAACCGCGTGATCTCGATTTTTCTTGGAATCGGGCTCTGAAATTCGCGTGGCACCGGGCTCGTGGCGCAGAGAGCCGTAATTGAAGTACTCGACGCAGAAGATTACTCCGCGCGTTCGGCGCTCCGTGTGCCGGGTAAGCTTCGGGTGGTTGGAATACGGAAATTCGCTTCATCCGCGTCGATCCGCGTTTCAACCACCCGAACGCGGCTCGGCGGCTCGGCGGCTCGGCGGCGGGAACGGGTGGGTCAGCCGTGGACCTTCACCAGCCCGTAGCTCCTGGCGCCCTTCCGCAGGAGCACGAACTCGCCGCCGAGCAGCTCCTCCGAACCGAGTGGCTCGCGCTCCGGGCCGAGCCGTCGACCGTTCAGGTACACGCCGCCCTGCTGCAGCATGCGCCGCATGTCGGCCTTGCTCTTGAACAGCGCGTCCGGTCCGACGCACGTCGCCTCGAGCACGTCGTAGGTCGTGTACGCGTCCTTCGGCTCCATCGTGAACACGGGTATCTCGAGTTGCAGCGCGAGCAGCGCATCGCGCGACAGCGATTTCGGGTCGGCGCCGCCGAACAGCAGCGACGACACTTCTCGCGCCGCGGCGAGGGCCTGGTCGCCGTGCACCATGCGGGTCACTTCGCGCGCGAGCGCTTGTTGCGCCTCCCGCTGCTCCGGTCGCTCGGCGAGCGAGCGTTCGAGCCGCTCGATCTCGTCCTGCGGCAGCAGCGTGAAAAAGCGCAGATACCGCCCTGCGTCGCGGTCGTCGGCGTTGACGAGGAATTGGTAGAACTTGTACGGCGATGTGAGCGTCGCGTCGAGCCACACGGCTCCGGATTCCGTCTTGCCGAATTTCGCGCCGCTCGAGGTCGTGACGAGCGGCGCGGTGATCGCGTGCGCGTCCGCTCCCAGGCTGCGGCGCACGAGCTCGATCCCCGCCGTGATGTTGCCCCATTGATCGCTGCCGCCCATCTGCAGTCGTACATCGTGCCGGCGCCGCAACTCGAGAAAGTCGTAGGCCTGCAGGAGCATGTACGAGAACTCCGTGTACGAGATCCCGGCGTCGAGCCGGTTCTGCACGGAGTCCTTCTGCATCATGTAATTGACCGTGAAATGCTTGCCGACGTCGCGCATGAACTCCACCGCGCGAAGCTCCACCAGCCACTCGGCGTTGTCGATCATTCGGGCGGCGTTGACGCCGGAAAAATCGAGAAAGCGCTCGAGCTGCCGCCGGATTCCCTCGGCGTTCTCGGCAACCCGCTCCGGGTCGGCCAGTGGACGCTCGGTGGCCTTGCCGCTCGGGTCGCCAATCAGCCCGGTCCCGCCGCCGACGAGGGCCACCGGACGGTGGCCGTGTCTCTGCAGCTGCACGAGAAGCATGATGACGAGCAGATTGCCCAGGTGAAGGCTGGGAGCGGTCGGGTCGAAACCGATGTAGCCCGATATCGTTCCGCTGCTGAGGACGTCAGCGACACCTTCGGTATGTTGATAGAGCAGGCCGCGCCACCGCAGCTCATCGAGTAGCGCATGAGAACGCATGGCACAAAACTAGACGATAGGGGAATGAACTGATATGCCGCTCCCTTTATCCGATCGCTTCATCGCGAGCCACCCGCGGTTCACGCGCTCGTTTCTGTTGACGCTGTCGTTCCTGTTCTCGTTCGCGATCGGACTCGCGTACGCGAGCTGGGCGATGGTCTGTCGCGCCGGCCGCTGTCCCTCCGCCGCCGCGCTCGCCGAGTATGAGCCGCGCCAAACGTCCAAGTTGTTCGCCGCCGACGGCCGATTCATCGCCGAGCTGGGGCTCGAACGGCGCACGCTGGTCAAGCTCGCCGACATTCCGCCGCTGGTTCGGCAGGCATTCATCGCGACCGAGGACAAGCGCTTCTATCAGCATTCGGGCATCGACTGGTATCGCGTGCCGGGCGCGCTGCTCGCCGACATCAAGCACCGGAGTTTCAGTGAAGGCTTCTCGACGATCACGATGCAGCTCGCGCGCAACATTTTCCCGGAGCGCATCTCGCGCGAGAAAACGCTCGTGCGAAAGCTCAAGGAAGCCAAGGTCGCCCGCGCCATCGAGCAGAAGTACACCAAGGACAACATCCTCGAGCTGTATCTGAATCAGATCTACCTCGGCAACGGCGCCTATGGCGTGGAGACCGCCGCGCAGCGCTACTTCGGAAAATCGGTCCGTGACCTGAACCTGCCCGAAGCCGCGATGCTCGCCGCGTTGCCCAAAGGGCCCGAGCGCTACAATCCGCGGATGTTCAAGGAGCGCGCGGTCCAGCGTCGCAACACGGTGATCGGTCTGATGCGCGAGCGCGGCGTGATCAGCGCCGCCGATGCGAGCGAGGCACAGGCCTACCCGCTGCGACTCGCCGCGCGCGTGGACGCCGGAGAAGTTGCTCCCTACTTCGTCGAATGGATCCGGCAGCAGCTCGACGACAAGTTCGGCAAGCAATTGTACGAGCAGGGCCTCAAGGTCTACACCACGCTCGATCTCGATCTGCAGTCCGCCGCGGAGCGTGCGCTCGAGCGGCAGCTTCGGTTGATCGAGGCGGGACACTACGGCGCGTACCCGCACCGGAGTTACGAGCAGTACGTGGGGCGATCGACCGGAAACGACGAGAGCGGCAACAACGACGTGTCGCCGTACCTGCAAGGCGCATTCATCGCGATGGATCCGCGCACCGGCGCCGTGCGCGCACTGGTCGGCGGACGCGACTTCGACGACAGCAAATTCGATCGCGCCGTACAGTCGGTGCGACAGCCGGGATCGACCTTCAAACCGATCGTCTACGCGGACGCCATTCAGAACGGCCGCCCGCTCTCGTATCTGCTCGACGACTCGCCGCTCACCGTCGAGGTCGGGCCGGGCAACACCTGGACTCCACGCAATTACGAGGGCGACTTCGAGGGCAAGATGCCTCTGCGGCGTGCCCTGTATCAATCGCGCAACGTGCCGACGATCCGATTGGGGCTCGAGCTTGGCACGCAGAGCGTGATCGACGAGGCGCGAAAGTTCGGCCTCACGACGCCGATTCCGGGCTATCCCTCGATCATCATCGGCGCGGCCGACGTGTACCCGATCGAGATGGTGGCCGCATACACGACCTTTGCCACGCTTGGCACGCGCGCCGAGCCGATCGCCATCGCGCGAGTGGAGGACCAGAACGGCAACACGCTCTGGGAGCCCCAGTCGGTCACCGTTCCCGTGCTATCGCCCGAAGAGGCGTGGCTCATGGTGAGCGTGATGAAGGACGTCGTGCAGCGCGGCACGGCGGCGGGAAGTGTCGGCTCCGTCTTTCATTATCCGGCGGGCGGAAAGACCGGCACGACCAACGATGGCACCGACGTCTGGTTCATCGGCTACACGTCGGATCTCGTGGCCGGCGTGTGGATGGGGTTCGACAAGCCGCAGAAGATCAAAGCGAATGCGCAAGGCGGAATCCTCGCCGCGCCGGCGTGGTCGACGTTCATGAACGAAGTGTACCGCCGGCGATCGGCACCGCGTGACTGGCCGATGCCCGCCGACATCGTCACGCGACAGATCGACGTCACGACCAACATGCTCGCCACGGCCTACTGTCCGCCGAGCGTCGTCGCGAGCGAGTTCTACATCCCGGGTACCGACCCGATTCAACCGTGCGACGTGCACGTCGCGCCGGCGCTCTACCCCGATACGTCCGGCGGCGTCTACCCGCCGACATCGACGTACCCCGTCTCGCCGTATCCACCTGGCGGGCCGCCGCCCGGCGGCATGCCCGACACCGCTCGGATGCGCCAACCGGGGACCGGCGGCGTGGTACCGGGGACAACGCAACCTGCTCGCCCCGGGCGTACGCAACCGGTCGACACCTCGCGCCGCATGCGCGACAGCACGATCTTTCAATTGCCGCGGCGCGATACGACACGAAAGCCTGACACGGCATCGGTGCGTCCGCCCAAGCCGCCGCGGCCGGACACGATGCCTCCGGCTCGCGACGATCTGATCAGACGACGATGACCTGGCAGCCTGTCGACTGCCACGCACACTCGACGTTCTCCGATGGCGCGCTCACCATCCCCGAGGTGGTCGAGCGCGCCGCCGCGTTGGGCGTTCATCCCTCGATCGCCGATCACGTTTCGCGCGACGTGGTCAAGAGCGTCAAGAGCGTCGACGAAGTTCGGATATACCTGGACGAGTTGGAGCGCCATGACGTGCTGCGCGGCGGCGAGTTCTGCTGGCACGACTCGCTCTGGCGCGAGTTGCCGGAGGATCTCGTCCGGCGCTTCACGCATCGCATCGGGTCGCTCCACGCGGTGCGGCTTCCCGGTGGCAACCACGTGCACGCGTTCGCGCGGCGCGCGCCCCCAGTCAGCCTGGACGAGTACATGTGGGCGCATCTCGCATCGGTGGAGCAGTTGGCGCGCGAGATGCCCGTCGACATTCTCGCGCATCCCACACTCGTGACGCTGCCGTTTCGCTCCGCCGGCGTCGACGCACTGTGGACCGAGGAGCGCGAGCAGCGGATGATCGATGCGATGTACGACGCCGGCATCGCGTTCGAGATCTCGGCGCGCTATCCGCCGCACGAACGGATTGCCCGGCGCGCGGTTGAACGGGGAGTCAGGATTTCTCTTGGCTCCGACGGACATACGCGCGAGCAGGTCGCGAACATCGCCAAGCCGCTCGCCATGGCCCGCGCGCTCGGCGTTGCCGACGAGGATTTGTATGACCCGCGGCAGCACGGGTCCAGGACCCAGCGAGCGGCCGGAGTTCGTCGATGATCCGCTACCGGGCGCGGTGGGTCGTGCCGATCACCACGGAGCCCATTGCGAACGGCGTCGTCGCGGTCGAGCGCGACCGAATCGCGTACGTAGGTCCTGCCGACGGGGGGCCGCCCGGCAACGAAGAAGACCTCGGTGATGTGGTCCTGTTGCCGGGCCTCGTGAACGCGCACTGCCATCTCGAGCTCACCGCCCTGCGCGGCTTCCTCGAGGACATCGATTTTCGTCGGTGGATTCTGCGGCTCACCAACGCGCGCCGCGCCGTGCTCGATCGCGACGCCCTACTCGATTCGGCGCGCTACGGCATCGAGGAAGGCCTGCGCGCCGGCATCACCTCGTACGCCGACACCTGCGCGTCGGGTGTCGTTATGCAAGCGATGCGTGAGACCGGCGTGCGCGGCGTGATGTACCAGGAGGTGTTCGGCCCCGATCCCAGGCAGTGCGCCGAGTCGATCGATGGGCTGCGCGGCCTCGTTGCCGGACTTCGATATCTCGAAACGCCGTTAGTGCGGCTGGGCGTGTCGCCGCACGCCCCGTACACCGTCTCCGATCTGCTCTTCCGTGCCACGACCGACCTCGCGCGTGAGCAGGGACTGCCGATGGCGATTCACGTCGCCGAGAGCGATGTCGAACAGCGCCTGGTCGTCGAAGGCGAAGGGAGTTTTGCCGAGGGGCTACGTCGACGCGGCATTGACGTCGCTCCGCGAGGGGAATCGCCCGTCCGATTACTCGCGCGACTTGGCGTGCTCGAAGCCAGGCCGCTGCTCATTCACTGCGTTCGGGTCGATGGCGAGGATATTCTGAAGATTGCCGCGGCCAACTGTGCGGTAGCGCACTGTCCGATCTCCAATGCCAAGCTCGGACACGGCGTGGCGCCGCTCACCGAGCTTCTCGCGGCGGGCGTGACGGTAGGCATCGGCTCCGATTCAATGGCGAGCAACAATCGGATGGACATTCTCGAGGAGGCGCGCTTGGCCCTGCTGGCGCAACGCGCGCGGCTGGGCTCCTCCGAGACGCCGGGCGCGGCGGACATTCTGGGCCTGGCGACGATCGAGGGGGCGAAAGCGATTGGGATCGACCACCTGGTCGGGTCGCTGGAAGAGGGCAAACAGGCGGACCTTGCCGCCTTTTCGCTCGATGGAGTCGCGCCGACCCACGACCCGGTCGGCGCCGCGGTGTTCGCGATCGATACGTACCGCGCCGAGTTCGTGACCGTGGCCGGGCAACCACTCGTCAGAAATAGGAGGCTGGCGTCACCGCGAGCCGGGTTGGGAAAGCGGATGGAATCGATCGGAGATCTGCTTGCCGACTGGCTCACGTCGGGCGGGGAAATGAGAGGTGTGGTATGACTGGCTCGATCGTCGCGCTCTCTTGTCGCATGCGTGACCGCAGCATAGGTTGGTATGGTAGAGCCTTCCGACGCATGCATTTGCATGTGTTCAGGAGCGTGGCGCCGCTTACCCGTTCCCGCTCCCGCCAGGTATCGACGGCGGGAGTTCGTGTACCGGCCCCTTGGAGGTCTTCGTGGTCGTAGGCTGTCTGGCATTGAACGCGTCGTACGAGCCGCTCACGATGGTTCCGATGCGACGGGCACTTCGTCTCGTGATCGACGGCAAGGCCGAGATCGTCGAGGCGGATTCCGATCGCGTCGTGCGTTCGGAGCGCCTGACCATGCCACGGCCCGCGGTCATTCGGCTCACGAAGTTCATCCACGTGCCGCGACGCTTCCGCCGGCAGGTGACGAACACGTTCCTGTTCGCCCGTGATCGGTACCGCTGCCAGTACTGCGGCCGCCACATGACGGAGCTCAAGCCGCGCGAGTCGCTGACCCGCGACCATCTGATTCCACTGTCGCGCGGCGGCACGAATGATTGGACGAACGTCGTCGCCGCCTGCAGCCCGTGCAATACGCGCAAGGGCAACCGACTGCCCGACGAGATCGGTATGCACCCGCTCACCCATCCGGTCGAGCCGCACTTCGTGCACCTGAGCTGGGCCGTGCGCCGGCTGACGCCGACGCAGGCGCATTACATCAGGACGTTCTACGGCACCGAAGTGCTCCACCACCTCGAGCAGTTGGAGCATCGAGGAAAGGTTCGGGCCTGAACGGCACGGGCAGCGCCGGCGGGTTGCCGCACCGTTGCTCTTACGGCGCGCTGAACACGCCCGATCGCTGCTCGTAGTGCCGCTTGTCGCCGCCGAGCAGCCGCGACAACAGCGTCCCGACACCACCACGGATCGCCTTGAGCGGGTTGCTCCGCGTCGGCGCCGAGGGACCGCGCAGCCATTGCTCGAGCGCGTCAAGGTCGCTCACCGTGAGCGTCTGGATGTCGACCACCAGATTGTAATAGTACTTTCCTGATCGGTCCGGGGCCAAACCGACGCGGAACGCGCGACCGATCTGACTCTCGGCGGCGTCGACCGACGGGAAGCCGCCGAAGTTCTCGTGCAGGCGATTGTCCGCCGTGCGCCGAACCACGTTGTAGCGCTGGAGCGTGGGGTCGTAGGCCACGAGTACGTCCCACTCCGCCGTGCCGCGCCTGTCGTCGAACCAGCCGCCCTTGCGCCACAGCTCGAGCCGGTAGTGAATGCGCGCCGGGAAGCCGTTGTGCAGGAGCTCGCGCGTCTTCGCGTCGCCCAACAGGTTCTCGGTGGCCACGCTCGCGCCGAGCGTGGCGGGGCTGCCGGCGACCGCCTCCACGTTCAGCAGCACCCGATCACGCTGCGCGACCAACGGCGCAGCCCAGAGCAACGCGGCCAGGCCGACGAGCAGTCGCACGCTAGAAGCGGTGACGGAGTCGAACGAAGAAGTTGACCGGCTCGGACGGCGTCGATACCGATTTCGCGGCGTAAATCCCGATGCCGGCGAAGTCGATACCGATCCCCAGGTCGGAGCGGAACGTCGACAGCGGCGGCAGCGTGCCGCGGCGGTACGAGAGGCCGCCGTCCGCGGGCCCGATCAGCCACCCGCGCCCAGCGTCGGCGAACAACACCCACGCCACTCCGCCATGCGCGCTGAGGTATTGCCGGAGATAATCCTCCAGATTGTCCGTGAATCCGACGTGAAGGTCGCCGCGATACTCGATCTGTCCCAGCGCTATCCGCTCGCACTCGGCCGGGCCGCCCGGAACGCCCGGGCCCGAGGCACACGTCCCCACGTCGCGGCCGTTGCGGAGGCCGCGGAAATCGAATCCCGGAAGCGTCCCCGGTCCGTCGACCGAGAAACGACGCTCGAGCGGCAAACGATCTCCATCCAGCCATCCGGCGAGCACCACGCGCATGTTGAGCTGCGCCGTCGGACCAAGGCGGTTGTACCGGCGGACGTCGAAGAACCCGCGCGTGTACGACGTTCGTCCCGTGCGCCCCAGGACACGCGGATCGGTGGTCAACGCCGCCGTCTCGATCGTTCCGCGACCGTGCTCGATGTCGGCGTTGATCAGCCACCCCGACCACGGATCGAGCGGATCGGTCCGCGTGTCCCACGCGAGCGCCAGATCGGTGACGTGGAATACGCCTTCGTCCGTCGACGGATTCGCCCGCCAGGGATCGTCGCTTTTGAAGAGCGTGAACGGATTGCGCACGCTCCGCGACGACCACCGCTCCACGCCATAGGTGCCCGTCAGACTGAGATCGGGCGCGCCGTACAACGTCAAAAAACCGCTGGTGCCGTGTCGCTGGAAGTAGTCGCGGTAGTCGCGCCGCACGAGAAACGTGGCCAGCGCCGTCTCGAGGTTCGTGAGCTGCCACGACTCGATCGGATCCACGACGCTGTACATCCGCGCGCCAACGCCGATCCCGCGATCGCTACCCAACCGCACTTCGCCGCGCAGCTTGTGTCCGACGTCGCCCTGCTCGGAGTTGAAGCTCGTGCCCGTGCGAACTACCGCCGCCGCTTCGACGTCGAAGCTGCCCCAGGGCGTGAGGCGGTGGACACGCGGGCCCAGTCCGATCGGCAGTCCCTCGACGCGGTTGTACGGACCCGCTTCGACCACGCGCAGTGCCTCCGTGCGGTTGCCTGCGTGCCGGCGTTCCAGCCGGCGCCACCAGGTCTCGCTGTCGCGCGAGCTGTCGTCTACGGCCACGATCCGGTCGCCTTCCTCGCGATAGCCAAGCGCCTCGCGATAGACGCGCGCGGCGCCTCCGACGCGCGCAAGCGAACGACCCTCGAGCTGGCCGCCCACCACGAGCACTTCGCCGTCGACCTGCGCGCCCGGGCGCAGCGTGACGTCCGCGTTGAGCCCGAGCACGGAGCCAGTCACGTGACCGGCGATCACCAGAGGGCCGCCCGTGACGGCGACGTTGCCGTTCACGGCCCGTCCGGCTTCGATCTCCACGCGGCCTGACCCTCGCACCACGTTGGGTCCGTTCCAGCGCTCCACGACCACGCGACGCACGTCCGGCGGCAACGACTGCCTGCCGCTGGCCGAATCACGTTGCGCTGCAGCGACCGCGGGCACGAGTGCCATGCCCAGCCACACGACGGTCCGACGCATCATCGCTCCGGTGGATTGCCTGCGTCCGCGGTGCACGGCCGCACTCGTTTCACTCGACACCCACGGGGATGCCGAGCCGGCGCATGCGTCGATACAGATTCGGCCGGTCAGTCTTGAGCCGCCGCGCCGCTTCGGCCACGTTGCCGCCGGCCGCCGACAGTGCTCGCGAGATCAGCACGCGCTCGTAGTCGTCGAGCGTGTCGCTCAGTGAACGCTCGAGTGTCGGGTCGGGCAGGGGAGCCGCCGTCGGCGTGGCGCGGGAAACACGCTCGACCGGCAGCACCGACGCGACGTTCGCCTCGGTGACGCTTTGCCCGGCGTGGAGGATCGAGAGGCGCTCGACGATGTTCGCCAGCTCGCGGACGTTGCCTGGCCACGTGTACCGGCCGAGCGCGGCCAGCGCGTCCTCGGTCCACGACGGAATCGCCCGGCCTGTGCGCAAGCGATGCAGCGTCGAGAAATGACGCACGAGCAGCGGAATGTCGCCGGGTCGCTCGCGCAGCGGCGGCAGGCTGATGGGAAGCACATTCAGCCGGAACAGCAGATCTTCGCGAAAGCCGCCCTCGGCGGCGGCGCGCGGCAGGTCCTTGTTCGTCGCGGCCACCACACGCACGTCGACGCGGATCGACTTGCCGCCGCCCACGCGCTCGATCTCGCTCGCCTCGATGGCGCGCAGCAGCTTGGCCTGCGCTTCGGAGCCGAGGTCGCCCACTTCGTCCAGAAACAGCGTGCCGCGATGCGCCAGCTCGAATCGCCCAATGCGACGGTCGGTCGCGCCGGTGAACGCGCCACGCTCATGGCCGAACATCTCGCTTTCGACGAGATCGCGCGGAATCGCCGCGCAGTTCACGCGCACGAATGGCCGGTCGCGGCGCGCGCTGCCGGCGTGGATCGCCGCCGCCACCAGTTCCTTGCCGGTGCCCGACTCGCCGAAGATCAGCACGCGCGAATCCGTGGGAGCGACGCGCGCGATCATCGCGCGCACCTGCTGCACCGACGGGCTGTCGCCAATCATCTCACCGCTCAACCCGAGATCGGCGCGCAGCGTTCTGGCCTCGCGCCGCGCCTGTCGCAGCTCGAGCGCCGACGACAACGCGAGCAGCACTCCCTCGGGGCTCAACGGCTTTTCCAGAAAGTTGAACGCGCCGAGCTTCGTCGCCTTGACGGCGTCGCTCAATCCCGCGCGGCCGCTCATCATGACGACCGGCACGTCGGGCAACGACTCTCTCAGCCGCGCGAGCGTCGCCAGCCCATCGAGCTCTCCCGGCATCATCAGGTCGAGCAGCAGGACGTCGGGCTCGGATTCGGCGGCACGCGCCAGGGCGCTCGCGCCGTCGGGCGCATCGCGCACCTCGTAGCCTTCGGCGGCGAGCAGCGCACCGACCATTCGCCGGATGTTCGGCTCGTCGTCGACGATCAGGACGCTCGGCATGCGGCGCTACGTGTCGGACCGCGGGAGCGCCGCGCGCTGCTGCTCCGCCATCAGCTTGGCGGAGAAGCGCTGCGCCTCGGCGATGCGTTCGACTTCCACGGCGACCGCTTCGACCGCCTGCTCGATTCGCTCGAGCCGCGCGATGACCTCCGGCGATTCGGCAGGAGGCAGCGCGGCGCCCCGCTCCCATCGTCTGGTGACGGCGCGGATGATCGGGATGCCGAGCGCGATCACCGCGATCGTGACGAAGAACGACTGGACGATCTCGATCGCGCCGGCCGGGATCAAGTCGGACGGCGGCCCCTGGATGAGCATCACGGTCGCTCCGTGGATGTTTGCCGGTCGGATACGCCAGCCTGCACGCCGGTGTTCCGCTCCGCCAGCAGCTTGGTCGTGAATCGCTGGCCTTCCGAGATCCGCTCGACCTCGATCGCGATCGAATCGAGCGCCTGCTCCATACGCTCGAGCCGCGCGGTGACGTCCGCCGGCAGTTCGGAGCGCGATGGCCCGCGATCGAGCCGCCGCGCAAACGCGCGCGCGATCGGCACGCCGATCGCCGTGGCGGCCGCGCACACGAACAGCGCGATCGGAACAAGGATCGGACTAATCTCCATTCAGCCCTCCTCCTCCATTGCTGCCGTTGCCACGAGGCAGCACGAATCTGATCTCCGTACCCTTGCCGACGGCGCTCGTCGCTGACACGGTGCCGTCGTGCGCCAGCACCGTCTGGCGTGCGATGGCGAGCCCTAATCCGGTACCGCCGGTCTTCGACGTAACGTACGGGTCCCAGATCCGCGAGAGACGCTCGGGTGGAATTCCACATCCGGTATCCGCGACGACGATCTCGACTCCCTCGTCGCGGCCCTGCCGGGCGCGTCGAACGCGAACGTCCACGCGCCCGCCCTCCTTACACGCGTCCACCGCGTTGAGCATGACGTTCGACAGGGCGCGGGCGAGGGCATCGTGATGCGCGTGGATCATCGGAACGTCGGCCGCCACATCCACGTGCGCCTCCAGTTCGGGCGGGATCGTCGCGCGCGCCGTGTAGCGCGCCAGCTCGCCCACATCCACTTCGGCGCGCGGTCCCTCCGGCAGACGTCCAAACTGCGCGAAGTTGCGCGCGAGCCGCTCGAGCCGCTGTGATTCGGTGCTCAAGACCTCGACCGTCTCCGCGAGCTCGGCGGGTGCCTCGCGACGCAGGCGCTCGACGGCGAATCGAATCGGCGTGAGAGGATTCTTCAGTTCGTGCGCCACCTGCCTGGCGCTCTCGCGGAGCGCGGACGCGCGTTCCGCCTCGAGTGCGCGGGATCTGCCGAGCTCCAGCTCGCCGGCCATGTCGCGCATGCGGCGTCGCAATACCTCGAATTCAGGCGCGCCGCGCCGCGGAGGCGTGTTCGGGAGCGCCTCGCCGCGGCCAATGTGCTCCGTCCAGCCGACCAACTCCTGCAGCGGCCGGCTCAGATTCCGGCTCAGATGTCCCGCGACGCGCAACGCGATCAGCCCAATGACCAGGACGATGGCGAGCGTGAGCACGGCGAGCGTCCTCGCTCCCTGGCGGAGGAGGAAGCCTGCCTGCCTCGAGTTGACGACGCTGCGGCGAAGGGTGCGTTCGTGTACGTCGAGCGCTGCCCGCTGACCCGGCGTGAGCGGCGCCTTTCGAGCTGCTTCGAGTGCACGTTCGCCGGTCGTGGCCACGCTGTCCCATGCCGCGGTTCCCGTCACCAGCGGCAGCACGAACGACCCCGTGGCATTCCAGGCGACAGTGATGAGAATCGACGGAACGAGGGCGAAAGCCAGCAGGATCAGGAAGAGGCGGCCGCGGAACCCGACACGCTTCACGGATGCTCCATACGAGGTCGTCGAGGCACCGGTTTCGCGGTCA
>DATISA010000070.1:0-6465 GCA_035469245.1 Gemmatimonadaceae bacterium
CCGAACGCTGAATGCGCGGCAACAGAAGCTCGTCACGGAGATCGCCGAGTTCATCATCCCGCAGACGGACACCCCGGGTGCCACGAGTGTGAAGGTGCCCGAATTCATCGATCTCATCCTGACCGAGTGGATGAGCGACGACGAGAAAGCCGCGTTTCTCGCCGGACTGAACGAGATTGACGCGAAGGGATTCGTCGATCTCTCGCGCGAGCGGAAGATCGCGCTGGTCACGGCACTGGACAAAGCGCGCAACGACAAGACGGGCGCCGGACACGCGTTCGGCCGGCTCAAGTCGCTCACCGTCTACGGCTACTTCACGTCGGCGCCGGTGCAGCAGGACATCCTGAAGACCAAGGTCATGTTCGACAGCTATCAGGGCAACGTGCCGTTCACTCCAGCCACCTGACGATCATGCCTGACACCTACGACGCCATCGTCGTCGGCTCCGGGATCTCCGGCGGCTGGGCGGCGAAAGAGCTCACCGAACACGGACTCAAGACGATCGTGCTGGAGGCGGGACGGCCGATCGATCCAGCGGTCGACTACGTCGAGCACGTGCCGCCATATGGAATGCGCTACCGCGGCATGGGTGACCGCAAGCGGATCGAGCGCTACCAGCCGATCCAGCGGCACACCGGTGCCTGCGATGAGTATTCTGGCAAGTTCTTCGTGAACGATCTCGATAACCCGTACTCCTTCCCGGACGACAAGCCGTTTTATTGGATACGGGGTCGTCAAGTTGGCGGGCGGTCGATCATGTGGGGACGGTGCGTGTACCGGTGGAGCGACCTCGACTTCGAGGCGAACGCGCGCGACGGCATCGCCGTCGACTGGCCGCTCCGCTACAAGGATCTCGAACCCTGGTGGACGCACGTCGAGCAGTTCGTCGGGATCCAGGGACGGCGCGAGAATCTGGCGCATCTACCCGACGGCGTCTTTCAGGAGCCGTGGCCGCTCAACGCCGCCGAACAAAAGGCGCGCGACTCGCTGCTGCAGAAATTCGGCGGCGAGCGGCTCGTCACCAATGCGCGGCTCGCGGTGCTCACCGAAGATCACAACGGCCGCGAGAAGTGCCACCTGTGCGGGGTGTGCGCGCGCGGGTGCATCACCTTCTCGTACTTCAGCAGTATCAACGCCACGCTTCCCGCGGCGGAAAAGACCGGGAAGCTCACGGTGCGCCCCTTTAGTGTGGTGCACAGTATCGTGTTCGATCCGAAAACGCGTCGCGCGACCGGCGTGCGCGTGGTCGACGGGAACACCAGGCAGTCGTTCGACGTGAATGCGAAGGTCGTCTTCCTCTGCGCTTCGGCGCTCGAGTCGACGCGCATTCTGCTGAACTCCGCCACCGACGAATTCCCGACGGGGCTCGGCAACTCGAGCGGAGAGCTCGGACACAATCTGATGGATCACATCATGGGCGGTGGCGCCGTGGCAACGCTGCCTTGGGCGAAGGACCGCCGAGAGATCGGCAACCGGCCCGACGCGATCTATGTGCCGCGCTTTAGAAATGTCAAAACCAAGCACCCGGACTTCCTGCGCGGCTACGGCTACGAGGGCCGCGCGCATCGGCCGGGCTGGCAGCGCGGAATGAGCATGGACGGCCTCGGCCCCGGCTTCAAGAAATCCCTCATCGGCGATCTCGGTCCCTGGGAGATGGAGCTGTACGGCTTCGGCGAGATGCTCCCTCGCCACGAGAACTACATCGAGATCGATCCGAACCTCGTCGACGCCTGGGGCATCCCCGCGCTGCGCGTGCACTGCGCCTACAGCGACAACGAGAAGAAGATGCTCGACGACATGGTCGTCGCGGCAACGGAGATGTTCGAGGCGATGGGCGCCACGGACATCCGGCCGATCCACGAGAACAATCCGCCCGGACTCGTGATCCACGAGACGGGCACGGCGCGCATGGGCCGCGATCCCAAGACGTCGGTGCTCAACCCGCACAACCAGGTGTGGGATGCGCCGAACGTGTTCGTCACCGACGGCGCGTGCATGACGTCGACGGCGAATCAGAATCCGAGCATCACCTACATGGCGTTGACGGCGCGGGCGGTGGATTACGCGGTGGGAGCGCTCAACCGACGGGAGTTGTAGAGGGACCGAGCGGCAGAAAAAGAGTCAGACCTATTTCCTGATCGTCGCGAGCTCGGGCCGCCCTGGAACGTCCGCTTTCGCGCACAGCTTTCGAAGCTCGGACTTGTATCGCGCCGCTGTAACAGCGTCGCCGGCGAGCGACGCCGCGCGCATCGCGCCGTAGAGCGTCCGAAATCGATTTGGCTCTTTAGTGAGCGTCGCGCGGTACTCGGCGAGCGCCTCGCGGGGACGCTGAAGCTCGAGTAGCATGTCGCCCAGCAGCTCCCGCGCCGGCGCGAGCGGTCCGGGCGTGACCGCGCTCTTCTCCGTCGCATCTTCGCGGCGACTCGCCTCTCGCATGCGTGCGAGTGCGGTCTCGGTGCGATGCTGCGCGAAAGCGAGCCACGCCTCGGCACCGAGCTGCTGAATCGCGACCTGCTCGGCCCAGTACGGCTCACCTCTCGCGAGAAGCCGCTGCCGGATCGCGCCAAGCGAGTCGATCGATGCGCGCGCCTTGGCGGTGTCGCCGAGGCGTAACGCGCCGAGCGCGCGCGCGAAGTGCGGCATCGCCTCCGTCCATGGGAATGCGCTCGACCCGGGCTCGAGCGCCGCGGCGCTCGCCCAGTCGCGCCGCTCCAGCGCATAGCGCGCGGGAATCGCGGCGAGCGCGAACACACCGGCCGAGCCGGGCGCGGCGCCTGTGATGACGTTCGGGTCGAACCGCGCGGCGAGCGCCGGCAACCCGGCGAGCAATGCTTTCGCCGCCGAATCCTGCCCGAGCTGCAGGTGCGCGTACACCGCGTAGTCACTTGCGTGAAGCGCCTCGGCGATCGAGGACTCGCGCTCGGCGATTTCTCTCGAGCGTCGGTTCACGGCGATCGAGTGCTGCCAGTCGCCCACGCGCGTGAACGTATGCGAGGGCATGTGGAGCGCGTGCGCGGCCGACGGCGCGATGGCCGAGTAACGATTTGCCGCCGCGACCGCCTTGGGCGCGAGCTCGGGGACGTCGTAGGTGTGAATGATGTAGTGCGCGAGCCCCGGGTGGTTTGGCTGCTTCGCAAATATGGGCTCGAGTATGCGCCCCGCGGCGAGCTGATTGGCGTACGTCTTGTCGGTGGGCGGCGCCGACGCGGTGAGCGCGATCGCATAGAAGATCTTGGCTTCCGTGTCGGCGGGCTGGCTCGCGGCCAGCTCCTTCATCGCGCGCGCGTAGGCGGCGACACGCGCGGCTTGGTCGACCTGCTCGTAATCCTTGTACAGTTCGGCGACGGCGGCGATGTATGACCGTTCGCGGGCCGTGGTGTGGGTGCCGGCGCGGAGCGCGGCATCGGTGGCCTCCTTGCCGGGCGCGAGTTGCGCCGGCGTACGCACACCGGGCGCCATCGGGTTGCTCCACCGACTGAGCGCGATCCCCCAATACGCCATGGCGCAGGTGGAGTCCTGGGTCAGCACTTCGTTGAACGCGCGGATCGATGCTCCAAACTCGAACGAGTGGAGGAGCGCGACGGCCCGATCGAAGCGTGGCGTGACGGCCGGGCTGCAAGACGTCGGGAAATGCACCGTGCCGAGCCGCTCCCCTTGCTGCGCGGGCGCACGGTGGGCGGCAACAATGAAGGACGCGAGCGCGATGACGCGAATGGATCTCATCGAACCCCCAGGTCGGCCACTACAAATGACGATGCCACGAAAGCGACGCGAGTGTCAATCCAGGCTCAGTGAAGCGCTCGCTCGACTGACGTGGCGATGGCGAGCAGGCGCTCCGTCTCGTTCCGCATGCCAACGAGCTGAAGCCCCACTGGAAGCCCGGCAGTGGCGATCGGCAGCGAGATCGCTGGATTTCCAGTGACGTTGAATAGCTGAGTCAGTCGCAGCATTGCCGCGCGCACGACGATCGTCTCGCCGTTGTCCATCATTACCTCCGTCGCGCCGAGCACGGGCGCCACGATCGGCAACGTCGGAAGCACGAGTGCGTCGCACCCCTCGAGCGCGGCGTCGACCGATTGCCGCAGCGATTCGCGCGTGTCGCGAGCCTTTAGATAATCGACCGCCGATATCGTGCGGCCGCGTTCCAACCGCTGCCGCACCGGAGGCTGGTATTCGTCCGCGCGCGAGCCGAGCATTTCGGCGTGATAGTGCGCGGCTTCGGACAGCGAAATGTTCGTGTACGCGTCGACGATCGTCGCCGTACCCTCCACCGCGCGAGTGACGACGTTCATGCCACAGGCACGCAAACGCTCGAGTGCCATGTCGAATGCACGACGCACGTCGGTGTCGAGCAGCACGGTGAAGTAGTCGCCCAGCGCACCGAGCGTGATCGAGCGTTGGCTCGGCGGATCCAGTCGTGGAATCGGCCGATCGGCGAGGACAGCCCACAGGTTCGCGGCGTCCTCCACTGACCGCGCGAGCGGGCCGACGTGATCGAGTGTGGTGCTCAGCGCTACGACGCCTTCGGTGGGTACCTCGCCGAGCGACGGCTTGAGTCCCACGACGCCGCACGCCGCCGCGGGAATGCGGATCGATCCGCCCGTATCGCTGCCGATCGAGGCGACGCCCATTCCCGTCGCCACGGCGGCCGCCGAACCGCCGCTCGAGCCGCCCGCCGAGCGAGAGACGTCGTGCGGATTGCGCACGGGGCCGTACGCCGATTCCTCGCTCGTCGTGCCGAGCGCGAACTCGTGGAGATTGGTCTTGCCGATCAACACCGCGCCGGCGCCGCGGAGCCGCCGAACGACCGGCGCATCGTGAGACGCGACGTGCCCGGCGCGCACGCGCGACGCGGCCGTGGTGGGTTGGCCGGCGATATCGATCAGGTCCTTGATCGAGATCGGCAGCCCGTGGAGCGGGCCTCGATCGACGCCGCGGCGGCGCTCGTCATCGACGGCGCGCGCCGCGGCTCGTGCTCCCTCTTCATCGACCAGAATGAACGCGTTTGTTCGCGCGTTGTTCTCGGCGATGGCGGCGAGTGCGGCGTCGAGGAGGTTGTTGGCAGTTCGGGAATTGGCCATCCCCAATCATACGGTCTCTCGATCGCTCGGCGGAATATTTTGATTCAGTCGGAAGACGTTGGTCGGATCGTACTTCCGCTTGATCGTCGCCAGACGATCGAACTTGTCGGCCCCGAACGCGGCGCGCACGCGATCCGGCGCTTCGCCCGCGCCGATGTAGTTGACGTACACGCGACCGTTGGTGAATGCCCTCGCCGCCTCCGAGGTCTCCCGCGCCCAGCGCACGTTCGGTTCGGCGTCGGCCGGATTCTGCCAGCGCGACACGATCACAAGGTTGTAATCCGAGTCACGCTGATCGAACGCCGTCGCGTCGCGCGGCACACGCTTCACCGCCCCGCCGAACTGCTCGAACATGAGCGCGCTGAGCGGCGACGGCACCCGCTCGAACGCCGAGACCGCGGCGTCGATGAGCGCGTCGGGAATCGACTGGACGAACTCGGAGCGCCAGTGCACCTGGAGTCCTTCCGGGAAACCCGCGTCGAGCATGCTCTGGAGCGCGGTGTACGGCATCGGACCGACCTCGCCGGCGATCGGCGTCACGAAATCGCGAAACTTCAAGATTGCGCGCTCGCCCTCATTCGCGGGACCGTTGTAGCAGATGACGAGCGCGATGACCGGAGTGCCGTCGGGGGCATGCATCATCGCGGCGAACACCGTGAGCGCGTCTGGCGCGGACGTGGTGACCTCGCGATACACCCGCAGCACGTCGCGCGCGCTGGTGAGCGGATAGAGGAGCATTCCGCCAAAGATCGTCGACACCGGATGCAGCGCGTACTCGAACGTCGTGACGATGCCGAAGTTGCCACCACCGCCGCGCAGTCCCCAGAAGAGGTCCGCGTTCTCCGTGGCGCTCGCGCGCACGACCTGACCATCCGCCGTCACGACCTCGGCGCCGACGAGATTGTCGCACGCCATGCCGTAGCTCCGCATGAGCCAACCGAGCCCGCCGCCGAGCGTGAGGCCTGCGATTCCCGTGGTGGAGACTGCGCCGCCGGTGGTAGCGAGGCCATGTTCCGCCGTGGCTCGATCGAAGTCGCCCCATGTGGCACCGCCTCCGGCGCGAGCGATGCGTTGCTTGGCGTCGACGACGACGTCGCGCATTCCGCCGAGGTCGATGACGAGGCCGCCGTCACACACGGCGAGACCGGCTGCGTTGTGTCCGCCGCCGCGCACCGCAACCTCGAGGTCGTTCTCCCGCGCGAAGCGAAGCGCGGCCTGCACGTCGCCGACGCTCTTGCAGCGTGCGATGCAGGCAGGACGCCGGTCGATCATCCCGTTCCACACCTTGCGGGCGGCATCGTACGCGTCGGTGCCGGGCACGAGAATGTCGCCGTGGAAGCTTGCGCCGAGGTCGCGTAGGAGTTCGGTGGAGAGAACGGGGATC
>DATISA010000071.1:0-9515 GCA_035469245.1 Gemmatimonadaceae bacterium
AGCTGATAGCCACCTGCGGGTTGTCGACCATCGTCGAGTTGACGCCGTTGTGGAAGCGCGAGTAGTCGTAGGTCGCCGTCACCTGGAAGCTCTTGACGAACGACAGCGCGCTTTCCGGCGTGCGGTCTCCCGACACGTATCCTTGCGACAGCCTGAAGTCGTTCATGGTCTGGTCGATCGGCGCGACGAACTCGCGCTGCGGTCCACTCGATCCGCTGTAGCTCAGCGACATCGGGATGCCGCCGAGCTTCGAGATCCGTGTGTACTCGGCCTTGGAGTCGAGCTTGTTCGTCGGTGACACGCCGAGCGAGACCTTGATCGGGTCCCACTGCGATCGGATGGCGTCGATGTACGGCGCGTTGCGCCACGCGATCGAGTCGGGACGCACGAGCGGCAGCGTGTTGAAGCCGCGGACGTCCTCGACGCCCGGCGAGCGGGCCGTCGTGGAGTACGTGTGAACGATGCGGTCCCAGCGGACCTGGAAATCGAAGATTCCAGGCTGCTTCGCGATCAACCGCATGCTCTGGTCGCGCTGGAACAACTGGCGCGCACTCAGCTGGAACGTGCCGAAGCTGTCCGCAGGCGTGTACTTGAGGAGCAATTGCTCGATCGCGGCCGACGCCGACTGGCCTGACCGGAAATCGCGGTACTCGTCGAACTTGCCCTGCTGTCGCGGGTTGAGTGCGTCGGCGTAGCCGCGCGGACCGACTTCACCGGCGACGGTGATCTTTTGGCCGCCGACACCTTGTCCCGACAGGACAGAGGCGCCCAGCGGCAGCATACCGGCGGCAATGCCGCATGCGGTAGCGAATGCCTTGATGCGCATTTGTAATCTCCTGGCGCTCATCGCGCTACCTGGTGAAAAAGGCACCGGCCGGATGATTCGAGCCGTGGATGTTGAAGTGGCAGTTCTGGCAGGACCTGTTGTACACGAACCGTGACGTCGCCAGGTCGCTGGGCCGCGCCGTGGTGCCGCCGTGCGCGGTGGGATGGCACTGCTGGCAAAGCCGCGGCCGCGCCACCTTGAGCATCTTCTCTTTATTGCTTCCGTGCGGATCGTGGCAGTTCGAGCAGTTCTCCGTGACCGGCATGTGTTCCCAGAGGAACGGACCGCGCTTTTCGGCGTGGCAACTGTAGCAGGTCTCGTTGGCCGAGCTCGCGACGAGCATCTTTTCGTTGGCCGAGCCGTGCGGGTTGTGGCAGCTCGAGCACTCGAGCTTGCCCTCGCCCAGCGGCATGTGCGAGAACTTCGCGATCTGTGCCTGCTTGTCCTTGTGACAATTTCCGCAGGTCGCGACGACGGTGGCGCCCTTCAGATTTCCGCGCTCCGTGTTGTCGTGCATGACGGTGTGGCAGTCGGTGCAGGCGACGTTGCGTGACTCGTGCGTGCTGCCTTTCCACAGCGTGCGCGCGGTCTTCTCATGGCAAGACAGGCACTGCGCATTGCGGTCGGCGACCGGAGTCGGCGACTTGCGGCTGAAGGAGACGAGCGCCCCGCGCTCTTCTCCGCCGGACTCGGCGTGCTGCTTGCCCGGGCCATGGCAGCCCTCGCAGCCGAGCGCCTTGTGTTCGTTGCGCGGCTTGCCGAGCATGACCTGGCCCATCGTGCTCTTGGTGAACTGTGCGCTTTCCTTCTTGTGACATTCGACGCACGACGCGCTGCCGGCGTATCCTGCCCGGCGCGTGGTCGTGGTGTCGTGATTCACCCGCGGTTGCGCGCGTCCGGCCACTGGCAGGAACGCGACGACGGCGAGTGAAAGCACCCAGCGTACGTATCGCATGACGCATCCTTCGCCCGAGCACTGCTCGCGGCGGGTGCGAGGGAGAAATGAACTACGGGGGATTCGTCGAGCACAACTCGCGGCGCCCTGCGTTCGCGGCCGTGGTCCGCCGCATCGAGCTCCGCGCAAAGCCTGGTACAGCTCTCCCTGGTCCAACGCGTTCGCGTCGAGATGGCGCCCTGGCGCGTGGCCGGGGCCCGCCGTCTCGACGAGAACGGCACCACCGCCGGCGGGGAGAGCGCCGGCGATGGTGTAAATGCACTTTCAGGAATTCTCTTTGTGCGTCGTGTGCGTGGGGATTGCCTCCGATGTGAGCCGACGGTTCACAGCGTAGATCGCCCAAGGCGAATCAGACCGGGGCGGTAGCTCATGGTGATGGTGATGAGCCGCGCATCGTACCCGGCGAGATTGTTGCCGAGGAAGATGTAGTTGCCGTTCATCGCCGGCTGCAGCGTGTTGGTGCGGAAATCGTTCTGCCGGAACAGTTCACCGCGATAGCCCACCGTCATCGCCCAATCCGTCGTCAGCCGGCGTCGCAAAAAGACGTTGAACGGCTGGAACGTCTGGGAGACCTCGGGGAGGTTCATCGCGGTCGCGGAAGTGATCTGCGCCGCGGTGCCGCTCGTCGGCGCCGTCGGATTGTAGGTCAGCATCGCAAAGCGCGACTTCGACACCTCAATCGTCGCACCGGTCTCCCATGCGTCGGGGACGATATCGGCGGTGAAGCTGGCGTACGTCGTAGTGCTGCGATCCTTGTTCGTGCCGATCCAGTCCCACGTCAGGTTGTCCCACAGCGGTCCGGGCGTGCCGCCGGTGCGGTACCGATTGCGCTGACGATTGTTGAAGTCCTCGCGAACCCAGCCGCCGCCGATCGAGAAGCGATCGGCCGGCGTCCAGTCGATGTCAGCGCCAACGCTCGCGCTGTGGTCGCTCTGCAGCCCGTATTCGACGTTTCGGTATTCGTCGCGGCCGATTTGCCAACGCCCAGCCAGCGTGACTTGATCGACCGGCGTCACTTCCGCGAGAACGTCGAACCGCTCGCGATTCCGATCCGCCTGATCGAAGCGGCGGAACGTGCTGATCTCGTTGGACGCAGTCTGGCGATAGTCGCCCGCGGTGCGACGCCAGCCCCTGCTGTACGTCGTGCGGAGGGTGAGCCACTCGATGCCGGTGAAATCCAGTCCGATGCGCGGCGTCTTCTCGGTGATCACGTGCGTGTTGCGCACGAGTGTGTCGCGCTCGTTGCGTTCCCAGGTGTAGCCGACACTCAGGTCGAGGGGCGCAACGACGCTCCAGGTGAGCTTGGCGTCGGCGTTGTCGCGCGAGAACGGGAGGTGCTCGCGTTCCTCGGCGCCGCCGACCGTGCGATCATTGACGATCTCGAATGGAACGGTCAACTCGGCGGTGGCGTCGTGGTAGCTGTACGTGCGGTACCGCGCCGTGAAGTTCAGCGCTTGTAGGGGCCTGCTCGTCGCCAGGAGGTTGACGGAGGACGTTTGAGCCTTACCGTGCAGGCTTCCGCCAAACGGAACGATTCTTGGATCGACGATCGCGCTATTGATGGTTGATGGGATAAACGGCGCGTCCTGTCGCCACCAGCCATACGACGCGGTACCGGAGATTCTGCTGCGCAAGGGAAGGTTGAGCGCGCCGGTGAGCAGCGCGGTGTGGGCGAGATTGCTAGGCGCGAGCGCGCTGCGGCCAAGCGCGGAGCCGGCCGTCGCGGTGCTCGTGGCGATCTGCGGGTTGTCCGCCGTGACCGAGTTCGTGCCGCTGCGGAACACGGAGAGGTCGTAGCTGCCGACGACCTGGAATCGCTCGTTCGAGTAGCCCTCGGTGAGCTTCACGTCGTGCATGGTCTGATCGATCGGCTCGAGGACCTCGCGGCCGTTGCCGCCGGGCGATCCGAAGGCCATGCCCATCGGCCGTGTGCCGGTCTTGCTGGTGCGGGTGTACTCCGCCTTGAGATCCCAATTGTGGTTGGGCGTCAGCGCCATCGAGACCTTCACCGGGTCCCAACGCGTGCGGATGGGGCTCATGTACGGCGAGAGCCTGTTGAACGTCCCCGTGTCGGGCCGCGGCGAGGGGAGCGCGTTGTAATTCAGGCCCGTTCCCAGCGACCGTCCGTTGGTCGAGAAGGTGTGTGGAATGCGGTCCCAGCTGAGTTGGACGTTGAAGACGCCGGGCTGCGCGGCCTGTGCCTTCAGACTCTGATCCAGCTTGCCGAACTCACGCCCGACGAACTGGAAGGTGCGCGCGCTGTCGGCGGTGTCCCAACGGAGGAGCAACGCATCGAGCGTCGGGCAGGTGCCCATTCTGCCGTTGATCGCGCAGCCGCTGGCATCGCGGTACTGGTCGAACCTGGCGCGCTGCTGAAGCGTGGGCTCTCGGACGAAGCTGCGAACGCCCACGTCCGCCGCACCAGTCACGTTGCCGGGCAATTGTCCGAGCACCGGCTTGGAGAACAAGGCCGCCGTGAGGACTGTGATGAGCATGGCGGCAGTGAGTGCTTTGATACGCATGGTGTCTCTCCTGTCGCTATCGCGTGAAGGCCTTGCCGGAAGGGTGATTGGATCCGTGGATGTTGAAATGGCAATTCTGGCACTGGCGGCCCATCACGAACTGCCGGTCGTTGAACACCACCGCGCCGTTGACGGGTGTCAAACCATCCGAGCGCGGCTGCGACGGGTGATACGACGCGTTGTGACATTGCTGGCAGAGTCGCGGCCGCGAGACTTTCAGCATCTTCTCATGGCTACTCCCGTGCGGATCGTGGCAATTCGCGCAGTTCTCCACGACCGGTGGGTGCTCCCAGAGGAACGGGCCGCGCTTTTCGGCGTGGCAGGAGTAGCACGTCTCGTTGACGGAGCTGGTGAGCAAGAGCTTGGGTCCCGCCGATCCGTGCGGGTTGTGGCAGCTCGTGCACTCGAGCTTCTGCTCGCCCATTGGCATGTGGGTGAAGCGCGCCGCCGCGGCCTTCTGCGACGGGTGGCAATTGCCGCAGGTGGCGAGGACCGTCTCTTTCCTCAGATTCGATCGCTCGGACGTCTCGTGCATGACGGTGTGACAATCGGTGCACGCGATGTTCCGAGACTCGTGGGCGCTGCCCTTCCACAGCGTGCGCGCCGTCTTCTCGTGACATGACAGGCACTGCGCATTGCGGTCGGCGACTCGCGTCGGCGACTTGCGGCTGAACGAGACGAGCGCCCCGCGCTCCTCTCCGCCCGATTCCGCGTGCTGCTTGCCCGGGCCATGGCAGCCTTCGCAGCCGAGCGCCTCGTGTTCGTTGCGCGGCCGGGCGAGCATGACTTTGCCCATCGTACTGGCGCTGAACTGCGCGGTTTCCTTCTTGTGACATTCGGCGCACGACGCGCTGCCGGCGTATCCTGCGCGGCGCGCGGTCGTGGTGTCGTTGTTCACTCGCGGCTGCGCGCGTCCGGCCACTGGCAGGAACGCGACGACGGCGAGTGAGAGCACCCAGCGTACGTATCGCATGACGCATCCTTCGCCCGAGCACTGCTCGCGGCGAGTTCGCGGTGGTCGACGAGACTACGGATGAGGTTTCGAGGCCAACTCACTGACGTACTGCGCGACCGCTTTGATCTCCTCGGGCGACATCTTGTCCTTGAACGATTTCATGTCCTCGTTCTTGCCCTTGGTGAGCACCTTGGCGATCGAATCGACCGAGCGCTTGGCGATGAACTCGGCGTCGAACGTCGCGATCTTCGAGAACTTCGCCTTCATGGTCTTGGGCGGCGTGCCGAGGACGCCGTGACACTTCCGGCAATTCTCCTGATAAAGCGTCTTCGCGTCAGGCGTCTGTGCTGCGGCGCGCGAAAAGACGCCACCACCGGCCAGAAGCACGCCGGCGATGATGAGATGTGCTTTCATGGATTCTCCTTGGGCTTGGCCGGCTCCGGGAACGTGTCCCGATACTCCGGCTGACGAGACGGGCCATGCGGCCCGCGCAACGACGACAGGTACTGCGACAACTCCTCGATCTCCTGGTGCGTGAGCGTCGGGGGACCGAACGCGGGCATCTTGGAGTCGGGGTGGAACCGGAGCGGCTCTTCCATGAAGCTGTGCATCCACGACGGGGAGTGCTTGAGGCCCACTTCCGTGAGGTCCGGCGCGTCGGGCGTATCGTCCTTCTTTTCAACTTTCTGATCGCCCACGGCGTGACAGCTTCCGCACTGTTGCCGCTTGAACAGCGCGCGGCCCGAACGTTCGGCGGAGCTCAACGGCCGGCCGACTTCGGGCGCATTCGGCGTCATGTCGCGCATCGACTGGCCGAGGAGGAACCCTGAACCGCCAAGGATGCCGACGAGCGCGAAGGCGGCGACCGGCCGATGGAGCAGCGAGCGCGTGCTGCGCCGGTCGAAGAAGGGAAGCAGCAGGAGCACGATGAACAACGCCGCCGGGACGCCGACGGCGACCGCGCTCTCCATCGAACCCGGTACGAGCTTGAGCAGCTGGAAGAACGGGAGGAAGTACCACTCGGGTCGCGGGGTGTAGGAGGTATCCGTCGGATCGGCGGGCGCCTCGAGCCCGCTGCCCGCGAACTTCGCCAGCAGAACGAGCATGCAGACGACGATTGCTCCGACGACGAGGTCCTTGGCGACGATGTCGGGCCAGAAGCGTACGCCGGCGTGCTTGGACGAGGAGTACCGCTTGCGGTAGTAGTCCGCGTACGAGGGATCGTCCGTGCGCGGCGGCGCCTCGTTCTCGAGCACGTCGGTGCGCGGCGCGATGCCCTGCCGGATCACGAGCGCCAGGTGAAGCAGCACGACGCCGCCGAGCAGCAACGGGAGCACGAGCACGTGCAGCGCGAAGAAGCGCGCCAGCGTCGCCGCCCCGAGCTGGTTTCCGCCGCGGAGGACTTTCTCGATGATGCCGCCGAGCATCGGTGTGGTGCCGGCGATGTTCGTCCCGACCTGCGTCGCCCAGTAGGCCTTCTGATCCCATGGCAGCAGATAGCCCGTGAAGCCGAAGCCGAAGACGACCGCCAGCAGCACGACGCCAAGCACCCAGTTGATCTCGCGCGGATACTTGTACGCGCCCATGGTGAAGACGCGGATCACGTGGGCCATGACGAGGATGATCATCGCCGACGCGCCCCAATGATGGATGCCGCGGACGAGCGAGCCGCTCACTACGCTTCGCTCGAGGTAGCGGATGCTGTCGTACGCGTGATCGGGCGACGGCGCGTAGTACATCGCGAGCGCGACGCCGGTGACGATCTGCACCGCGAACACGGTGAGCGTCGCGCTCCCCAGTGTGTGCCACCAGGTGAGATCGCCGGGGACTTCGCGATCGAACAGGTTGCGGCGGATCGCCACGAGGTCGACTCGCTCGTCGATCCATCTAGCAAGGGTCGCCATATCGTTACACGGCAACCCGCTCGGCGACGCCGAGCCGGAAGTCCTGGTACTTCACGAAGACTGCGCCGTCACGAACCTCGGTCTCGAGCTCGTCGAGCGGGCGCGGCGGCGGTCCGCCCAGCACGGCACCGGTCTTGATGTCGAACTGGCCGCGGTGGCAGGGGCAGACGAAGCTCTTGCCGTCCTTGGCCAGCATGTAGCCGCAGCCGAGGTGCGTGCAGTGACCGTTGTAGGCTTTGAACTTTGCGCCGTCCTCGGTATAGAGCCACACGCCGTTGAGCGCGCGATTGGTGATCCAGGCGTCGTCCTGCGTTTGCACGAAGTCGACGCGGACGGGAACACCGATGTCGAGCACCGCGATATCGTCGGCGACCTTGACCCAGTTGTCGACGACCGGCTTGGTGAGCGCCGGAGATGCCACGGCGCGCACGACGGGCACGCCGACGACGCCCGCGGTAATGGCGGCGGCGACGGCGGCGGTCATTTGCAGGAAGCCGCGGCGGCCGATGGCGATCGGGTCAGCCGACTCGGCGGCGACGGCATCTTCTATCAAAGGTTCAGGCTCGTTCCGCATGGACACGGCCGGGTCTCGCTTTCGTGAGTTGTGAATTGGTTTTGGCACGGGCCCCCGCTCGCGCCGACTGCATTGGACGCACTTCCATGCGTTCGCAAAGGCAATCGCGGGTCCACGCCCGCGGCCGGTCCGCAATGCCTTATGGCGAGCGGAGTTACTTGCGCGTTGGGCCTCTCTGACCCCTTACACGAAATGGGGGAAATCCCCCTCGCGCGCTTCAAACAAGTGGGACAGAGTGGGGCAAATCACCCGGTGGGTAATTGCATGCGGCCGTGGCATGACGTGGCGGGGCGAACGAAGCGATGGGCAGGTGCGCGGCTCAGCCGCCGGCTCCTCGCCTGGTTTCTGGCGTTCTCGCTCGTGCCACTCGTCGTTACGAACGCCGTGGGCTACGCGCGGAGCAAGGCGATCATTCGCCGACGCATCGAGCGAGACCAGGCGGCGCTGGCCGAGGTGCAAGCCCTGCACGTGCGCGACCGCGCGGACCGAGCGCTCCTGCTCCTGCAATCGATTGTTGCGGGCAACGAATTTCTCGTTGCGGGAACCCTGAAGGCGCTGGGGCTGCCCGCGGGCGAGATGGGCGACGTGGCGGACCAGCCGGCCATGGAACAGCTCCTTCGCAGCAAGCTGGCCGAGAGCGGGGCGTTCGACGCGCTCTACCTCGTGGTCCCCGACCACCGGGTGATCGCGGCCGTCGGCGACTCGGGTGCGATCGTCACCACGGTGCCGTCGGACGACAGCACGCGTGCGCTCACGACCCGCATTCGGAAGCTCGGACGGAGCTGGGAGCCGCAGTTCCGGCTCGCGGTCCCGTTGATCAGCTACCGCGAGCACCGGCCACAGATCGTCGCGTATCTGGGCGGCGCGATGAGTCTGAACGGTTTTCGCGATTTTCTGCAGCTGCCGCCGGCGCTGGCCGGGCACCTGGATACGTACATAGTCGACGAGCAGGGACGGCCACTCTTTCTCTCCCGTCCCGACGACCGCGTGAATTACGCGGCGCGGCTCACCACGCCCCTATTGGAAGCGAAGAACGGCTCGTTCGCGGAATACGCGCGCGGCGACGGCGTTACGGTGATCGGGACGATCGTCCCGGTGCCGGGCTATCCCTGGCGCTTCGTCTCGGAGCTGCCGACGACTGAAGCATTCGGCGAGCTTCGCCGGCTGGGCGGGCTCTCGCTCGTGCTCGAATCGGTGTTCGTGCTCACGCTCGTGCTCGCGGCATGGCTCGTGTCGCGCGAGATCGTCGTGCCGCTCCGGCAGCTCGTGGCCGCCACCCATCGCCTTGCCGCCGGCGAAGCGGGCGTGCGCGTGGCCATCACGCAGCGCGACGAGGTGGGTGAGCTGGGCCGCGCGTTCAACGACATGAGTGGCGCGCTGGCCGATGCCACGACACGGATGCGCGAGCTGCACCAGCGCGAGATCGAGCGGGCATCGCAACTCGCGACCGTGGGAGAGTTGGCGGCGGGCGTCGCGCACGAGATCAAGAATCCCGTGGTCGGCGTTGCCGGAGGATTGGATCTGGTGCAGCGACGGCTCGGTCGCGACACGCCGCTCGCCCCGATCATCGACGAAATGGCTCGCCAGCTGACGCGCATCCAGCAAGCACTGCAGGATCTCCTCACCTTCGCGCGCCCGACCACGCCGATGCTCGCCCCGGCGAGCGCGAACGGCGCCGTGGAGCGCGCGATCCGTCTCGTGCAGCCGGCGGCCGACCGCGCGGGGGTCACCATCTCGACGGACCTGGATCCCACCGCACCCCGCATCACCGCCGACGAG
>DATISA010000072.1:0-37330 GCA_035469245.1 Gemmatimonadaceae bacterium
TTGTTCTTGACTCGTTGCTGATAGACCTCCCACAGGTCGAAGGCCGACGTCTTCTTCACGCGCTCGTCGTCCTCCGGGAACATGTCGGTGGTGTACACGTCGGGCCAGCCGTCGTTGTTCACATCCGCGATGTCGAGCCCCATCGAGAAGTAGCTGATCGACGGCATCTCGCGGGCGATCGACTCGGTGAACGTTCCGTCGTGGTTGTTGATGTAGAGGTAATCCTGCTCGAAGAAGTCGTTAGAGACGTAGAGGTCCGGCCATCCGTCGCGGTTCAGGTCCGTTGCGACCACGCCGAGCCCGAGCGCGATCTCGCTCCCGAAGATCCCGGCCTGTTGGCTCACGTCCACGAAGCGCCCGCCTTCGTTGTGATACAGCCGGTGCCCGCCGTACTCGTTGCGCACGTCGCGGGTGTTCGTGCTGCTGAAGCTCACGACGGGGCGCGGCGAGTTGTTGAGGACGAACAGGTCGAGCTTGCCATCGCGGTCGTAGTCGAAGAACACGGCCTGCGTGGAGTAGCCTTTGTCAGCGACACCGTATTGCTCGGCCATCTCACGGAAGCGCGGGATGCTGTCCTGCCCCACTCCCTGGTTGATCCACAGCTCGTTCGCGCGCTGCTCCGGCGTGCCGTTGCCCGCGTAGCACAGATACACGTCCAGCAGGCCGTCGCCATTCACGTCGGCGATCGTCACACCCGTCACCCACGCACCGGCGCCCTTGAACTTGATTCCGGTTTGTTCGGTGACATCGCGAAACCGGAAGGCGCCGCGGTTCAGGTAGAGCCGCGCGCCCGCGGCGTTCGCCGTAAGGACGAGATCGGGAAGTCCGTCGCCGTTGAGGTCGGCCGCGGCCGCGCCGCCGCCGTTATAGAAGTTCCGGTAGGTGAAGACGTTGAAGTCCGCGGTCTCGGTGAGATGGTTCTCGAATCGCACGCCCGTGTAGGCGGCGGGGAGTTTCGTGAACAGGCGCCCGTCGGCTGGAGGTGGCGCGGAGATCTCTGCCTCGCGTTCGCCCGCAGAACATCCGGTGAGCCACGCAACCGACCAACAGAGCGCCGCCATTCCAAGAGACAGCTTCATGCGGCCCAGGACGAGAGTCGCGATCTTGAGCAAGGAGGGATGTGAGCGAGGCGACGCCACTGGCGGCCCCCACGGCAATTGCAGCAGCAACAACTACAAGAACGTCAACGGCAGCGACAACTGCAACTACTCAGTGCAGAGGCGCAGACGGCCTCCGCGATCTCCGCGCCTCTGCGTTGAGAGTTGACGCAAATGCAATCGCCTGCCCTTCACGAGGAAGAGCAGGCGATCGCGTCAACTGCTTCATCAAAAACGAATCAATATCCCGGATTCTGCGTCAGCAACGGATTCGAGCCGAGCTGGTTGGATGAGATCGGGAACAGGAGACGGAACGATTCGGACGACTTGTTGACGTGGCCGTGCGCCGATGCCTCGGTCCACGACAGGAACTTGCCCATGCGGATCATGTCCGTCCGACGCTTGCCTTCGGCCGAGAACTCCAGCAGCCGCTCCTTGAGGATCGCGTCACGGCTCACGGTGACTGGATTCGCCGAATCGTGCCGGTTGTGAATGGTGTTGAAATCGGTCTGCGCCGCCGCCGTGTTGCCCGCCTCGAGCTCCGCCTCGGCCTTGATCAGATACATCTCGGCGAGCCGGAAGATCGTGAAGTCGTTCGGGGCCGACTGGCCGGTGGGCGCACTCGGCAGCGGCGGGAACTTGTTGAAGCGCACGCCTTCAGCCTCGCTCGCCTTGTCGAGGTCGGCGATCGACGGCGTGAAGATGAGCGGGTTGCCGTTGCGGTCGTTCACGGGCTGGCCGGTCTCGAAGCTCTTGCCCTGGCCCGCGAGCCACATGCCGCGCCGGTCGTCCGTGGCGCTGAACTGGCTGTACGACTCGGCGATCGTCGCGAAGCCGTTCCACGGGCTCCCCCAGCCGCTGTTGAGCTGGTTGTAGTGCAGCGTACGCATCGGCCAACTGCCGCCGATTCCCGTGGCATCGTTGATGTGCACGATGACGAAGATGTTCTCCGGTGAGCTCTTGTTGTCCAGACCGAAATTCTGGAACCAGTTCGGATTGAGCGTGTACACGCCGGAGTTGATCACCGCGGTCGCGGCGGCGATCGCGCCAGCGCAGGCGTCTCCTCCCGTCACCGCAACGCCTTTACAGGTATTGTACCCCGTGGCGTTCCAGCCGCTGTTCTTGTCGAAGACACCGGCGTTCAGGTAGAGGCTCGCCAGGATCGCGTTCGCTACCCCTTTGGTGACTCTTCCGTAGTTCGAGGCACCCCATTTGTCAGGCAGAGACTGCCGCGAGTCCAACAGCTCCTTTTCGAGGAACTTGAACACCGAATCGCGACTCGCGCGCGCGTTCTGCTTCAGCTCTGTCGACGTCACCAGCGGCACGCCGCCGAACATGTCCTGCAGCATGTAGTAGTACCACGCGCGCAGCGTGCGTAGCTCGGCGAGCGTCGAGTCCTTGCCGGCTTGCGAAAGACCCGACTTGCTGATGACGTCGATCATCAGATTCGACTTCGCGACGCCACTGAACAAATCGTTCCACGCGCCATCCACGAACGCCAACGTACCCGCGCTGTTCGCAGTCCACGTTTGGCGATGCAGGTCCAGCCACTGGCCGTTGTCGTACCAGTCGCTGCCGCGCGTCGGCACGACGGAAGCGTCGGTGGTGAGGTCCTCGAGGGTCATGAATCCCACCCACTCTGTCGCACGCAGTCCGGCGTACACACCGGCCACGCCCGCCAGGATCTCCGCCTGCGTCTTGAACGCCGTCTCAGGTGTGAGTGCGTCATGCGGGACTTCCGTCAGATTCGTGCAATTCTGCCCGACGACGAGCAGCATCGGCGCAAGCAGGTAGCGAAGCCGCAGGCGTCCGACCGACCGTTTCAGAAGACTCTTCATGGGTTCAGATTCCTCGTGTTGGCTGTCAGAACTGAACGCGAGCGCCAAGCGTAAATCGACGGGACGGCGGATAAACCAGATAATCAATGCCGCGCGAGGCGAGACCCGAAGCCACGTACACCTCGGGATCGTAGCCGGAGTAGCTCGTCATGAGCAGAAGGTTGTCGCCGGACACGTACACGCGCGTCTGCCGACCGGCGGTGTACGCCGTGGGTACCAGATAGCCGATCGTCACGTTCTGCAGTCGGGTGAACGTGCGGCTCTCGATCCAGCGGGACGAGAACTTGGCCGGCTCGGTGATCGCATCGGGCATGCTGAGCGCCGACTTCAGGAAGTTGCGGCCTTGCTTCGCATCGGACTTGGCCGCATAGACCAGCGCGGTGTTGTTGAACACCTTGCCGCCGTACTCGCCGCGCCACAGCCAGCTGGCGTCGAAGCCGTGCCAGGTGGCGTTGTTCCGCAGGCCAACGGTGAAGTCAGGATTGGCGCTGCCCAACACCATCTTGTCCTCGTCCGACGGATTGGTCGTCTGGCCGTTCGCGCAGTCCGGGCTGCCCGTCTTGCAGGCGAATACCTGTTGGCCCTGCGCGTTCACGCTAAGGAACTTCGGGCCGAAGAAGGTGCCGATCGGCTCGCCGACCAGGATACGCTGCGAGTACTGGTTGGACTGCCCCTGTCCGCTCACGAAGCCAGTGTTGATGAAGGGCACGCCGCCGATGCTCGTGACCTTGTTTCGTTCGGCGGTGAACGTCAAGCCGGCGGAAAGCATCGTCTTGCCGGAGCTGTACAGCTGCCCATCGAGCGATGCCTCCAGGCCACGGTTCTGCAGGCTGCCGACGTTCTCGATGCGCGTGCTCACGACGGCCGGCTGCGGCACAGCAACGTCGAGCAGCAGGTCCTTGGTGTTCTTCTGGTAGACCTCGAGCGAGCCGGTGAGCCGGTCGTTCAGGAATCCATAATCGATGCCGACGTTGGTCTGGGTCGCCGTCTCCCACTTCAGGTCCGGGTTTCCGACCTGCGCCGCGCGGAGACCGTTCACGGCCGTGCCGCCGAACGGATAGACGGCACTCGGATCGGAGCGAAGCAGCAGTTGCGTTTGATACGGCTGCACGGCCTGGTTGCCCTGCTTACCCCAGCCGAGGCGGATGGCAAGGTTCGACACGCTCGACGGCAGCATATCGCGCATGAACCGTTCTTCGCTCAACCGCCATGACCCCGAGATCGCCGGGAAGACTTCCCATTGATGCCCCGGCGCCAGACGCGACGAGCCGTCGCGGCGCAGCACGCCGGTCAGGTAGTATTTGTGCGCATAACCGTAATTGGCGCGCGACAAGAACGACACGAGCTGGCTCTCGTTGTGATACGAACCAGGCGGGGATTGGAGCTGTGCGCCGCCGGCGAGGTTGTCGACACCGAACGCGTCGGTGATGAAGCTCTGCACGTTGACGTTGAAGCCTTGCACGTCGTTTTTGTTGTACTCGTACCCGCCGACGATCTCGAACTCGTGGTTTGCGCCGAAGCGCGGCGTGTACGTGAGCAGCTGCTGGAAGTTGGTGTTCTGCAGCGAGCGCTCGGCCTGCCGCGCAAAGCCGCCGTATGCCGCGCCCACCGCGCTGGCGCGCGGCGCGAACGATTGCCGGGTCGAATTGGTGTTGTCCGCGCCGACCGTCGTCTGCGCAGAGAGGTCCTCGAATATCTGAATCGTCGCATTGACGTTGCCGAGGATCCGGTTCTCGGGCGCCCGGTCCATCAACTGCTCGGCCATCGCCACCGGATTGCGCACGTCCTGCGCGCTCGGGATGCAGGTCTGCGCACTTGGCGCGCAGCCCATCTCGTAGTATGTGCCGTCCGGACGACGAACCGGGAACGTCGGATTGAAGATCACCATGTTGGTGAACAACCCACCGAGGAATCCGCCGCCGTTCTCGTTCGGCGAGAACGTGTTGTTCACACGCGACGCCATGATGTTGAGGCCGAGCCGGAGCTTCTGATTCCAGGCGTAATGCGCGGCATTGAGTCGGCCCTGATACCGCCGCAGCCCATTCCTCAGCACCACGCCTTCTTGGTCGAAGTAGTTGAGCGAGGCGCGATAATGTGTCTGGGTGGACCCGCCGGAGAACGCGAGGTTGTGATTCGTGGCCAGCGCCGTCCGTGTCACCTGCTTCTCCCAATCCGTGTTGGCCGGTCCGAGATTGTCGACCGCGCTCTGCCCGAGCTCTGCCACGTTGGCCTTCACGAACGCACGGTACTCGTCACCATTGAGGATGCCGAGCGTCTTTGCCGGGCTCGCCGCGCCAACGTAGGTCTCGTACTCCATCTCCGAGACGTTGCCAACGCCGCGCTTCGTCTGAATGAGGATCACGCCGTTCGCGCCACGGCTTCCGTAGATCGCCGTCGCCGACGCGTCCTTGAGGATCGAAATCGACTCGATATCGTCCGGATTGATCGAGTTGAGCGGGTTGCGCGCCAACGCCGGGTTGGTGCTGCCGATTCCCGCCGCGTCCGCGACCGTTGGCTCGTTCAGCACCGGCACGCCGTCCACCACGTACAGCGGATCGTTGCTCGCGCTGATCGACGTGCCGCCGCGGATGCGAATCTGCGATCCCGCTCCCGGCTCACCGCTGTTCTGCACGATCTGCACGCCAGTCACGCGGCCCTGCACGAGCTGCGTGGCGTTCGTGATCACGCCTTTGTCCGCCTGCGCCGCATCGAGACTCGCGACGGATCCCGTGATCGCCTCGCGCCGCTGCGAGCCGTAGCCGGTGACGACGACCTCCGTCAGCACGGTCGATTGCTGAATGAGGCGAATCTCGGTCGTCGTCGCGCTGCCTGCGGTCACGTTCACGCTCACCGAGCGCGCGCCGTAGCCGATGCGCCGCGCGCGCACGACTCTCGCGCCGGCCGGAACGCCGCTGATCTCGAAGCTGCCATCGGGACGAGTCAACGTCCCGAGCGGCGTCCCTTCGACGAGGACGCTCACGTTGGTGAGACCTTGGCTGCTCGTCGAATCGATCACACGACCGCGAATACTTCCCGTCCCTTGCGCGCTAAGCGCCGACGCGCAGAGTAAAGTCGCGGCGATGCCAGCCAGGACACTGCGGGCCAATGCCATAGGAGCCGTCCTCCAATGGGTGATCCGACAATGCGGTACTGCTTGGGAGCAGTACTGCCACATTTCTTTGCCCGGTAATAACCCACCCGGGGAAAGGCCGCAAGATGTACTTTGGAGTGCGTTCAACCACTGAAACAACCCGTCTTGCCCAGCAGACGTCACAATGATCCCGTTCGCCGTAGCAGCCGTTCTACCGCTCGTCGTTGCCCAGCGGTCAGGGCCGACGATGTCGTCGAAACCGCAGGGGGCGCATCGAATCGCTCCAGTCCTCGCCTTCCCCGATCCCACTCTCGACGACACCGCCGCATACCAGGGATATCGAACGCGCCTCTTCAAGGACGCCGCCGGCAATACCGTTCAGATCTACGTCGACAACCGCAGCGGTCGTGTCGTGCATCTGCTTGCTGACGCGGAGAACGAGAGCGTTGGATTCAGTATCCGTAATTCGCACGGCTCATCGGCAATCGTCGACTGGGCCGATGGCCAGGCCCTCGTCGCCCGAACAGCTCGCGCGCGGACGCTGACTTACGAGCTTCGCGCGAATGCCCCGCGAGTCGCCATCGGCTGGTTCATCCTCGGATCGATGCGCGTGGAGCGCGACTTCCAG
Organism: Gemmatimonadaceae bacterium; assembly: GCA_035469245.1. Lineage (GTDB taxonomy): Bacteria > Gemmatimonadota > Gemmatimonadetes > Gemmatimonadales > Gemmatimonadaceae > JAQBQB01. The sequence continues at coordinate 6,655 of DATISA010000072.1, forward strand.
TACGCCGGCCGCCACAAAACGCCGTTCGCATCCCCGCCGTTCATCCTCCCGGAGATGGAGCGCCTGATCGCGGCGCTAAACTTTCTTAGCACATCCACTCGGCGACAGCACCTCGCCTACGTGAACGCGCCCGGCGTCGAGACGCTGCGCGCGCGGCTCCAGCCGACGATCACCGTTGGACCACGCGGCGCCGCGTGGGTCGCGCGGGTCGTGCAGCCGTCGCTCGACGCGCGCGACACCCTCGCGCTCGAGCTCACAGTCGACCGCGCGCGCGTCGATGCGGCCCGGGCCGGCGATTCCATCACATTCGCCGCCCGCTCCGGGAATTCCGTTCCCTTCACCGTCACCGTCTTCACCACCGGCCGAGCCCTCACGCCGCTCAGTCGTGAAGAGATCTTCAATACCGATTTTCTGCGCTTTCTCGCCGACGCGCGGCGCGACAGCACGACATCGCGCGCGCGCTGGCTCGAGCGCCAGGTGCGTGGCGTCCAACTGCTCTCCTCGCGCGAGAAGCTCATGGCCGGACTGCCCGCGTACGCTACGTACTTTGGGCGCGACATGCTCGTATCGGCGCTCATGATGCGCCCCGTCTGGCGCCAGGACATGTCGGCGTTCGTGATCGCGAGCGTCCTGCGCAAGCTTTCGCCCAATGGAGACGTCAGTCACGAGGAAGCCCTCGGCGGCCAGGCCGATCGCGAAGCAGCCGGCGAATACGCGCAACTGATCGACGATTATCGAAGTGCGTCGCGCAGCGGCCGCTCCGCGCGGGCGGACAGCCTCCTCGCGCGCGCCGGCGACGTCCTTCGCCAACATCGTCGCGTGCGCGAGAACTATCACATGATCGACGACGAATTCCAGCTGCCCGTGCTGGAGGCGTCGTGGCTCGCCGACCCGACCGTGCCCGCGGCTCGCAAGCAGGCCTTCCTGCTCGACGCGTCCGACGGTGAGCCGCGCATCCGCCGAATGCTGCGCGAGCTGGCGCTCGTCTCGCGGTGGACCGCGGCGTACGTGAGCGATCCGGTCGCGACGAACCTGGTCTCTTTCCCGCGTCGCGACTCGACGCAGTGGCAGTCGGCGAGCTGGCGCGACAGCGGTGAGGGCTATGCGGGCGGCCGCTTTGCCATGGACGTGAACGCAATCTGGGCGCCGCATTCGCTCGAATCGATCGCGACGATCTTCGAGACGCTTCCGCGAATTGGCATCTCCCTCGACTCGCTCGCGCGCGCCATCCCCGAGCTCGCACCCGGGACGCCGCTCGGCGCGTACGCGCGCGATCGTCGCGCGTTGCAGCACGCCGTTGATGTCTGGAACACCGCGTCGCGCCACTTCGTCGTCGCGCTGGATCCCGGCAGGGTGCAGTCGCACGTTCAGGCGCGACTGGAGGCGCTGCCCGACAACGAACGGCGGCACTGGCAGAGTGTCCTCGCCGCGTCCAAGGCAGATCGCGACTCCGTCAGCTTTCTCGCACTGTCACTCGACGCCGCCGGTCGCCCGATCGCAGTCGCGAACAGTGATCCGAGCACGCGGCTCTTTCTGGCCGCGCCAGCCAGGGGTGGCGACGTCGCGGACCTCGTGCGCGACGTTCGCCTGTTCGCGCGACCGTACCCGGTCGGCTTGTTCGTCGAGGGCGTCGGCCCGATCGTCGCGAACGATGCCTACGCGGCTGCCGCTATCTGGCCACAGTTCGAGCGCGACCAATACCACGGCCCGCGCGTGGTGTGGGGACGCGAGGTGAATCTGTTCGAGCTGGGAGTCATGAAGCAGCTCGCGGCCGCCCCCGACTCGGCGACGGTCGCCACGTTGCGCCACGCGCTGGACCGCATTCGCTCGGCGGTCGATGCATCGGGCTTTCACAGTGAGCTGTGGAGCTACGCGGTGCGCGACGACCGCGTGGTGCCCGTTCGCTACGGGACGGGTTCCGACGTTCAGTTATGGAGCACGACCGATCTCGCCGTCGAGTTTGCCCTGTCGCGGATCGGGCGATAACGGGGCGGCGGGCGACGGCGACGGATCAGAACGCGGCGCGCAGGCGGTGTGCAAGCCGCTGAATCAGTCGCGACTTGGGCGGAACGAGCGACGTGAGCTCCTGTTCAGTCTCGATCCAGCTGCTCCGCGCCATCAAATAGAAGAGGTCCACCACGCCTGCCGAAGCCTGCACGCCCGACACGATCAGGGCTGCCTCGCCATCGGACGCGATCCCGCGGGGATCCTGGTTCTGCGATCCCAGACTGAAGTAGAAGCTCACCTTCTCTCGCTCGCTCTCGGGCAGGGTTTGCTCGTATGAACGGATCAAGGCGTCGGTGCTCCGCGTGGCACTCGTATCCACGTCCGGCGTCGTGAAGCCGAGTTGCGCCGCGAACTGTGCGGTCTGCCGCGTCCGGGACTCGATCGCCCGGGCCAGCGCGGCGTCCCACCCGGGCTGCCGGAGCAGAGCGGCGATCGCGCCCGGCCGCGCCACCAGCTGCGATTTCTGATGCAGTTGCTGCGCTCGCGGCGTCTCGTCGTGTGCCAGGGCCGTGGCGTTCTCGCCCGTGGTCGCCTCCACCTGCGCGCGATCCAGCACGGCGAGCGTCCGGGAATCGAACGGCAGCACGTCGCGGATCCACGGCGCTCGCGCCAGGCCCTGGCGCACTTCGCGCGTGACACCAGTTGCATCGTTCGCATCGGCATGCGCGGCAAAGATACCCACGCGGAAATCCCCGCCCGACGCTCGCATCGGGAGCGCGAGATCCCGACGCAGCGACAACATTCGGCTCAGCACCTGGTGCTCGAGCGCGATCAGCGGCGCCTGCGGGCTCGGCGCGTTCGCCTCGGCGGGCGCAATCACGTAGACCCGGCAGCCGCGCGCCGCGGCGCCGGCCAGCATTCCGGCCCACGTGTCGCTCATCCACATCGGGTCGGGGACGATGATCACGCTCCCGGGCGGCGCCAGGTCGTACAGCATCGCGCGCGCGATGGATGATTCCTTGCGCGCGAATCCGACGCGGTTGTGCACCTGCAGCGCCCGTCCGATGTAATCGCTGGTGTTCATCCGGCGCTCGGCGCTCGTGACGTTCGTCACCTCGCGCAGCGGCACGGGAATCTGGTCCGTGGCGTACCCATTGCGCAGCAGCGCTTCCCGCGCGGCTCGCCGAACTTCGAGCGTCGCGGGGCCGCGAATCCGATAGCCGCGGTCCTCCCACGTCGCGCTCGCGTAATGCTCGCCGATGCCGACGCCCATCAACAGCATTGCGCCTTTGTACGGCTCAGCTTCCGTCAGATCGTAGAACACGATCTTTCGATGATCCCGCATGATGTTGTCGGGCGTGAACGGGATGCCCGGAACGATGTGGCCGCTGCGGAACGAGAAGTCGCTCGGCTCCACGATGTTCACGTGGACCTTTACGATTCGACGAAGCCACTCGCGCGCATTCCCGCTGGCCGACGCGTCGCGCTGCAGCCGGCGCGACGCCGCAACAGCCGCGCGCAGCTCCTGCTGCCGCTCGCGCAGCTGTTGCTCCCGTCCAGCGGTGTCGCCGCGCAGCCGCATCGAAGCGTGGAGCGGATCCTCCAGCATCGTCATCCAGAGCCGATTGTCGCGCGGCTCGTAGAAGTACTCGTCCTGGAGAATCAGATACACGGGGAACACGCCGGTCGTATCGTAGCGCTTCACGGCCGCCGTCAGCGCCGGCAGGTACGCGTCGGCCACCATGCTGTACGCGACGTTGTCGATCGCTCCCGACACGCGCCGCCCGGCGAAGTCGTGCGTCCACACCACGTGGTAGCTTCGCGTGGCGTAGATGGACCGCGCGATCTCGAGCGGCAGATCGCTGCTCCGCAAATAGGTCAGTGCATTCCGGTCGGTGAATGGGTGTCCCACCGCGCGCGCGATGAGCGAATCCACCTCCGATTGATCGTCGAATTGCTCTTGCACGAGCGCGAGGTTGAGCGGCATCCACACGAACCGCGAATCACCGGCGTCGCCGAGCAGATCGGCATACACCTGTCGCACGGCATCGAGCCATGCGCCGAACGCCCCCAGCGCGGCGGCACGTCGCGACGCGCTCGAGCGCAGCGAATCCTGCAACCAGCTCGACATGGCGGCCATCGCGGCGTTCGTTCGAGGCGTCAGATCGCCTGGGCTCTCCTTGGCGCGGCCAAAAAGCGAATCGATCGGCAGCAGCACCGAATCGAGCACAACGCGTCGGCCGAACGACGCGATGACACGAGCGAGTTTGTCGTCGCCAGTCGCGTTGGCAAACGCGCGTCGAATCGCGTCGTCGTACGCGGTAGTTGCCGCGGCGAAGCCGCCATGCCCCGCCGCAACGATGTGTGCAGCGCGCGACGAGTACGCGTTCGAGTATGCGCCGATCGCGCGCGCGGCGTCCACGAGCGCGCGGCGATCCGGCGGCGGCACCGGCGTGAAGGTTTCAGATGTGCGCGTCCCGCTCGCCCCCGCGTATCGTACGCGCGTCTGTCGCGGCCGAGTGCGGCCTGCAAGCGGCCGGAAGACGGGAACCGTCACACCGATCGCGACCGATTGAGCGCGCGACGGCAGCCAATCGACCCGCAGCATGCTGCCACCGCCAAAGAGGCCACCGCGTCGAATAGCCGTCTGAAAGCTCACCATCGGCGACACTGTCTTGGTCGTCACGCTCCAGTCGATTCCACCGGACAGCGCCAGCGCCTTGGTCTCGGCCAGCAATCTGAATCCCGAGCTTCGACCGCCGAGGCTCGCGTACGCTTCAGCGCGTCCACCCAACAGTCCGGTGAGCGGATTCATGAACGCGCGATGAACGCCATAGCTCAGCCACGCGCGCCCTCGATCGCTCTCACCTCGAATCGGGGCGACGGCGGCGGCGTCGAATTGCCATTGAGGTGGCTGGCCGATCGAGAAAACCGGTTGCGGCGGGCCGGCCGACTGCGCGCCAACCGCTCGAGCGATCAGCGTCGCCCCGGCGAGCGATCGGATGATTGTCCTGAGTGTTTCCAATGCACGAGTCCTGTTTGTCAGCGGACTCCTCTGCTGCATCCGTGCCAGCGCTCCCGGATTCCGTCCTTTTCGGCCGTTTGCACAGCGAGGCGTGACCGCCAACATTTCAGCGTTCGCGCGCTTCTTCTCACCAATGTGGCAGGCACGGAGATCGGCATGGCCCGCATGAACGGCACGATCGCGATTCTGACGGGGGGCGGAGACGTCCCCGGACTCAACCCGGCCATTCGGGCAATCACCATCCGCGCATTGCGCGAGGGATACCGAGTGATGGGAGTCCGTCGCGGCTGGGCCGGACTGGTGGACTACGAGCGCGACAAGGACGCCGACAACAGCGAGAACGTCCAGGAGCTTTCGGAAGCGATCGTGAATCGCGCGGGACGTACCGGTGGCACCTTTCTGCACACGTCCAGAACGCGCCCCAGCCACCTGCCGAGAGAGCGCGTGCCGCGACACATGACCGGCTACGACCAAAAGGTCAACGACGTCACGCGCGACGTGCTCAAGAACCTCGAGCACATCGGCGTGGACGTTCTCATCCCAATCGGTGGCGACGATACGCTGAGCTACGGCAAGCGCCTGCACGACGAGGGCGTGAACGTCGTCGCGATTCCCAAGACGATGGACAACGACGTGTACGGGACCGACTACTGCATCGGCTTCAGCACGTGCGTCACGCGGACGATCGAGCTCACGCACCGGCTCCGCACGTCGGCCGGATCGCATGAGCGTTTTCTCGTCATCGAAGTCTTCGGTCGCTACGCCGGCTTCACCGCCCTTCTACCGACGATGGCCGGCGCCGCCGACCGGTGTGTCATCCCGGAATACCCGGTCGACGTCGAAAACCTGGCCGAGCTCCTCACCTACGATCGCAACCGCAATCCCAGCCACTACTCGGTGCTGCTCGTGTCCGAGGGCGCGCGCATCACCTCGCAGGAAGGCATGAGCTTCGAGGGCGACGAGACCGACATGTTCGGCCATCGCAAGCTCGGCGGCATCGGAGACAAGATCGCCTCGGCCCTCAAGGAGTATTCACCGCGCTACAACAACGGCCGCCGCATCGACGTCGTCAACCAGCGCCTCGGCTATCTCGTTCGCTCCGGCGACCCCGACGCGCTCGACTCGATCGTGCCGATGGCGTTCGGGAACCTGGCGCTCGACTACATCCTGAAAAAAGAATACGGCCGCCTCGTGAGCATCCATCGCGGCTTCTACGACAGCGTCCCCATCACCAGCGTGACGTCGGAGAAGAAGGTCGTGAACGTGCCCAAATACTACAGCGTCGATCGTCTGCGGCCGATCTACGAGTTCGACGGGGCGCCGTTGTTCATCATGACCAGCGACTGACCGGCCGCGGCGCCGCCGCGTTCTCATTACAGGCTTGACATACAGGTGTACTATGTCGCATAGTACACCACCATGCTGCCTTTCACGGTCGAGATCAGGCCCGGCGAATCGCCCTACCGGCAGATCGTCTACGCCGCCACCAAGGCCATCCTGGCCGGCGATCTCGCCCCGGGAGCGGCCTTCCCCTCCGTGCGGGAGATGAGCCAGGCGCTCAAGATCAATCCGAACACCGCGCAAAAGGTCGTCGGCGAGCTGGTGCGCGACGGGCTGCTCGAGGTGCACCCCGGCGTCGGCACCGTCGTCGCGGCCGGGCGCCGCGCGTCGGCCGGGGAACGACGGTCGTTGCTCTCCGACGACGTCGAGCAACTGGTCGTCGACGCGCGGCGACTCGGCCTGAACGAGGCCGACGTCCTCGGCGCCGTGTCGGCGCGCTGGGCCGAGCTGTTCGGCCGGGAGGTTGGGGTGGTGCGGCCGCCTGGACGCGCTGCCGCGCCGCCACCGCCACCGCCACCTCCCTCGCGCGCTCGCTCGCGGCACGTCGTCGACGAGCGCAGGAGAGCATGATGGCCGCGATCGAAGTCGAGCGTCTCACCTATCGGTACGGCAGCGTGACGGCGCTGCGCGATCTCGATCTCACGGTGCCCGACGGCGCCTTGTACGCCCTGCTCGGGCCCAACGGATCGGGCAAGACCACTCTTTTGCAGATTCTCACGGGACTCCGCCGTGCGCGCGGCGGCCGCGCTGCCGTGCTCGGGATCGACAGCGCCGCGCTGTCGTGGCGAGACCGGCAGCGCATCGGCTACATCGCCGAGGGCCAGTCGCTTCCTGGTTGGATGCGGCTGGAGCAGCTCGAGGCATATCTGGCCCCGCTCTACGACACGTGGGACACCGCGCTCGCCAACGATCTTCGAGCGCGCTTTGGCCTCGATCCGTCGCGACGGATCTCGGCGCTGTCGCGCGGCGAGCACATGAAGGCTGCTCTTTTGTGCGCGCTCGCGCCGAGGCCGCGCCTCCTGCTCATGGACGAGCCGTTCACCGGCATGGACGCCGTGGTGAAGGACGACCTCGTGCGCGGTCTGCTCGAGTCCTCGGGCGAGGAGGGATGGACGATCCTGCTTTGCTCGCACGACATCGGCGAACTGGAGCTGCTCGCGGACTGGGTGGGATTCCTCGAGGCCGGGGCCATGCGCCTCTCGGAGCCGATGGATGTTTTCCGCGAGCGATTCAAGCGCGTGGACGTCGTACTGGCCGATCCCGCCTATCCGCTCAACGGCAATGTGCCCAACTCGTGGCTCGGACTCGAACGTGCCGGCGCGCGGGTGAGCTTCGTATTGTCGCACCCGGAGGACGGCTCGATCCGGCGGCTGGTGTCCGCGCACCTGGCGGCAGCGTCGCGCATCGACGTTCGCGGCGCGTCCCTCCGCGAAGTGTTCGTCGCGCTCGCACGTGGATCATCACGACGTACTCACGAGGATGCCGCGCTATGAGAACCTTGTCGCAAGTTCGACACGTGTTGGCGAAAGATGTTCGGCAGCAGTTGTGGTCACTCCTCGCGTACGCCGCCTTGGTAGCGTTGGCCACGATGCACATCCTCGCCTGGCCCGGGATGAGAAGGGACATCTTCGAGATGTTGACGGTATTCGTCGTGATGGGCGGGATGGTCGTCGTCGCGCAGTTCGTTCAGGCCGACTCGCCGGTGCGCGTCGATGCGCTCTGGGCCAGCCGGCCGCTCGCTCCCTGGGCGGTTCTCCTCGAGAAGTTCGTGGCCGCCGCGCTGATCGTCCTGGCGCTGGCGCTGATCGGTCAGTTCATCGGGCTCCGTACGCTCGATGTACCCGCCGGTATGATGCCCGGTCTCCTCGTCGAATCGGCCCGTCAGTACGGACTGTGGCTGCTCGTCGCGATGGTGATCGCCGGATTGACGGTGGACCTGCGCAGCTTCGTCGTGGCGCTCGTCGCGCTTCCAATCATTCTCCTGGTGGTCGCCGAGACTTTCTTCTCGAACTTCGATACCGGATCGGCCGGCAGCTGGGTGCCGATCGTGCTCGGCGCCATCGCGGTATGTGGCAGCGTGGCCTTGCTCGCTCGCGTCTACCGGACTCGGACCGCCCCCCGGGCAATCTGGGTCGGTGCATTCGTGATCGCCGGCTGCGCGTTCGCTTCGATATTGGGATCCAGGACGGGCGAGGCAGCAGTGTTCGAGCCGGCAGCTTTACTGCCGCACCCGAGCGTCACCGCGGCGATTGCGGGTCTCGACCAGATCGCGTCGGTCCGCTACATGAGGCTGATTCTCGATGCCGCGGACGCGCCAGAGTCCACGAGATTTTCCGTCGTTTCGGCCGAGTTGCTCGTGCATCTCCGTGACGGTAGGGAGATTCACATCCCGGCTCTTCCGGCTGGGGCAAGCTCGATCGGGGTCCATTGGAGTCGCCCGGCACTGGGTCAGGGTGTGACCTGGATCGCTCGCACAGGCGCACCGACGCAACGCAGCGAGTATGCGGTTCCAGTCGACGACGCACAACGCGCGGCGATTGGGGCAGGCATTGCGAGTGCGGAGCTCCGCGGCCAAATGTGGGTGGCGACCTCTCAGGTCAAGGGAACGTTCCCGCTCGAGATCGGGGCGCGAGTCGCCCACAACGCGACGCGCATCGACATCGAGCACTGGTCACACTCTGGCGGCGACGTGGCGTTACAGCTGCGGATGGCGTCGATTCCTCGCGACCAACCGCCCGCCAACGTCGCGGTGTTGATCGGCGCAATGAGCAGTCAAGAGTTTGCTTTATTGAATGAACGTCGCCATGAAGCCATTGCGCTGGATCAGCGCGGTACCAGCGGCGGGGGAACCCCGATGGTCTTGCCCGGTACGAACGTCGAAGACCGCGAGCTGTCACTCGGGTTGGCGACGTATCCCACTGAAACACGCCCGGCCCTCGACGACGACTGGTTCCGCTCGGCGCGCCTGGTCCAGATCGACTGGGTGCCACGCGGCAGCTATCGATTCCGCACGAACGTATCGGTCCCGTGACTCATCCACCGCCCTTCCAGAGCACGATGTCCCGCTGCTCCGGATGTGACAAGATCCACCGTCGCAAGAACGGGCACGTCAGGATCACCCGCAACCCATTGGCCCGCGCGTAATCGAACGCTCCGACGGCAAGCGCGTCGCCCACCCCACGGTGCTGCAACGCGTCGGGCACACCGGTGTGCACGAGATCCAGGACGCCGTCGGGCAGGCGCCGATACTGCAGCTCGGCGGTGTGGCCGTCGAGCGACACCGTGAATCTGGATTGCGCTTCGTCGTGGGCGACTTCCATTGGTCGTTTGCCGAAGCTTTACTGCGCCGATGCGCCCGGCTTGGACGTCCGAGCCCGGCCGGCGACGATCGTGATGTTGTCCGTGCCCCCGCGCTCGAGCGCGAGGTCGAGCAGAGTACGGCACAACTGCTCGCACGACTCCATCCTGGCGATGTGCTGCTCGATCTCTTCGTTCGAGACGTGCTTGGTCAGCCCATCGCTGCACAGCAGCACGAGTCGGGTCGGCCCGCGAATGTCGACGCGGCTCACGGCCGGTGTCGCCGCCGATCCGCCGATCGCACTCGACAAGACGTGACTATATGGTGAGGACGACACTCGCTCGGCTGGAAGGATGCCCTGGTCGACGAGGTCCTGCGCCACCGTCTGGTCTCGCGTCACCTGCATGAGCGTGCGATCGGGACAGCAGTACGCCCGGCTGTCCCCGACCTGGACGACGTACAGCCACGGATACACCACCATGCCAAGGGTGAGCGTGGTCGCCATCCGCGCCTCGCCATGAGTGGCCGCCTCGAGCGACACGGCTTCGTGCGCCTTGAGCGCCGCGGCGCTGAGCGCCTCGAGGAACTCCTCGTCGTGGACGCCTCTCGCCGCGTGATAGCAGCGCAGCGTGGACGCGACGTACTCCGTGACAGTTTCGGTCGCCACGCGGCTCGCCTCGTCGCCCCCCGCCTGGCCGCCAACGCCGTCCGCGACCAGCATCAGCGTCGCCATGCGCTGCCCGCGCAACGGCAGCCGCTGAACGTCCGGGAGGCTCGTGCCGTGAATCACGACCTGCGGGTGCACCGTGCAGATCAGGAAGTGATCCTGGTTTTGCGTTCGCACCTTTCCCGGGTGCGTCAGCCCGAACAGGTCGAGCTGGCTGTCGTCGGGCTTGGCCTCGTACTGGGCGGCCACCGCCGGCTCGCTCGCGGGGTCAGTCTCCCCTGCTTGCGGCGAACGCGCGGAAGAGAACAGCGACGACAGCTTCATCGATTAGTGCTCCGGCGGTGGTTCAGTGCACGCTGCACTCGTCGACCAGCACCGCGCAAGGGACTAATATTCACTCATGCAGTTGCAGACGGTATTCGGATCGGCGGCGTCGCTCATTGGCGCCGGCGGCATCATCGCGTGGCGGTTTCATGAGACCCGCCGCGCGGTCAAGGTGCGCGGCATCGTCCTACCGCCACTCGGGATGGCCACGGGCTTCGCGATGTTCGCCGCGCCCCAGATGCGCATCCCTTTCACGTGGGGCCTGATCGCCTTCCTCGTCGGCGCCGGAATCTTTGCGGTCCCGCTCGCTCGCACATCGCGGCTCGAGCGCGACGGCGACGCCGTCATGATGCGGCGATCGCCGGCGTTCCTGGCGATCCTGCTCGTGCTCGTCGCGATCCGGTTCGCGTTGCGCAGCTACATCGACCAGTTCATCTCGCCGCTCCAAACGGGCGCCTTGTTCTTCGTGCTCGCGTTCGGGATGATCCTGCGGTGGCGGCTGGGCATGCTGCTCGAGTACCGCCGCCTCGTCGCGCGATCGCAGTCCGTGTAAGGCCGTCTGACCAAGATCGGCCGTAGCGATTCGGGCGACGGACACCAACCGAGGAACAGACACCAACGAAGCACTGCGGATGACGGCGCGAGGAAACCACGTACTGGAGTGCCCTCCGATGTGTCGCCCAACTTGCGTGAAATGCAGCAGGGCCGTTCACTGACCTTATGTCCACTCCGGCGTCCAGATCCGCGCGACGCGCTCGCGAACCCCCGCGAATCGCGCGTCGTCGCGCATCGCGTCGAAGCGCGGATCCCACCACAACGCCTGTGGCGTCCAGTAGACGCTGAACGATTCGCGCCCGAGACAGTCGAAGGCTCGATCCGCTTCGCCGATACTCGCCCAGGCGAGCGCGAGATTCAGCGGCATCGCGCCGCGCGCTGTCGCCTTCGCCGCCAGCCGACGCGCGCGCCGTGAGTCGCCAAGCACGGCAAACGCCGATGCATGTTCCGCGATGAGATTGCCGCGCGGCTCACGGCGTCGGTTGAGCCCTGCCGTGATCGTCGCCGTGACCGTCTCCTCGTCGCCCAGTCGCGCCGCCACACGCGCCAGCCACACGCGCCCCTCTTCGAGATCGGCATTCAGGTCCACCGCGGGCTCGAGGTCCGAGCGGGCACGCTCGTACTCTCCGCGCAAATAGCGGTACCAGCCCAGGGCGCCGAGTTGCATGGGCGACACGGGGTTGAGGCGCGCCGCGATGGTCTGCTCGCGAAGCGCCTCGTCGCGCGCGCCGAAGCCCGAGGTCAGCATGAGGGCAAGCCAGTGATGCGCGTCCGCGTTCTGCGGATCGATCTGGATCGCGTTGCGAAGCGACGATTCCGCGGCACCCCACTGGCGACGGAGAAAGTGCACGCCGCCCATCGAGGTATGCGCCGCGGACAACGTGTCGTCGAACATGAGCGCGCGTCTGGCGCTCGCCTCGGCACGATCGGCCACCTCGGCGACCGGTAGATATCCCCGACCGCCCATGATGGTCCAGGCATCCGCAAGCCCGGACCACGCCTCGGCGGAGCGTGCCGCGCGCTCGGTTGCGCGCGTGAAGTAGTCGATCGCGCGTTGGAGCGCGACGCGCGTCCGCTGATGCCAGTGATAGCGACCCTGCGCGATGATACTCGCCGTCACCGAGTCGATTCCTCGCGCTCGGCCGTTGCGAGGCGTGCCGAGCGCGACGACGATCACCGGCTCGCTGCTTCTCGATGATCGAACATCCGCCACAAGGCGCATGGTTTCGGCCGACGGAGAGACGCCGATCTCGGTCGCCAGGCGCTCGAGGAAGCTGCAGGCGAGCGCTTCGGCGCGCGCGCGGTTCTCGGCGGCGATCAGCAGACGAACGACGTGTCGAAACACCGACTCGTCGCAGGGCGCGAGCTCGAGGGCGCGCTCCGCGGCGGCCGCGGCTTCGGCGATTCGACCGCTCTTTTCGAGTGAATTGGCCAGGGACAGCGCGGCGCGCAAAGCCAGATCGCGCAGCCGCGCGCGCTCCGCGACCGCCCACTGATCGAACTCGCACGCGTTGCGCACCAGGAAACCGTCGAGGAAATCGCCTTGATACAGCGCAAGTGCCTCGCGCCAGCGCTCATCGGCCACGGCCCTTCGAAATTCCGCGACGTCCGACCACACGACTTCGGGCGACAGTCTCAGCGCCTCGCCCGTGGCAACGATCGCGTCGTCGCCCAGGGTCTGCCGGAGAACGTAGAGCGAATCGGCCAGCAGGTGCCGCGCGGTCCGCTCGTCCCGCTCGGGCCACAGAATGCCAAGCAGTCGGTCACGGCTCACCGACCCGACCGGCGAGCTGGCAAGCATCGCAAGCAGCGCGATCCGGCGCTGTTGCGAAGCCCGTCGGAGCGATGGTCCGTCGGGACCCGTCAGACACACCGACCCGAGGAGTGTGAGGCGACACGGCATTACTGAGAACCTGAGCTCGAACGATAGATGGACGATCGGGACACGCTATGCTGCCTGCCGCGGCGACGACTCGACCGCCGCCGGGATGGAGTGCATCAAGGCGCTCCATCCGATGAGACTAACCCACCGGAGGTGCTCGATGTTCGTATCACGCCTGACGCTAGGCGCCGCGGTTTTGGTCACGTTCACTCTGACTGCCTGCGCGGACGAGGGCGGCAGCAAGATTACGGCACAGAGTACGCGCTCGGCTTCGGCCGCCTCGCGCCACTCGGAAGGCGCTGCCAACGCAATGATGGGCAACGACACGCTCCATTGGGGACCCGCACCCGACATCTTCCCCAAGGGGGCCCAATTCGCCCTCGTTCAGGGCGATCCGAGCGCGGCGGGCAAGATCTTCACCGTGCGGCTTCGTTTTCCGAACGGGTATGTCCTCGCGCCACACACGCACCCCGAAGAAGAGCACGTGACCGTGCTCACGGGGACCTTTCTGGCGGGAATGGGCGAGGACTTCTCGAATGATGCCCTCGTCGCGATCCAGGCCGGCGGCTTCATGACTATGCCACAGAACCAGGCGCATTTCGCCAGGACCGCTGGAATCACAGAGGTGCAGGTGCACGGAATCGGGCCCTTCCAGCTGACGTACGTACATCCAGAGGATGATCCGAGAAATCAGTAGCACTCGGCGTCGTTGATTCGCGTCGTCTGGGACGCCCCGCTGCGCGGATGCGCAGCGGGGCGTCATGGCAATGGAGCGCGCCCGCCGACTAGGTTTTCCCAATGGACCTGCCGTACCTCCAGGAGAACCGTATGTCGCTCGCCAGCCGCGTATTCCGACCGCTTGCGTCGGTAGTCTGCCCGCTTACCCTCGTGTTCGCTCTGCCCATGGCCGCCGTCGCCCAGAACGGGCATTCGGCGCCAAGCAACGGGTGGGTCAAGGAATTCGGAACGATGTGGACATTCGACGCGCCCCCACTCGCCTACTGGAAGGCGCGCTACGGCTTCACAGCGGATCAGGGTTGGCTCGACCACGTGCGGCTATCGTCGATCCGCATTCCGGGTTGTTCGGCGTCGTTCGTATCGTCGGCCGGCCTGGTCATGACCAACCACCACTGTGGCCGCGACTGTACCGCGGGGTCTTCCCCATCGGACAGCAATTACATCGAGACCGGCTTCGCCGCGGCCAACCTCGCGGATGAGAAGAAGTGCGCGAACATGTACGCCGACCAGTTGCAGTCGATCACCAACGTCACCGACCGCGTGCACAAGGCGGTCACCGCCACGGCCCCGGCGAAGCAGGTCGAGCAACGGAACGCCGAGATCGACCGAATCCAGCGTGAGTGCGCGCAGCAGCCCACTGACGTGTGCGAGGTTGTCACGTTCTACCAGGGCGGCATGTACTCGTTGTACAAGTACCATCGTTGGACCGACATCCGCCTCGTGATGGCGCCCGAGGAGGGCATCGCGTTCTACGGCGGCGATCCGGACAACTTCACGTACCCGCGCTACGACCTCGACCTCACACTGTTGCGGGTGTACGAGAACGGTCAGCCGCTGGTGCCGCGCGACTTCCTCAAGTGGAGCGCCAACGGCGCCGCGGAAAACGACCTGGTGTTCGTGACGGGCAATCCCGGCTCGACCGGAAGATTGCTGACCGTCGCGCAGATGGAGTATCTCCGGGACGTCGACTATCCGAGCCGCCTCGCCGGGTACGATCGCCTCCTACGCATCTGGCATGCGCTCGCGGCTTCGTCTCCCGAAGCCGCTCGGCGCTACCAGAACTCAATCTTCAGCTATGAGAACTCGAAAAAAGCGGTGACGGGATATCGGGCTGGCCTGCTGGATTCCGCGATCATGGCGCGCAAGCGCGCCTTCGAGCGTGATTTCCGGCGGCGCATCGAGGCCGACCCGGCCCTTCGCGCCAAGTACGGCACCGCATGGGACGAGATCGCGCGCGCCGAGAAGGAGCTCGAGACGTTTGCCAGGAATCTGCAGTGGCAGAGCTTTGGCGGTGGGTCGAGCCTGTTGAACTTCGCGGGCGGACTGGTGCGCGTGCCGTCCCAGGGTGCCCTGCCGGATTCTGCACGACTGAGTCAGTACCGCGGCCCCGGCCTCGATCGCATCCGTGCGCAAGTCGTGTCGACGCCAGTCGACACAGCGTTCGAGCGCCGTGCCTTGGCCGCAACGTTCGCCGCGTGGAAGGAAGCGCTTCCGGCGACCGATCCGGCGCTCGTCATGGCACTTGCCGCGGGCAACGGCGATCCGGAGCGTGCCGCGGCGGCGATTATCGCGCGTACCACGCTCAGCGACACAGCGGCCCGTCGCGCGTTGCTGGCCGGTGGCAAGGCAGCAGTCGCCAAATCCACCGATCCGCTCATCGCGCTCGCTCGTGTCATCGAGCCGACGAATCGCCGCCTCGCCCAGCGCGCGGCCAAGCTGGACGCCGTAATATCGGCGAACGCCGAAAAGATCGGCCAGGCGATTTTTGCGGCGTACGGCACGTCGCTGCCTCCCGACGCGACGTTCACACTCCGAATCACCGACGGCGTGGTCGAGGGCTACCCGATGAACGGGACCGAGGCGCCGTACAAGACGACGATGTACGGCCTGTACGAGCGGGCGACCGACTTCGACAACAAGCCGCCATTCCAGCTACCCGAGCGGTGGAGCCGCGGACGCGACAAGGTCGATCTCGCCACACCAATGGATTTCGTCTCGACCAACGACATCATCGGCGGCAACTCCGGCAGTCCGGTCATCAACCGCAACGCGGAAGTGGTGGGGCTCATCTTTGACGGCAACATCGAGTCCCTGCCCAATCGGTTCATCTTCACCGACGACGTGGCGCGATCGGTGAGTGTGAGCTCGCGGGCGATCGTCGAGGCGTTGCGCAAGTTGTACGGCGCCGACCGGATCGCGGACGAGTTGACGGGCCGGCAATGAGCGGACGCTTGCAGCGCCCCCGAGTCGTGCGCATGGTGAACGATCCGAACGTGCCCAAACGAGGTCTCATGCTCCGCTTCGTGATTCGCCCCGTGCTGCTCGTTTCCCTCTGCGCGCCGGCGGCGCTCGCGCAGAAGCCCGATAAGGAAGTCAAACCCGGCGGCGTCGAGCTCAAGCGACTCGAGAACCAATGGGCCGTGGGACTCGTCAAGCGAGACCGCGCGCTCTTCGACCGGCTCCTCGCCAAGAAGTTCGTCTACACGGAAAACGACAAGCTGATGCGGCGCGCCGACGTGATTCACGAGATCGCCGAGGGAACGGACACGGTGACGGCCGCGCACAACGAGGACATGGAAGTCCACGAGTTCGGCGGAACGACGGCCGCGGTAACCGGCTGGCTCATCGTCGAGGGCCGCGGCAAGGATGGACCATTTGTTCACCGTTACCGCTTCACCGACACATGGGTGAAGCGAAAAGCCGGTTGGCAGATCGTCGCCGCGCAGGACTACCTCGCGCCAAAGTGAGGCTCGCGCGGTAGCCGTTGTCCACTCAGACGGCGCTCGCAGCGACATTGCGGCCAGCCGTGATCCCTGCGGACGGTGCGCTGCGCCTCCCTGGTGTCGGCGCGGCGCTTCGTATTCGACGGCCGCGTCCGACTCCCCTGCTACCTGGACAACACATGCGCGTCCGAATTGCATTGATCATCGCCGTCGCGCTCGGCGCGACGGCATGCGACAGTCAGCCGACTGCTCCGGCCGGGGACCACCCGGCACAGCGTCGCACCGCCGCGACCTCGGGCAAGGCGAACCACGACGCCCTGTACGGCGGCCCCTCCAACCAATGCTACGGCTCGATCGTCCTCGGAATTGCGCGGACCTGGCCGTGGACGACCGACGGCTGGGTCGAGTGGCCATGGACATACCAGTACGGAGCTGACTACGCGCCCCCGGCTGGATCGGTCGAGCTCTGGATCCAGACGTACGGCGACGAGTATGGCATCACGTCCGTGCGGCAGCTCCAGCTTCGCTTCTGCGGCGCGTAGGGACCTGGGGAAAGAACTCCGAAGCGTTCCCGGGAGGGGGGCGCCGCGAGCGACACGCACGTCTCGCGTCCTCGCGAGTGTGTCATCCTCGCGTCGTCGGAATCGGCTCATGCGGGGTGGAGCGAAGCATCACCCGGAGCAGCACTCCGTACATGATCAGGCAGCTCACGGCCCCCACTGCATCCACGCCGAGTATCGTTTGTCCCACGCCCGGTTTCGCCGAAAGCTCCGGTGTCAGTGCACAGCAGATGAGGGAGAACGCCACCACCAGTCCACTGGCGACGAGCGCGATCCAGAATGCGCGGCGCAGCGCGTTGTCGTGATCCAACTCCCACGTCAGCGTCGCGTAGTGGACGAGCCCTTCGGTGCTCGTTTCGCTGCTCCCGCCCGGCTGCAGCAATTCGCCGTAGCGCCGGGCGATGTCGTGGAAGCTGCGACGGGTCAACAGGTGCCGGAGGTACAGCGAACTGATTTCCGGATGCGGAATTTCGATCAGCTTCGTGGCGGCGCGCTCGATGCTTCGCGTACTCTCTTGCAGCGCGAAGAGGACGATGGCGCCGAGCAGACCCATGGCGCCGGATAGCGTCTGAGCGACGGTGCTCATGGAATAGAACAGCGCAGACTGCAGGTCCGAATTCACGAAGGACGCTCCTTTGCGGTTCGTGCGGGAATGGGTCGGGTGTCGCTCGTCAGTATTCGCACGACCGCCATGATCGTGTTCCAGTTTCGTGTCGTCGCCGGCGCGCCGAACAGTCGATCGAGCTGGCCAAGATAGCCAATCGTCTTCATGTGACGACGGTACATGCCGAAGACGAACCGGCCATTCGCCGCGACGACTCGCACGAACCACTCCCCGTCGGGCGGAAGCGAAATCGGAGTCCTGGGCCGCACGCGACCGGCTTTTGAGAGAATGCTCACGAATCGGACAATGTCAGGGCGCGACGGCTCGGCCCCGAACGGATTCTCCTTTTCCAGCCGAATCAGATCGCGACCGTCGCAGATCACGATCTCCGCGGCGAACGGGAGCTTCCGACGCAGTGCCGCGCGGAACGCCGCACGAGAGCCAGGTTTACGAACGACGAAGGTGCCGGTGGCGCCCAGGTTCACGACATAGTACGCGCTGAGCTCTTTCGCGAGGAGGCTGGGGCGAAACCTCCGGTGTCCGCCGACATTCATGCCTCGAAGGAACACGACGAGTGCCATGGCGGGATTCTAAGGATAACGGCCGGGAGCGCTACACCAGCCCGCGCCGCGGGCAGACCAGGCGCGTCGCGATGCTGTATGACGCGGTCCGGCGAATCCCTACGTCCCGCTGGCGCAGCGCTAGTTCGACTGCCCGACGCCGGCCAGCTGGCGCGGCGTGGCTCCCCGCGCGCTCTCCGTAACCGCCGCCGCGTTGATGACCGCCGAGGTGCGCGAGTCCGACAGCCTCCGACCTCGACCGTGCCGGAGGAGCACGAGCGAATGCGGCGAGAGTTCGAGACCCGCGGTGTCCCTCTGCGAATGCTCGTCGCACGCTGTATTCACCAACTCCGTCCACAGCGCAACGCTCCCGTTGGCCTTGCCATTGAGCTCGGGAAGAACGAACGGCACAGGCTCGTCGCTGGCGTTGAAGACGAGAAGCATGGTATCGCCTTCGATCGCGCGGCCTCGGTCGTCCGTCTCATCAGTCGACGTGCCGTCGATGAGCATGCCGAGCGAGCGCAGTTCGCCGTTCTTCCAATCATCGTCGGACATCTCTGTGCCGTCGGCTCGGATCCAGGTGAGGTCCTTTACGCCGGAGTGCTCCATCACCTGGCCGTGGAAAAACGTGCGACGGCGCAAGACCGGATTGGTGTGACGGATGGCGAAGACCTTCCGCACGAACTCCAGGAGGCTTCGCCGGCGATCGTCGAGGTCCCAGTGGACCCAGGTCAACTCGCTGTCCTGGCAGTACGCGTTGTTGTTCCCACGCTGCGAGCGCGCGATCTCGTCGCCATGCGAGATCATCGGGACACCCTGCGAGAAGGCAAGCGTCGCCATGAAGTTGCGCATGACGCGAAAGCGCGCGTCGAGCACGTCGCCGTCCTCGGTTGGACCTTCGATGCCCCAGTTCCGGCTCAGGTTCTCGTTCGCACCGTCCTGGTTGTCCTCGCCGTTCGCGTCGTTGTGTTTTTGCTCGTAGCTCACCAGGTCGTGCAGGGTGAAGCCGTCGTGCGCCACCACGAAGTTCACGCTCGCGTAGGCGCTGCGCTGCGTCCACTTGTAGATGTCGGCCGACCCACAGAGCCGCGATGCGGCCTCGGGAACCTGGCCGTGCTCCCCCTTCCACAATTTGCGAATGGTGTCACGGTACTTGCCGTTCCACTCGGCCCAACCCGGCGGGAAGTTGCCGACCTGATACCCACCGGGGCCCACGTCCCATGGCTCGGCGATCAACTTCACCTGCGACAACACCGGATCCTGCTGAATGATGTCGAAGAATGCGCTCAGTCGGTCGACCTCGAACAATTCCCGCGCCAGTACCGGCGCGAGATCGAACCGGAAGCCGTCGACGTGCATCTCGCTCACCCAGTAGCGGAGACTGTCCATGATGAGCTGCAGACTTCGCGGGTGGCGCATGTTGAGCGAATTGCCCGTGCCGGTGAAGTCATGGTAGAACCGCGGCTCGTCCAGGACGGCACGGTAGTACGCAGCGTTGTCGATGCCCTTGAAGCAGAGGGTCGGACCGAGATGGTTGCCTTCGGCGGTGTGGTTGTACACGACGTCGAGCAGCACCTCGAGTCCCGCGGCGTGAAGGGTGCGCACCATCGCTTTGAATTCGTGCACCTGGCCACCGTTGGCCGTCGAGGCGTAGCGTGACTCGGGAGCGAAGAAGCCGATCGTGTTGTAGCCCCAGTAGTTCACCAGGTCCTTTTCGGCGAGCGCGCGGTCGTTGACAAAGTGGTGGACCGGGAGGAGCTCGACCGTCGTCACTCCCAACGACAGGAGATGGTCGATGACTGCGTCGGTGCAAAAACCGAGATAGGTGCCACGCAGATGCTCCGGGACATCCGGATGGAGCATCGTCATCCCTTTCACGTGTGCTTCGTAGATCACCGTCCGGTTCCATGGCGTGAGCGGTCGCCGGTCGTCGCCCCACGTGAAGCTGGAGTCGACGACCACACACTTGGGGATCGCGCCCGCGGAATTGCGCTCGTCCTTGTCGAGGTCTTCCCTCGCGCCGCCCACCGGGTACCCGAACAGGGTGTCTGACCAATCGATTCGCCCGGTGATCGCGCGTGCATATGGGTCGAGGACAAGCTTCGCGGGATTGAAGCGGTGACCGCGGCTCGGGTCGTACGGACCATGGACACGATAGCCATAGAGCTGTCCAGGCTGCACGTCCGGCAGGTAGCAGTGCCACACCTGATTGGTTCGCTCGCGCACCTGAATGGCGGCGCTCTGCTCAGCGTCCCCAGGGGCGTCGAACAGACAGAGCTCGACGCTCGTCGCGTTCTCGCTGAACAGGGCGAAGTTCACGCCCATCCCATCCCACGTCGCGCCGAGCGGATACGGATTGCCACGCCAGACACGCATCGAACCTCCGAGTCACGAACGCTGCGCCCGTGCTGCTTCTTCCGTCGTTGCTGTTCCCGGGCGGCGGGGTTCACCGCACTTGCACGTTGCCGTTGGTCCAGTCCAGGTACTGGGCCGGGAACGCCATGCACGACGGCGGCGGAGCGAGAGCGAATGCTCCAACACCGAGAAACGGCCCGTCATCGTAGAACAACCTCGGCACGCTGATCCGGTCGGGCTGCGCGGCATTGTGCCCTTCGCCGTTGTCTTCCAGCGCCAGTGCAAAGTGCGGAACGTCGAACGGTAGCGTGGATTGCGTGATGTCGCCCAATAGGTACGCACGATTTTCGATCACGGAGAGGCATGTCACCGTCCCCTTCAGCCGAATTCGCAGGTCATGTGCGCGAAACAGCATTTCGCCCTTGGTCGAGCCGTCGGCCATCTGCCGAGCCGTCACCGTGTACGTCAGCTTCTCCACGTCCCCATCGAACTCAAACGGCATCGTACCACCGCCCGAGACCTCGTGCACGACCGGACCCTGCGCCTGCCGCTGCCGGCCTTCGATTTGAAACGCGCCTCGCGTCTGATTCGGGACAATGCTCCATGACTGGCCCTGAAACGATGCGAATGTCGTCGACGACGGATCGCCGATCACATTCCAGTTCCATCCCACCACGGCCCCGTCGGCGACCGGCAGGACCGTGACCCAGTAGCGAGTACCAGCCTCGAGCGCTGGGAAGTTTGTCGACGTCGCGACATAGACCGCGGGACCGGGAGCCAGCGCCTCGATCGGCATCAGGTCGATGACGCGGCCTGGCAGCCCCTGAGAATCGACGTGCAGAAGGACCCACACCATCCCCGGACCGCTTACGGAAGTGAGCGCGACACGCACGGCGCTCAGGATATAGTCGCGGGTCGGCGTAAACTGCTGCGAGACGATCTGCGTGCCGGGATCGGGGCCAGTGTATGTGAGGGTCCACGTGTGCGCAGAAAGCGAGTCGAACGTCAAGCGCGGGCCGAAGTTGGTATAGATGATCTTCGACGGATCGCCGAGCGCAACAGGTACCGCGGCACTGACCGGCTGGTTCGGCGTCACACTCCTTGGTGTCGTTGGACTCTGAACGTCAACGCACGCCGCGAGCGCCAGCGGCAGCGTTGAAACGAACACGGATGCGTGTCGCATTCTTCCACTTCCTCGGAGTGATCGCGCGGACCGCGCGGGCGTGTGTCGGGTGTAGTTCCGGCATTTCCGAGGGTAGGGCCCGCAAGCGCGGCGTCAGTAGGAGATCAGCCGCACGCCGCGTGGGCATTCCACCGTAGAGGCACGTCGGGATTTCGCGGTAGGACGCGCTCCGGTTGCCCGCTCTCCTCTGATTACCCGACAAAGCGGGGCAGCCTTCCCCGATACCCGCTCCTCCCAGGCTCCCTACCCTGGTACAAGGACGCGCCGCCGAAGCTAACGTTTGCGCGGGAAGGAACGTGAGAACCGCATTGATCGTATCAGGAGCGTTCGCACTCATCACAGGCTGCGGCGAACCCGCGACCGCTCCGTCGCGCGCCGCTCCAACGGCCCCGAGCTTCTCGGTCGATAACAGCGCCTACGTGTACAGGGCGCGCGAGGAGCGGTCGTACTCGGACACGATAACAACGTGCGAGGGAGATGTGGCGGTTGTCGTTGCCGATCTCGATCGTCGCCAGCAGCTTCTATTTCTACCTGATGGTGGTCTGCGGAGCACGGACCATCTCGTCGTCCGAATGCGCGGCACCGTGCTGAGCTCGGGCGTCCAGTACGTCGGCCAGCTCAGTTGGATCCAAGTTCATGTGAGTCGAGGGCCCGACAGCGGCGTGCCGGCGACCGAGACACGGACCATTCGACTGCACAGGGTCACGCAAGGTCCAACGGACAACATGTTTGAGACGATCCGCTTCGAGACCATCTACGAGGACGGGAGCTACACTGTCGTCACGAAGGGGAAGGCGGCGTGTCCAGGATGACCGACGTCTGTCCGTCCAGTAACGGTGATTGGTGCTCGCGCCGCTGTAGCTAGAACTTGACCGTGCGAAGCCAGTTGACGCTCTGCGGAACCGTGGCGAACGGGTCCTTCGTCTCATCCTCGAGGTAGAATTTCACCACGCCGATCTGCTTGGCCGCGCGCAGGACGGCCCGGTAGTCGATCTGCCCCGTGCCAACCGGGACTTCCGCCGAATCCGGATTCGCCGATCCGGTCATCACGTTCGTCGCGACACCCTTCTTCATGTCCTTGAGGTGCATCAGCCGCCAGCGGCCGGAGTACTTCTTGAGCAGCGCGACGGGATTGTTGCCAGGCAGCGTCGCCCAGAACACGTCCATTTCGTACTTCACGGCAGTCGGATCGGTTTCGCGCATCAGCACGTCCATTGGGAGGACGCCTTTGTCGCCCCGCACGAACTCGTAGCCGTGAACGTGATAGAAGAACTGGAATCCCCTGGTTCGCGCAGCCCGACCCCATTTGTTGAAGTTCACCGCGGCCTCGCGAGCAAGCGGCACACTGATAGGGCCGTCAGGATGCGGGATCCACGCCGTGCCGACATAGCGCACGCCCAGCGTTTTGGCGTCGGCCAGAACTTGCGGCAGGCTGTCACGGAACTGCTCGTACCCGACGTGCATCGACGAGGCGTGCAGTCCGACGCTGTCGAGGAGTTGCCGGAATCGCGCCGCAGTCAATCCATACGTGCCCGCAAGCTCAACGTCTCGAAAGCCGAGATCGTGGATGCGCTTCAGTGTGCCGGGAACGTCGGTCTTGAACGCCTCCCGAAAGCTGTACAACTGTACGCCAACGGGCGCGACTGAAGCGCTCGGCCGTACCGTCGCCGCGCGCGGCGATGGAGGCTGTGCCGCATCTGAGTATGCGCTGACGAACAGCAGGGCGATCAACGGGAGCGAGAGCCTGGCCAGGCCGTCGAACGCCGAACGGGACGATGACATCATATGACCATCGAGATAGCGTGAGGCCTTCATGTTACTGCCTGGCGCAGCCCCCGTCGAATTCCGCGCACTTCATGCCGGCTAGCGCCTGCGCCTCCGCAACCAGGCCACGCCGCCGACAACGGCGATGCCAGTCGCAACGAGGCCGAGCGTCGCCGGCTCCGGCGCCAGCGTCATACTCACCCCGGCGTGCGCCGGCATAGCCACGATGGTCAACAGCACGAGGGCTTGCACGACGTGCTTCATACGTGCCTCCAGAACGAATCCGTGCAGCCGGCAGCATCTCCCGTCCAGGGACGCGCCGGGGCGAATCGACAGCGACTACTTCTTGCGGGATCGCCACCAGGCTACGCCGCCCAGGAACCCGATCCCCGTCGCGACGAGCCCGATAGTGCTCGGCTCGGGGGCCACCGTGCCCTGAACAAGAACACCGGCGTATGCGGGAACCGCCGCGATCACCAGCAACACCAAAGCGCGCGTCACATGCCTCATACGAACCTCCGTCGACAGAGACTTGATCCAATCCCGACCGCACCCGTTTCGCGAGAATGCGCGACTTCGGTGCGGAAGTCAACCGAAGTCGGCCTCCGTGCCTGAACGCCGCGGCGCTCGGCGCCACGCAACGCTCATTCTACGACTGTTGCGGCACGTGCCCTCCGGTCTGTCGCCCGCCGCCTATCGGACTGTCCGTTCGCGCGCCAATGTATCGTCGTCAGAAGGTTGGCGGCACTCGGGCGGAAATATTGACAGTGTGTGTCGCCGCCGCCGTTTCACGATCACATGGAGATTCATATGAGTCTGCTCGATGGAATAATCGGTGGCGCCGTCGGCGCCGAGATGGTCTCGGTCGTCAACGGATTGATCGAGAAGCACGGGGGACTGGGGGGAATGTTGGAACAGTTCAGGAGCCAGGGATTTGGTGACACCATCAAGTCGTGGGTTGCCACTGGCCCGAACCAACCGATTTCGCCGGATCAGCTGCACCAGGTACTCGGGTCGGACACGATGACCCAGCTCGCCGCCAAGCTCGGGATGACACCGCAGGAGCTTTCGACGAAGCTCTCTACGGTACTGCCTCAAATCGTCGACAAGATGACGCCGGCGGGGGTCGTTCCGGCAAATCAGTAGACTCGAAGCGCCGGCGCGGTGATCGGGCCGCGCCGCGCTTCCCCTCCGCCCATCGCCGGCGTTTAGTCCGAGCGCAACACCGCGGCAGGATCCACCCGCGCAGCACGCCACGCCGGCAGCAAGCTTGCCAACGCGCCCGTGACGATCACGACCACGCATACGCCGCTCAGCACGAGCGGATCTCGCGGCGAGATGCCGAACAACAGGCCAGCTACGAAGCGGCCGAGCCCGAGCGCGAGCAGCGTACCGGCCGCAATGCCGGCGAGAACCGGCGCGAGTCCGGCCGACAGTGTGAGCCGAACCAGGTCCGTAGACTGCGCGCCGAGCGCGCGGCGGACTCCGAATTCGTGGAGGCGTTGCGAGATGCTGAACGCCAGGACGGCGTAGAGCCCCACGGCGGCGAGCACGAGCGCCAGTGCGCCGAACGCGGTGAACACCTTGGCGCCGAGGTGCCAGGCGCGCATCCGGCGGTCGAGCAGATCGCGCATCGGACGAACGTTGGCGTACGGCACGACGGCCGATACCGATTGCATCATTCGTCGAATCGCTTCCGCGGAACCGGCCGCCTCGCCGCTCGTGCGCACGACGAGCTCGAAACCGAAGTGTGACACCGTGCGGTCGATGACATCGTTGCTCAGCTGATCGAGCGGGCGATAGACCTGCGGCAGGATGTCGTCGAACTGCTGTCGCACCGTGTTCGTCACCACGCCGACGATCGTGGTGCACGGCATGGTGTCCGCGCCGAGCTTCATGCATTGGCCGATCGGGTTTTGCTGTGGCCAGTAGACGCGCACCATCATCTGATTGATCACCGCGACCGGCACCGTCCCTGCCCGATCCGTTTCGGCGAGCAAGCGTCCGGCAACGAGTCGGACGCCCATCGTCGGGAAATACTCCGATGTCACCGCGTACTGGTTGGGAGAATGTTGCAGCTTTGGAAGCTGGCGCCCGGGCACGAACACCTGAGTCCCCCAACTCAACATGAACGGCAGGCCCACACTGACGGCTGCCGACCGCACACCGGGCACGCCGTGCGCCCGCCGGACGAATTCCTCGTACAACCGCCGCGCCTCCGCCGTCGAGAGGCCGACGCTGCTGTGGCTGACGTCGCCGACGAGGACGTGATCGAGATCGATGCCGAACGGCAGCGCGTTTACATTGTCGACGCTGCGAACGAAGAGCCCCGCGCCGGTGAGCAGCAGGATGGCGAGCGCCGCTTGCACGACGAGGAGCGCGGTGCGCAGCGGCGAGCGATGACCGCTACCGCCTTCGCGTCCAGCCATCCTGAGCGCGCCCGCGAGATCGGTGTGACCTGCCTGGATCGCGGGCGCGAGCGACGCGAGCAGTCCGGCGACGAGCGTGGCCACCGCCGTGAACAGCAGCATCCGTTGATCGATCGCTTCCGCGGTCCAGGCGTCCGGACCGAGCAGGAGCGTTCGCACGCCGTGCGACGTCCAGTGCGCGACGAGCAGCGCACCGGCGCCACCCATGAGCGACAACAGGAGTCCTTCGACGACGAGTTGCTCCATCAGCCGCGCGCGGCTCACGCCCAGCGCGAGACGCACCGCCATCTCGCGCCGGCGATTGAATGCGCGGACGAGCAGAAGATTCGAGACGTTCGCGCACGCGATGATGAGCACGATGAGCGACACGATTCCGAGGAGCTTGGAGACCCTGACGTCCTGCGCGCTCACCGTGCCGCTGAACCCAGTGGGGACCTTTCCGGGCACGATCGGCGCGAGGATGACGCTCTCAGAGTCGGGCTTGACGTACTCGGTGACGCGCGGATTGCGGCCGATTTCCTGCGCGATCTGCTGGCGCCGGGCGTCCCGATGCACCACCGTCGCCTCGGACGCCGCGACGTCGAGACTCACGCCGTCCTTGACTCGAGCCACGAGCCGCAGCCAGGAGCTGCGGCGGCTCGTTGTCCAGTCGGGCGAGTTGTCGAAGCGGAGCCCAGAGTTTGCGGTGATCGGAAGCCAGATGTCGACGTCGCTCAACTCGACGCCGGTGAACCCCTTGGGCGCGACGCCGATGACCGTGTAGTCGTGCGCGCCGATGCTCACCCGCCGGCCCAGCGCGTCGTCGCGGCCGCCGAAATACCGTCGCCAGAAGCCGTCGCTAACGACGGCGACGCTCTGGGGATGGTTCGCGTCGTCTTCGTCGGTCGAGAAGAAGCGGCCGCGCAGAGGCTGCACGCCGAGCGTGGTGAAGAACGAGCTCGAGACGAGCGCCCCGCGGACGCGCGACGCGGCGGGTCCGCGATCGAGCGGAAAGTTCGCCGAGTAGGTCGCGGCGACCGACGCGAATCCACCGGGATGGTCGCGATAGTCCACGTAGGCGGCGTACGGGAAGCTCGAGTCCGTGTACGGCGATCCAGCAGTGCGCGTCTCGACCAGGACCACGCGATCGGGATCTCGCACGTGGTCGGGCGCGCGGAGGAGCAATCGGTCGAGGACGCCGAACATCGTCGCGTCGGCGCCGACGCCAAGAGCGATCGTGAACACCACGGCCGCGGTGAAGCCGGGGCGTGATCGCATGCCGCGCGCGGCGTAACGCACGTCTTGCTGGAGCGAGTCGAGGACTCGAGGGAGAGGACGCATTGGGGAGCTCCGCACGGTCGAAGGCTTGGACAGCTACATGGCCGGGAAGGTTGGCGTGAGGATTCCGCCGCGGATCGATCAGCGTCGCCGCCCCTTGCAGCCGCGCCCACCGTCCGCCTTTTTGATCCGATCCTCGATCGGGATGATCATGCGCACCGACACGACGCCGTGGCTCGACCTCCACCGGCTCTCGCCCACCGCCGCGGCATGGCGACTCGCCTTCATCGTGGCGGTTGTCGCCGTCACATCGCCCGCGAGCTTCCGCGCCCAAACGACCGAGCCGCCCCACGTGCACCCGGCCGCAGAGAAACTCGGCACGGTCTCGTTTCCGAACTCCGGCGCCGCCGCCGCGCAGCCGGATTTCCTGCGTGGCCTCGCGCTGCTGCACAATTTCGAGTACGGTGACGCCGCGCGCGCGTTCCGGTCCGCCGAGCAGCGCGATCCGTCGTTCGCGATCGCGTATTGGCTCGACGCGATGACGTACAGCCACATGCTCTGGAGCGAGGAGGATCTCACCGGCGCGCGCGCAGTGCTCGCGCGATTGGGCCCGACCTCCGCGGCCCGGCTCCCCAAGGCCGGGACGCCGCGCGAACGAGCGTACGGCGCCGCGGTCGAAGCGTTCCTGGCTCCAGTAGACGCGCGCACGCGTGCTCGCGCATTCGCCGACTCGATGCGACACCTCGCCGAAGCTTATCCCAAGGATCTCGAGGCCCACGCTTTCACCGCACTCGCGATCATGCTGGCCGCGGACAACGCCGAGTCGAGAGATGAATCCAACCGCTTGTAACTGGAGGCTGCGTCGCAAGCCGATCGCGTGTTCCGGGAACAACCCCAACACCCGGGTGCAGCGCATTACCTGATTCATGCGTACGACGATCCGGCGCGCGCGAGCAACGGTCTCGAGGCGGCGCGCGCGTATGCGCGCATCGCACCGAGCGCCGAGCACGCGCAGCATATGCCGTCGCACATCTTCGTGCAGCTCGGCCTCTGGGACGACGCCGCGCACTCCAACGAGCAGGCGTGGGTTTCTTCGCGGCTCGAGGTCAGCAGGCAGCACGCGCCTGCGGCCGCACTTGGCTTCCACACACTGAACTGGCTCCAGTACGCGTACCTGCAACAAGGACGCTACTCCGCCGCGCGCGCGCTCATCGACACGGCGCGCACAGTGCTCGCCGGCGCGGTTCTCCGAAGCTTCGACCGGCCGGACGCGCGCTACGCCGTCTCCCAGTTGCAGTTCCGGTACATGCGAGAGACGGGCGACTGGAACGCCTGGCCGGTGGCTCAGATGGACACGAACGAGCTTCACCTGCCGCAGGGCAGCTCGGAGCGGGCGCAGAGCATGGCAACCAACCACGTGTTCGAGACGGCGATCATCCTTGCGATGCGGGGTGATACCGTTCCCCTCGCCACCGTCACGCGTCGCATGCACGACCAGCTCGACCGGCGCGGCACGAGACCGACTACTGCCGGCCGTGCGCGACTGGCGACCTTCGACGCCCTGCTCGCGCGCGCACGCGGCGATCGAGAGTCCGCCATATCACTTCTCCAAAGCGCCGAAGCAGCCGCCGATTCCTCACCGCCGATCGGACCGCCGCACCTCCTGCTCCTCCACGAGCAGCTCGGATCGATGCTCTCCGAGGCCGGTCGATTCGGCGACGCAGCAGCGGCGTACACGCGTGGGCTCGCGCTCACTCCGAACCGTGCCTCGGCACTAATCGGCCTCGCCGGCGCCGAGCAGCACCTGGGGAACACCTCCGCGGCTGACGATGCGTACGCTCGCTTGCGTCGGAACTGGACGCCCGCTGATCCAAAGCTGAAGGCGATGGCTGCTGGCGGCCGTTCACGCTGACTGGTTTGGAACGACAGGACGCCGAATCGGCAGGCGGCGCCAGTCGGGAGGCTCGTTTGCCGCAAGCTCGCTGACCCGTCGTGATGCGCGCACCTGGTGGATCGACGACTCGACAATCGCGTTGAATACGCCGTGGGTGACCCCTGCCACGCATTTCGGGAGGTCGACCCTCCCCCGCCAGCGTTACAGACGCCTGCCGTGGGCGTGACGTCCGTCCGAGAGCTGCAATTCCACTTCTGCAGTACATAGCCGGAGCGTCCAACGCTCCTCTGCAGACACAGACATTGACGCCGCGCGCTACATGCCGACTAGCGCCTGCGCCTCCGCCACCAGGCTGCGCCGCCCACGACGGCGAGGCCAGTCGCAACGAGGCCGATGGTAGCCGGCTCCGGGACTGGCGATTGCGCCAGACCGGCATGCGCCGGCATGGCCACCACGACCAACAGCACGAGCGCTTGCACGACGTGTTTCATCCGTGCCTCCAGAACGAATCGGTGTAACCCGCAGCATCCCCAATACCGGCACGCGCCGGACCGAACCAACGGCGACTACTTCTTGCGGGATCGCCACCAGGCTACACCGCCCAGGAATGCGACGCCGGTAGCGACGAGCCCGATGGTGGCCGGCTCGGGGGTCAGAGTGCTCTGCGCACCAGCGTACGCGGGAACCGCGGCGATCACGAGTAATACCAAAGCCTGGGCTGCATGCCTCATACGAACCTCCCTCCAGAGAGACTCGACGCAATCCTGACCGCACTTCGTTTCGCGACAATGCGCGACTTCGGCGCGAAAGTCAACCAAGGTCGGCGTCCACCTGTGTCTGTCGTCATGGCGCCGTCCGTCGTGCGCACCCCACCCTCAGTGCGTCAGCGGAGCCGTCGCGCGAGAAACGATCGGTTCAGCGAACCGGCCGTCGGGAGGCGGGGCGAGACGTGGCTCCGCCCCCAGCCAATACAAGCCGTTCGCCATGATGCAGAATCCGGTGGCGGCGAACCAGATCATGGCGACACCGACGAACGCGGTGAACGCGAGCCACCACGGGCTGTAGGCGATCGACAGCACCGATGCAATCGAGATGTTGATGCCCACGGCGAGATAGATCCGCCGCTCGAGGTACCATCGGTCCGTCTGCATCCGGTACCACTTCGACTTCGCATTGCGCGCGCCGAGCGCGGGAATCCAGCCGAAGCGCCTGAGTACGTTCCCCACGACGCAGAAGCCGGTGAACGCGACGACCACCGAGGATACCCCGGTCGCGATGATCAGCAGCGCCCACCACGGACTCACCAACGCAGCGAGCGCCGTGGCCGCGACGAGCACCACGCCGGCGATGAGCCAGACCGTGCGCTCGATGTACCATCGGTCAGTGGGCACGATATAGATGCCCGATCGCAGAGTCATGTTGGCACCATGGGCTTGCCAAAGGGAACCGCCGATGAGTAGCACCCGTCCGTCCCTTAGGCTGGCGTCGCTCGTGAAGAATATCAAGTCGATAAATACAGTTCCGTCGTTCGCGTCCTACTGCTCGAGTTCGGCATGGCGGGGTCCGCGAC
>DATISA010000073.1:0-6669 GCA_035469245.1 Gemmatimonadaceae bacterium
GAATAAGCGTCCCATGACGTTCATGGACATCATGGAGCTCGAGAACGTCGGCGGCGTCTCGCTCTCGCCCGACGGGTCGAAGGTCGCGTACACGGTGAGCGGCTGGGAGCATCCCAGCGCGCGTCCGTCCACGGATCCGGCCAAACCCGATACGTCAAAAGGCGACAAGCACGAGACACGGTCGCACATCTGGATGGTTCCCTCTGCCGGCGGAGCGCCGCGCCAGCTCACGTTCAGCGAGCGCGGGGAGAACGCGCCGCAGTGGTCGCCCGATGGCCGGTCGCTGGCGTTCCTCTCGTCGCGCGGCACCGGCACGGATGCGAAGACCCAGCTCTGGATCCTGCCAATGGACGGAGGCGAAGCGTATCAACTGACGACGTCCAGGGAGAACGTGAGCGGCTTCGAGTGGTCGAAGGACGGCTCGCGCATCGCGTTCCTCGCCGTCGACACGCTGCCAAAGACCGACGAAGCCAAGACCGCCCGGCGCGATGATCCGCAAGTGTTCGAGGACAACTTCCGCCTCTCACACGCATGGGTGATCGACGTCGGCACGAAGCGCGCTATCGAAGTCGCGCATGGGAAACTCACCGTGAGCGGCGCGCCGAGCTGGTCGCCCGATGGCACTCGCCTCGCCTTCCAGGCCGCGCCGACGACGATGCTCCGGGATACCCGCTCGGATATTTACGTCGTCACCGTCGCCGACAGGTCGCTGAAGAAGATCACGACCAAACCAGAGGCGGGATCGCCGCCGGCGTGGTCGCCCGACGGAAAAACGATCGCGTTCACCATCCTTCCGCAGAGCCACAACGCGCGCGCTGACAGCATCATGGATCGCGAGATCGGCAACGATCATCTGATCCTCTACGATGTGTCGTCGGGCAAGACCAAGGACACGTACGACGCCAAGATCGACGTCTCGGCTGGTAATCCGCGTTGGACTCCCGACGGCTCGCGCGTGCTGTTCACGACCGGCGAGCGCGCGTGGAACGCGGTGTACGCGTATGACATCGCGTCGAACAAACTGAATCGCGTTGCGGGCAAGATGCTGATCGGCACTCCTTCGCTGTCGAAGGACGGGCGACTCGCGGCCTACACGTTGGGTTCGTCGGACGCGCCGGCAGACCTGTACGTGAGTGACCTGACGTTCGCATCACCCAAAAGGCTCACGGATATAAACCCACAGTTGCGCGACATCGCGTTGGGCGAAACGGAAGTGATCACGTGGAAGAGCACGGACGGAACGCCGGTCGAAGGGGTGCTGCTCAAGCCAGTCGGGTATCAGGCCGGACGAAAGTATCCGCTGCTCGTCGAGGCGCACGGAGGCCCAACCGGCGCCACGAACGCGGGCTTCAAGGCGAACTGGGGATCGCCGGGCCAGGTTTGGGCCGGACAAGGGTGGGCCGTGTTGTACCCGAATCCGCGCGGCTCCGCGAACTACGGCGAGAAGTTCACGCGGGCGAACATCATGGATTGGGGCGGCGGTGACTACCGCGACATCATGACGGGCGTCGACGACGTGATCAAACGCGGCAACGCCGATTCATCGAAGATGGCGTTCGAGGGATGGAGCTACGGGGGCTACATTACGGCGTGGGTCGTCAGTCAGACGAGTCGATTCAAGGCAGCGCGGATGGGCGCGGGACTGGCGGACCTGCAGAGCATGTACGGGACGACGGACATCCCGGGCTACATCGGCACATTCTTCAGCGGCATCCCGACGCAGAAGACCCTCGACTTCTACCGCGCGCGCTCGGCGATCACGTTCGTCGACAACGTCACGACGCCGCTGCTGATTCAGCAGGGCGGGAGCGATCAGCGCGTGCCCATCGGCCAATCGATGGAGTTTTTCCGTGCGCTCAAGGATCGCGGCAAGACAGTTCAGCTCGTGTTCTATCCGCGCGAAGGGCATGGACTCTCGGAATACTACCACCAGCTCGACAAGATGCAGCGTGAGCAGGCCTGGATCACGAAGTACACGTTGGGCGCGGGACGCGTAGTTCCTTGAGCCGATGACCATCGCGACTCGATCGCGCGAGCGACACCGTACGGAAACGCGAATCAAAGGGACCCACCATGAGCCGCGACGTCCGCAGTTTCGACTACGTCAATCATCCATACGATCGCGTTCGCGACACGCTGAAGGCCAACGCTACGGAAGTGTTTCGCACGGCGACGCACGCCGCGCGCTCGCGCCTCGAATCGGTCGCGTCCGTGTTGCGCGTCAACGTCGGCGCCCTCGAAATCTCGACCGCGATTGACATCGAGGTCGGAGCGATCGTCGAGGTTCCGGGCGGGCCGGGACGGCCGCGCATGCTCGAGATTCCCGTTCACTGGAAAGCCGCGGACCGGGCCGCCCTGTTCCCGGTGATGAATGCGCAGCTCGACGTCTATCCGCTCACCGCGACGGAAACGCAGCTCGATTTCCACGGCCACTACGATCCGCCACTCGGCGTGCTCGGCTCGGCGATGGACGCGGCGGTGGGACATCGGATCGCCGAGGCATCGGTGCATCGCTTCGTGTCCGAGGTCGCGCAATATCTGCGCGCGACGAGGTGACGCGGACGGCTAGAGCGGTTCCTTCAATCACTAATCCCGCACCATGGCCCTCCGTCGCAAGTGCGTTGTCATCGCGGTGATCGGTGTGTCCGGCAACTCGGGGCTCGCGCCGGTGCGCGCGCAACAGCCGCTCGCTGTGACGCATGTGGCGGTCGTCGACGGCGCCGCCGATACGGCGCGCACGGACCAAACCGTTGTCGTCGTCGGCGCGCGAATCGCCGCGGTTGGACCCGCGGCGCTGGTCAATCCGCCGGCCGGCGCACGCGTCATCGATGGGCGCGGCAAGTTCTTGATTCCCGGCCTGTGGGACATGCACGTCCACACTGATTTCCCCGAGGGCCGGCGTATTCTCGCGCTCTATGTGGCCAACGGGGTGACCGGCGTGCGGGACATGGGGAGCAGTTGGGACTCGATCCAGGCATGGCGCCGCGACATCGAGGCGGAGCGGCTCGTGGGACCGCGCATCGTCGCGGCGGGCCCATACCTCGAGGGTGGCGAGGTCCCGATTGCACACATCCTGGCACGTACCCCCGCCGAGGGCCGCGCCGGCGTCGACTCCCTCGTTACGCTCGGCGTCGACTTCGTGAAAGTCCACAGCCAGCTCACGCGCGATACATACTTCGCCATCGCGCGGCGCGCGCGCGAACGAGGCATCGTATTCGCCGGCCACGTGCCGCAAGCCGTCGGTGCGGTCGACGCATCCGATTCAGGGCAGCACAGCATCGAGCATCTTCTCACGATCCCGCTGCCGTGTACGCCAGCCGAATCGCTCGTTCTGCGGCCACGCTTCCCCGTACAGAGCGCCTTGGGCCGCTGCTCGTCGCGCGATCTCGCGCCGCTTTACGCGCGCTTTGTTCGGAACGACACCTGGGTGACGCCCACGTTCTCGGCCGCCGTCGAGATCGCGACGTGGCCACGTCGCGATCTGCCGGGCGACTCGCTCGCACATTACCTACCGGACGCCTCGCGCCGATTCATCGCGGCGATCTTCCCGATGCCCGACAGTATTCCACCCGGCGCCGATTCCGTCGGTCGCGCCGTGTTCGAGAAACGCCTCGCCCAGGTGGCGGCGATGCACCGCGCCGGCGTGCACGTTCTCGCAGGTACCGACGCGCCGCTGCGCAACAGCCCACCCGGATTCGGGCTTCACGAAGAGCTGTCGCTGCTCGTCCGCGGCGGACTGCGCCCGATCGATGCGCTCCGCGCCGCCACGAGCGAACCCGCGCGCTATCTGAGAATCCTCGATTCCGCCGGAACGATCGCCGCTGGGAAAGTCGCCGACTTGGTGCTCCTCTCCGCGGATCCGCTCGCCGACATCATCAATACGCGCCGGATCGCCGCCGTCGTCATGAACGGTCGGCTCATCGACGACGCCGGACGGCGCAGGTTGCTCAGCGACGTGCCCAGAGAGGAACAGGGCGCGCCGCGACGGCCGTGATGCGCACGCGCCTGGATCATCCACCGCGCCGTCGAGCGCGCGCTGTGGGCGTTCGCCGACCTGTAAGCGGACGATTGGAGCGCCTATGGCAATGGCGCGGGTGCCATCGCAGCGCCGAAACCCGCGCCTTGCCCTAACCGTACTAAGGCAGTACGCTGATATTCCCCAAAGCGTACTATGGGAGAGCTCCGTGGCTGACCGCGACATCGACCTCATACAGGGCACGTTGAACGTGCTCATCCTCAGGACACTGTCCTGGGGTCCCACGAACGGATATGCGATCGCGCAGTGGGTGCGCGAGGCGACCAAAGGCGATATCGAGCTCGAGGAAGGCGCGCTCTACCCCGCACTGCACCGCATGGAGCACCGCGGCTGGATCGATGCCGAGTGGGGCGTGAGTGAGAACAACCGGCGCGCGAAGTACTACCGCCTCACCGCTCTCGGCCGCCGGATGCTGCGCCAGCGCACCGAGAGCTGGGAGCGCCTCGTGACCGCCGTGGGCCGAGTCCTCACCACCGAACGTCGTCCGGCCTGAAGGAGCGAGACATGAAGCCGACCAACGAGGGTCGCGACAGGGTGCCCGTGCAGCCCAAGTGGCGGCGCTACCTGCGCATGATTCGTCCCGATCCGGTGGCTGATCTCGACGACGAGTTGCGCGACCACCTGCAGTCGGCAATCGACGCCTTGGTGGCGAGCGGAATGTCTCGCGCCGATGCCAGCGCGGAGGCCCTTCGCCGATTCGGTGACGTGACGCGCGTGCGCCGGGAGGTGCAACGGCTCGACCAGCGGCACCTGGCCTATACGAACCGATTGTCGGCGCTCGAGACCTTCGTCTATGATTTGCGCCACGCGGCGCGCGGACTTCGAAAGGCGCCCGCCTTCGCGCTCGTCGCGGCAATCTCGATCGGGCTTGGTGTCGCGGCCAACACGACGGTGTTCTCGGTGGTCAACGCGGTGTTGCTGCGTCCGATACCGGGCGCGCACGCGTCACGGCTGGTACGCGTGTACGTGAATCATCACAGCCCGTTCGACTGGCACGATCTGCAATGGTTCCGCGACCGCACGACGTCGCTCGAGTTTTTGATCGGCGAGCGGAATAGCGCCATGTCGTTCCGCGTCTCGGGTAGCGACGAGCCGGAGCGGATACGCGCATCGTACGTCACACACGGCTATTTCCCCGCGCTCGGCGCGCGTGTCGCGCTGGGTCGCAGCTTCGACGTCGACGAGACGGCCAGCACGGACGCAGTTGGGGTGTTGAGCTATTCGTTCTGGCAGCGCCGCTTCGCCGGCGATTCGTCGGTCATCGGCCGGCGCGTGCTGCTGGACGGATATCCGATCACGATCGCCGGTGTCGCCGCGCCGGATTTTCGCAGCTCGGTGATGTTCTGGAACCCGGACATGATCGTTCCATTCGCCATCGCGCCGCAGCTCACCGGACGCAAGCTCGACGACTTTGGTGGAAGCTTCTATGCGACAGCGCGGCTGCACCCCGGCGTATCGCGCGGCGCCGCCGAGTCGGAGCTGCGCGGACTGATGGCGCAGCTCGCGCCGACCGACAAACAGCGATATGACGGCATGACGGTGCGGCTCGACGACATTCGCGGCGTGAACGCCGAGCTGCGCGGCGGCGCGACCGCGGTGTCGGCGTTCATGATGGCGATGGTGGCGATGGTGCTGCTCATCGCCTGCGCGAACGTCGCAAACCTGCTGCTGGGCCGCGCGGCCGCGCGCCGCACTGAGATCGGTGTCCGCATGGCGATCGGCGCCGGGCGAAGCCGGCTCGTGCGGCAGTTGTTGACCGAGGCGCTGCTCCTCGCGGCGATCGGCAGCGCGCTCGGCTTCGCGGCGGCGTGGGCATTGACGCGGTTGATCCCCGCGGCAGTCCCGGCCGAGGCGGGGCTCGATGCCGCGTTCTTCCTGCCCGATACGAGAGTGCTGCTGTTCACCGGCGTGTTGTGTATCCTCACGACGCTCCTGTTCGGGACGATGCCAGCGCTGTCGGCTGCGTCGCCGAACGTCGTCGCTCTGTTGAAGGGCGACGAGCTGCCGACCAGACGACGGCGCGGCGCTCTCGTCGTCGCACAGACGGCGCTCTGCGTCGTGCTGCTCGCCGTCGGGACGCTGTTTCTTCGCAGCCTGGCGAGCATGCGCGGGGTCGATCCCGGCTTTCGCGCCGATGGTGTGGTCGACGTCGACGTCGATCTGACGCTCGCGGGTCAATCGTTGGACCGCACGCATGCCTTCGACGGCATCATGCGCGACGCCGCCGCGCTGCCCGGCGTCGAGTCGGCAACGTTTGCCGCCGTCGTCCCTCTCAGCGGCAGCAACATGGAGACCGGTGTCGTTCCCGAAGGGTCAAACGTGTCGAGCCGGCGCGACTACCCGCACACGTACTTCAACG
Organism: Gemmatimonadaceae bacterium; assembly: GCA_035469245.1. Classification (GTDB taxonomy): domain Bacteria; phylum Gemmatimonadota; class Gemmatimonadetes; order Gemmatimonadales; family Gemmatimonadaceae; genus JAQBQB01. The sequence goes on from DATISA010000073.1 coordinate 6,396, forward strand.
TCGTCGGGCCGCGGTACTTCGAGACGCTGCGCATCCCGCTCCGCCGCGGCCGCGAGTTTTTGGCGACCGATGTCGAGGCAGCGCCGCGCGTGGCGGTGGTGAACGAAGCCGCGGCCCGCAAGCTCTGGCCCAACTCGGACGCGCTGGGCAAGCGATTCCACTGGGGCGGCGGTCCCGATGCTCCGTTGGTCGAAGTGGTCGGCATCGCGCGCGACGCGGACTACGTGAGCGCCGGGGAAGCGCCCAAGCCGACGGTCTACATGCCGTACACGCA
>DATISA010000074.1:0-16347 GCA_035469245.1 Gemmatimonadaceae bacterium
TCGGCGACGTCCTTCCACGGGTAGCTCTGGAGCTGCTTGAGGCCGAGGCTGATACGCTCGCGCGTCCAGTCGATGTCGAGCACCTTGACCTCGAGCTCCGCTCCGATCTGCACGAGCTCGGACGGATGCGAGATGCGGCCCCACGACATGTCCGTGATGTGGAGCAGGCCGTCGACGCCACCGAGGTCGATGAACGCACCGAAGTCGGTGATGTTCTTGACGACGCCTTTGCGCACCTGATCCTTCTCGAGCTCCTTCATGAGCTTTTCGCGCTTGCCGGCGCGCTCGTTCTCGAGGATCACTCGGCGCGAGACGACGATGTTGCGGCGGCGCTTGTTCAGCTTGATGATCTTGAACTCGAACTTCTGGCCGAGCAGCTCGTCGATGTTGGGCACGCGGCGGAGCGCGATCTGCGATCCGGGGAGGAACGCGTCGACGCCCATGAGGTCGACCACCACACCGCCCTTGATCTTCTTGACGAGGGTGCCTTCGACCGGCTGGTCCGTCTCATACGCGACGCGGATTTTCTCCCACACGCGCATGAAGTCGGCTTTCTTCTTGGACAGGACGACCGAGCCTTCCTGGTCCTCGAGGTGCTCGAGCAGGACCTCGACCTCGTCGCCTGGCTTGAGGTCCGGGTGGTCCTTGAACTCCTCGAGTGGAACGCTGCCTTCCGATTTGAAGCCGATGTCGAGCACGACCATGTTGTCCCGGATCTCCAGGACCTTGCTCTTCACGATCTCGCCCTCGTCGATCGACGCGAGCGTGCCGTTGTAGAGCTCCATCATGGTCTCGTACTCGGCGGACGAGTACTCGTCTTCGTCGTACAGTTCGGGGCGGCGGTTGGCAAGCGGCCGAAGTTGCCCGCGCTGCGCGTCGCGCTTTTCGCGGTCGGTAAGGGCCGTGCCGGTTGTGGTGGAGGATTCGAACTCTGGCATACCGATCTTGTGATCTCCTGAACGAACCGCGGACGTTTAGGCTCGCCGCGACGAGGCAAAAGGATGTGAGCTGGCGCGTGACTTCGTCACGATCGCCGCGAACCATAAAACATAAGTGATGCGGGATCAGTCGTCAACGCGCGAAGTCGCGTCTGGACGCTGAGTTACGGCCTTGGCCAGAGCCACGATGCGCTCGACCTGATCTTCCTGGGTCAGATAGGTCGTATCGATCAGCACCGCGTCGCTCGCCTGGACGGTTTGCGTGGCGTCCCTTGCATCGCGATGCACGATGTGCCCGGTCTCTTCGGCGATCTCTTCGTCGGTCGGATGGCGGCCAAGCCGCTGGATCAACCGCCGCCGCGCCCGCTCCCACGGATCCGCTACCAGGAACACCTTGAGGTCGGCATCGGGAAAAACGACCGTACCGATGTCGCGGCCGTCGACGACGACGTTGTGCGAAAGCGCGGTGCGGCGCACGTGGTCGCTGACCCACGCGCGGACCAACGGCATCGTGGCCACGCGCGACACGTTTCGCGTCACGTCGAGGCCGCGCAGTTCGGTTTCGCACGGCGTGCCGTTGATGAGCGGAACGTAGGCACCTTCGTTGGCGACGAAGCTCACCCGTTTGGCGGCATCGACTACCGCTGCCTCCGTCCACCGCTCCGCATCTCGCGAAATGCCGAGCTGGGCGGCCGTGGCGGCGCGGTACAGCGCGCCGGAGTCGACGTGGTGGAATCCGATCCGCCGCGCAACCCACTGCGCCGTCGACGACTTGCCGGAGGCTGCTGGTCCGTCGATGGCGATCACGACATGCCGCCTGGTCATTGCCCTGTCGCCGTCGCGAGATCCCGCCAGAACTCGGGATACGACACCGTCACGCAGCCACGGTCGTCGATCTCGATCGCATTGTCGGTGGCGGCACTCAGAACCCCGAACGCCATTGCGAGCCGATGATCGCCGAACGTCGTCACTCGTCCCCGAAGCGGCCGCGATGACCCGCGGATGTGCATGCCATCCGGAAGCTCATCTGCCTCGGCCCCAATCGCGCGGAGATTGGCGACGACGGCTGCGATCCGATCGCTTTCCTTTACCCGAAGCTCGCCCGCGCCCGTGATGATGGTCTCGCCTTCGGCGCGGGCGGCCAGGCACGCCAGGAGCGGCAGCTCGTCGACCATCGACGGCACGTCGGCGGCGCCGACGACGACGCCCTTCAGATCGCCCGGCGACACCACGAGATCCGCGATCCACTCGCCGCCCTCGAGGCGCCGCGACTCTTCAGCGACGCGCGCGCCCATTCGGCGGAGCTGCTCGATGAAACCCGTGCGCGTCTCGTTGACGCATACGTGGTCGAGCCGCAGCGTGCCCGACTCCGCAAGCGCGGCGAGTCCGGCTAAGAACGCCGCCGACGATGGATCGCCAGGTACGTCGACGTCCATCGAACCGATGCGCGACCCCGCTTCGATCGAGACCACGGTTCCATCCACGTCGACGCGCGCGCCACGCGCCGCGAGCATGCGTTCCGTGTGATCTCGTGACCGAGCCGGCTCAACGACGCTCGCGCGGGCTCCGGATACGAGTGCCGCGAGTAGGATCGCGCTCTTCACCTGCGCGCTCGCGACCTGGCTGTCCCACGTGATATCGTGGAGCGATCCGCCGCGGATGGTCATCGGCAGCCCTCCGTGTGGAGGCAGGTCGACCCGCGCGCCCATCGCCTCGAGCGGGCGCGCGATGCGCCGCATCGGCCGGCGGCTCAGGCTCGCGTCGCCACAGAAGGTGGCGGTGATCGGCAGCGCCGCGACGACGCCTGCCATCAGCCGCGTCGTCGTGCCGCTGTTGCCGCAGTCGAGCTCTCGCTCCGGCTGACGAAGCGCGTGCGAACCGCCGCCGCGCACGACCATGTCGCTCGAAAGCGCCGGCACGTCGGCGCCGAGTGTGCGCAGGACGCCGGCGGTCGACGTGACGTCGGCCGATGGCAGAATCCCGGTGACGCGGGAGGCGCCACTGCCGAGCGCGCCGAGAATCAGCGCCCGGTGCGAGATGGACTTGTCGCCCGGAACGCGCAGCGAGCCGGCGACCTTCATCGCAGCCACGACTCCAGCGTCGTCGCGAGGTCCGTCTTTTCGTCTCGATACTTGACGATCACCGGCGCTTGCAGGCTCAAGCCCTGGCCGTGCGCCCAGCCCGTCGTGATGGCGCGGGCACCGGGAACGACGACCGCCGCTCGAGGAATCTCTAACGGCCGGTCGGCGGTGGCCTTGTAGACCTTCTCGGCCACGAGGTCGAAGACCGGCGTTCCGCGGGTTAGTACCACGCCCGCTGCGAGCACCGCACGCTCGCGCACCACCGTGCCTTCGTAGACGCCACAATTGCCGCCCACGAGTACGTCGTCCTCGATGACGACGGGCGCCGCGTTCACGGGCTCCAGCACTCCGCCAATCTGCGCCGCCGCGCTCACGTGGACGCGCGCGCCGATCTGCGCGCAAGACCCGATCAGCGCGTGCGAGTCGACCATCGTCCCCTCGCCGACGTACGCGCCAACGTTGACGTACATCGGCGGCATGCACACCACGCCCGAGGCTACGTACGCCCCGCGGCGGATCGACGAGCCACCGGGCACGACGCGTACGTTGTCGGCAGCGTGCAGGCGACGTGGCGGGTACGTGTGCTTGTCGACGAAGCCAAGCGTCTCGCCCATCTCGACGAGCTTGCCGACGCGAAATCCAAGCAGAATGCCCTGCTTGACCCACGGCACTGCGCGCCACGCACCGTCGGCGGTTCGTTCGGCCGCGCGGACCTCGCCTCGCTCGAGCGCACCGAGCAACTCGTTGACGCACTCCTCGGCGTCGGCCGCGAGCGGTTGTCCGGCCGGCGTCGCCGCAAGCGTTTCGATACGTGCCGCGAGGTCCGTCGCGATCACGACAATGCTCCGGCCGCGACGAGCGCGCGTCGTACGGTGTCGGCGTGCGCGTCGGCGAGTGGGACGAGCGGGAGACGCAACACGTTTTGCGCGCGGCCCATCATCGCGAGCGCGGCCTTTGCCGGCAGCGGGTTGGACTCGACGAATGCCGCGCGCATCCACGGCAGCAGCTTGAAGTGAATCTCCCGGGCCGCGGCGATGTCGCCGCCGCGCATCGCGTCGCACATCCGGGCCATCAGGCGCGGTGTCACGTTGGAGATCACCGATACGATGCCGTCGCCGCCCAGCGCCATCACGGGAAGCGTGAGCTCGTCGTCCCCCGACAGGACCGAGAACCCGTCCGGGCGACCGCGCAGAATGTCGGCGATCTGGCCGAGCTGCCCCGACGCCTCCTTCACCGCGGCAATGCCTGGGATCTTCGCCATCTCGAGCGTCGTCTTTGCCTCGATGTTGCTGCCGGTGCGGCCGGGGACGTTGTAGATGACGATCGGCAAGTCCGTCGTTTCGGCGATCGCGCGGTAATGCGCCACGATGCCGCGCTGTGGCGGCTTGTTGTACATGGGCGAGGTGTGCAGCAAGTGAGTCGCGCCCGCGTCGCGCATCTCGCGCGAGAGCGCAATGGCCTTCTGCGTGTCGTTGCTCCCCGCGCCCGCGAGAATTGGAACGCGACCCGCCGCCTGCTCGACCGTGACCTGCACGACGCGTCGATGCTCCTCGATCGTCATCGTCGCCGCTTCACCGGTGCTTCCGCACGGTACCAGAAAGTGAATCCCCTGCTCGATCTGCCAATCGACCAGCGCGCGGAGCGCCGCTTCGTCGACGGAGCCGTCGGCGTTGAACGGCGTGACGAGCGCGGTGCCGCAGCCAACGAGACGAGCTGCCGTCATGACGATCTCCCCTCCCCCTTCCCCTCGGTGAACGTTCCAAGAACGTCGCGCATGGAATAGACTCCGTGCCGCCCGATCAGCCAGGCCGCCGCGACGAGCGCTCCTTCCGCGAACACACGGCGATCGCGGGCGATGTGCTCGAGCCTGATCTGCTCGAACGGCGCATCGAAGATGACCTCGTGGGTCCCCGGCACTGAGCCCGTGCGCACGCTCGTGATTGGAATGTCGCGCCCCCAGGCAGCAGCCGCCGTTTTCGCAAGCGTGGCCGCCGTTCCCGAGGGTGCATCCTTCTTGGTGGAATGATGCGTCTCGACGACGTGCGCGTCGAACCCGGGCACGTGGGCCAGGAGCGCCGCGGCGCGCTCGACGAGGCGCTCGAAGACGTTCACGCCGAGCGAAAAATTCGTGGCCGTGAGCATCGCGCCATTCGACGACTCGACGTCACGCTTGATCGCGTCGTACTGCGCGTACCAGCCAGTCGTGCCGACGACCACGGGACAACCGGCGCCCACGACCGCGCGGATGTTGGCCGGTGCCGCGCTCGGCACGGTGAATTCGACGGCAACGTCGGCGTCGCCGAGCGCGGCGCGCGTGATGCCGGCAGACATCTCCGGCACGTCGAGTGTGGCGACGACTTCCCAGCCGCGCGAGGGCGCGAGCTCGGCGATTGCGTGCCCCATCTTGCCCATTCCGACGATTGCCAGCCGGTGCGTCATGTCACTCCTCCCCCTCCCTCGCCGCGCTCGAAGAAGGCGGCATGCAGGCGCTTCATCGCCGGATTCACCTGCTCGCCGTCGACGACCATCGTCATGTTGATGCCGGTGGCGCTGAGCGAGAGCATGTGCACGCGCACGTCGCCGAGCGCGTCGAGCCCTCGGGCCATGGCGCGTCCGCCTTCCGAGATCGCGCTGCCGACGACGGCGACGATCCCGCGGTTGCGCTCCACCGACACGTCACCGAGCGCGCGCAGGTCTCCCACAATCGCCTCGAGCCGCGCGTCGTCGTCGATCGTGAGCGACACGGATACCTCGGACGTCGCGACCACGTCGACCGACGTCCGATGTCGTTCAAAGATCTCGAACAGCGCGCGCAGAAATCCCTCGGTGAGAAGCATGCGCGGCGACCCGACCTTGATCAGTGTGACGTTGGTTTTGCCCGCGATCGCCGTGACGGGGCGTCGAGGCGCGTCGAACGTGATCTTGGTGCCGCGACCCTGCGGACGCCGGGAATTGAGGACGAACACCGGGATCCCGAGCCGCACGGCCGGCGCGATGGTGTTGGGGTGCAGCACCTTGGCTCCGAATGACGCCAGCTCCGACGCCTCGTCGAACCCGATCTGCTCGATGAGACCGGCGCCGGTCACGACGCGCGGATCAGCCGTCAACATGCCGTCGACGTCCGTCCAGATCTCGATGGCATCGACCCGCATTGCCGCCCCGAACAGCGACGCGCTGTAGTCGCTGCCCCCGCGGCCGAGCGTGGTCGTTATGCCGGTGCCCTGCGCCGATCCGATGAAGCCACCGAGCACCGGGATCTTGCCCTGGCGCACAAGCGGCAGAATGCTCCGGCGGCACGCGTCCGCGATCGCGTCGGGCTGCGGCTCGGCACGGCTGAACGCCGCATCGGTGATCATCACGTCGCAGGCGTCAACGTGCACGGCGGGAAGCCCGCGTCTTTCGAACGCGGCAACGCAGAGGATCGAGGACATCTTCTCGCCGAACGCCGCGATCGCATCATGACTCCGCGGCGTCAGGTCACCAAGCGTGGCGAGCGCTTCGGCCAACTGCGCGAGCTCGTCGGTCATCGCGCTCAACTCCTCGCACGTGTCGACGGCATCCGGCCCCGAGCCGAGCAGCAGCTCGGCCTGCCGCAGGTGTCGCTCACGCAACTCCTCGACGGCGCGAATCGCGCCGATCAAATGCCCGTTCGCCGCCTGTTCGGCCAGCGCGATCAGAGAATTCGTGACTCCCGCGAGGGCCGAGACGACCACGATCGGCGACGCCCCCGCCCGCGACCGCACGATCGCCGCCGTGCGTTCGATCGCTTCGGCGTCGCCCACGGAGGTGCCGCCGAACTTGAGGACGATCACGTGTCGCCGAGCAACCCGCAGTGCACCATCAGCTCGGCGTTCAGCACCGATGCGCCGGCAGCGCCGCGAATCACGTTGTGTCCCATCGCGACCAGCTTGACGTCGAAGATCGGATCGGGGCGAATACGGCCGACGACCACCGTCATGCCGCCGCCCATGTCGACCTGCCGTCGCGGCTGCGGGAGGTCGGGTGCGTCGCTCACGACGATCGCCCGCTCGGGCGCGCTCGGAAGATTGCGGGCCGCCTCGGCGCCTCGCCAGGCCACGATCGCGTCCTGGACCTCGCGCGCCGAAGCGCGCCGCTCCAGCGCCACGGACATGCATACCGTGTGACCGTGTTCCACGGGGACGCGGTTCGCCTGCGCGCTCACCAGAAAGTCGGCGCTGGTCACCTGCTGCCCATCGGTCGAACCGAGGAACTTGCAGACCTCGGCCTCGATCTTGGGCTCCTCGTCGTTGATGAACGGAATGACGTTGCCGAGAATGTCCAGCGACGGCACGCCCGGATATCCGGCGCCCGACACGGCCTGCATCGTCATCACCATCACTTTCTGAATTCCAAAAGTCTGATGGATCGGCGCCAGTGGCAGCGCCGCCACGATCGACGCGCAATTCCCATTGGCCACGATCGCACCGGCCCAGCCACGATTGCGCCGCTGAGCGTCGAGCACGTCGAGGTGCTTCGGGTTCACCTCGGCGATGACGAGCGGGACGTCCGGGTCCATGCGATAGTTCTTCGCGTTCGTGAGCACGGTCTTGCCGGCGCGCGCGAATGCCGGCTCGGCATCGCCCGCCGCGGCCGAGTCGAGGGCCGAGAACACCACGCTGGCCGTGATCGCCGCCGGATCGCACGGCAGCACGGTCTTTCTCGCGATGTCCGGCGGGATGGTCCCCGTCCCCACCCATCGCGTCGCTTCGGCATACGGCTTTCCCGCCGATCGCTCCGACGCGGCGACCTCTACTAAGTCGAACCACGGGTGATTGGCGAGGAGGCGCACGAAGGTCTGGCCGACCGCACCGGTCGCCCCGAGCACGGCGGCACGAATACGCCGCTGCGGAGTTCGAACTTGTGTGCTCATGATGCGAGAAGAGTTCGCACGATGGTTTCGTACCCGCCGACCGCGGCACGAAGCTCGTTCACGTCGATGCACTCGTTCGGCGTGTGGGCAACGTGGATCGAGCCCGGCCCGAACAACAGCGGCGTTCCCCAGCGCCCGAGGAGCGGAATGTCCGACGTGTACGCGACCGGCGCGACCTCGAACCCCGGAATGGTGTGAAAATGCTGTGCCGGGATGTACGAGCCGAACTCGATCTCCGCGCGGCCGCGCGCCCACTTCTCGATATCGCGCTTGAGCGGCTTCACGTCGCCGACGAGCCGGAACATGATCTCGGCCTCGGCCGAGGCGGGAACGATGTTCGCCTCCGTGCCGGCATTGAGCGTGCCGATGTTGAACGTCGTGTTTCCGAGCACGTCGTCCGTCGGCAGCTCCAGCGAGTCGAGCGTCGGCAGGAGCGCCAGCATCGGTGTGAGCGCCGATTGACCGAGATGAGCATACGCCGAATGCGCCGCCCGTCCCGTCGTGCGCACGATCACGCGCAGCGAGCCTTTGGCGCCGCTAGCCAGTTTGCTCTCCGTCGGCTCGCCGTTCACCAGGAACTTGCTCGTCGGCTTGAGGCGGTTCGCGGCCCGCGCGCCGTCGGAGCCCTTCTCCTCGCCGACCACGAACAGCAGATCAACCCGCTGCTCGCCGCTCGTGGCGAGCCGATCCGCCGCCACCAGCATGGCCGCGGCGATTCCCTTGGCGTCACAGGCGCCACGACCGATGATCCGGCCGTCCTCGAGACGCGGGCCGAAGTACGGCGGCACCGTGTCGAGATGGGTCGAGAGCGTCACGCCGTGCCCGGTTCGCGACGCCCAGATGTTGGCGCGTCCGCGCGTGACTTCCTGCAAGTGAACGTTCCAGCCGCGCGTGACGAGCCACTTCGAAACGAAGTCGACCACTCCGTTCTCGGAACCGGTCGACGAATCAATGGCGAGTAGCTCTGCGGCGAGCGCAACGACGTCGGTCATATATCGGCAAACCTAGCCGATCCGACTTCGTGCTCACAGTTCCGAAGCTCTTCTACTGACCTTGGTGCGGGAGGGCGCCGTGCGCTGGGTGGCGTTGGAACAATTGGGGACGCGGATCTGACGGATCGAACGGATCGCACCCGCTGGCGTAACGCTGACGTCTCTCGACGAGCCGACAAAGAAACTTTGATTGGAAACGCTGCTCGGGCTGGCCACAGCTGGCCAGCCCGAGCGGCGGTCCCCAAGAAGAATTCGTCCGGGCTCGTGACGAGAGGATGCCCTCTGCGCTGGGGTTCGATCCGTCACATCCGTCAGATCCGCGTCCAAAGCAGTTGCTGTTGCCGTTGCAGTTCCCGTCAACCGTCGGCACGTCCGTCAGCCGGACTTCGTGAATGTCACTAAAGCTCGCCGGCGAGCACTCGGCGGCGGAGATCGAAAAAGCGCGAATCGAGCGGCTGGTCCGAGGCGAGTGCCGCGTCCTCGAGAGCATCCAGGTACGCGCGCTTGACCAGTCGTCCCTGCTCCCCGATCGGCATCGTTGCGAGCGTATGCGTGACGGCGGACGAACTCGAGAGATAGTCGGCGATCGTCGTGCCGGCGGCATTGGCGACTCCGGCCGTTGCGGTCGAACGTGTAGCCGCGGCCCGGCCTTCGAGCTCGAGCGCTGTCACCTTGAGGACCTCGGCGAGCCTGGTGCGAAGGGCCGGCGTGAGCTCGGACTTGCCGGTCATGACCCGCCAGAGCTGCTGGCGCGAGGTACCGGCATGCCGAGCGAGGTGCTGCTTAGACAGCCCCCGCTCGATGCGAAGCATCTCGATCCGCTTGCCGAGCTCGGTGAATCCGGGAATCCCGGATGAGAACGACGCGTCGCTGTCTGCTTGCATTGCCCCTGTTACGAATGCTACATTTCATCTACCGAACAGATCCCGAATCACGCTGACATCTGTAACCCGGAGACTAGGAGAGGAAGTGGCCAAAGTCAATAAAGCCGGGGCTGTTAGGAAGCCAAACACCAGTAAGCCGAAAGCGACGAAACGTGCACCATCTGGTGCACGGGGGGTATCACAAAAACCTCCGAGCAAGGCCGCAAAGGGTCGCGGACGATCGGAGAAACTCCAATCCAACGCTCGCCCGACCTACCAGGTCCGGGAACTCGACCCGCTGAGCAAGTGCGGCAACGGGACGTCGGTTCAAAGGCTCTTCAGAATCGACGAGAAGCTGGATGGAGTGGTTCGGCCGCATCTGGTGTTCTTCGATCGCCACGGGTGGTACTGCGAGCATGGTCGCGACTGCCCCGCGGTCAATCAGGCCCGCAAGGGCACGAACGTTCGGTGATGGCGCACGACAGGCAGAAACCCTTGGACCGACTCAAAACGGAAGGATGAGAGCATGATCGCACGACACGAAGCGACAGCAGAGAAGAACGACATCTGGGCACAGTTGTCGGCGCTGCTCCCGGAGGGCGTGATCGCGTGGCGGCAGGACGGACGTCCCGTGCAGCGTGACGGCAAGTATTTCGCCCGGTTCGTCGCGTACATCGACGCGAACACGGTGCGCGAGCGACTGGACACGGTGGTTCCCGGCGAGTGGGATCTGACGCTCGAGCTCCTGCCGACGCTCGTCGGCGACGAGCCCGAAGAGTCCCGCTGTTCCTTCAAGGCGCGCCTCCAGATCCTCGGCGTGATCCGCGAAGACGTCGGCACCGGTCGCGATTACAAGCAGGCGGCAACCGACGCGTTCAAGCGCGCCGCTGTTCGCTTTGGCGTCGCGCACGAGCTGTACGCGTACGAGCAGAATTGGGTGCAGGTGGATGGCGACGGCAAGTACGCCAAACCAGTCGAAGACCCGGCGGACGCATACGCCCGCCGCCTGGCGCGGGCGGCGATGCGCACCGAGCTGTCGATTCAGCGCGCCGAACCGGCGGACGCGGCGGACATGCAGATCCCGGCGGCTACGGGACCGCTCGCCTCGGACGAACCGAGCTGCCCCAAGTGCGGCGGCCGCATGTGGGACAACCGCCTGTCAAAGCGGAACCCAAAGGCGCCGGACTACAAGTGCCGCAACCGCTCGTGCGACGGCGTGATCTGGCCGGCGCGCAACGGCTCCCAGCCGGGCAAGGCCGAGATGGCCGCTGATGCGGCTGGTGCGGCTGGTGCGGAGCACGGCGAAACGTCCGCCGAGATGCCGTTCTAGTCTCCGCTGAGCCGGCGGCAGGACGGCGAATGCGCGCGCGAGTCTCTCGCGCGCGCATTTTCGTGCGGCTGCTCGCCGTTGGAGCTGCAGCGTTTTGTCAGATTGTCCGTCGTGCGTGACCGCCCTAGAGTTGGTGGCGGTAGCTCTTTATCGTTTCCTCAATTCCCCGCCCCGAGGCCCGCGATGCGACGACCGCGGACACTGACGATCGCCGGGTTGCTGGCAATGTCGGCCTGCACGTACGGACCGGCGCAGCACCGTGTCCAGATCCAACAGGTCAGGGGTCGACCGGAGACGAGAACGTTCGCCGCGGTGGTGTGGTCGGAAGTGCGACGCGAGGCAACAGGCCTGGCCGCATTTCCCGACGGGGGATCGCCCAAGATTCGCGACCAGGCGGTCACGATCTACGTCGCGGACGCGGATCAGCTCAGTGTGCGCCGCGTGGGACAAATCCGGATTCCGCGCGAAATGGACGTGTATCCCCAACCGTACCTTGATGGCTGGCAAGGATCGTCCTTCTACCTCACCGTGTCGGGCTGTCCGCGGCCCGGTACCGAGTGCGACGGCAAGCGCCGGCGCAAGGTTGCGTATCGGGTCGACGAGGACGGCACCATGACTCGTGTCGACGCCGTTCCGCCGCGCCTGGAGCGTGAGCCAGGCATGGGCGCGCGAGCTCCCGGCGAGCGCGTGTACATGCGCATCTACGAGAGGCTCGACACGGTATTCGTGAGGACGGTGGACGAAGGGCCGTTCGTCCCGCTGTTCATCCTGAATCGCAACCGGGAGCTGGCTCCGATCAGAAAGACGCCATAGTGCAGCGGGCGGCTACAAACCCGGCCCCTTCATCAGGTCCATCTTCTTATAGCCGCGCGGCACCGCGAACAGCGTGTCCGAGAGCGGCTTCCGGTCCACGGACTGAAGCGTCAACTCGAGCGTCATCTTTCCGTCGTTGAAGCAGCGCGTGACGACCGGATAGCCGTCGACCTTCGTGTCCCACTGGAAGGCGCGAGTCGCGTCGTCGGAGCTCTTCACCATGATCATGAAGTTTCGCAGATAACCCTGCATGTCGAGCATCGTCTGCCGCTCGGCGTCCGACATCCTGAAGTCGTTCGACGTGCTGCCGCAGTACTCGGTGACCTTATCGGTCCCGCGCATGCCTTCGACGCGTGTGCACTCGTAGCCCGCGACCGTCTGTTTGTCCTTCGTCCAGACGTACTCGAGCGGAGGCCGCTGGGCCATCGAGCTCATGGCGCCCTTCATCATCTGTTCGGCCATCGCGCGTTGCGCCGGCGACATCGCCTCGAGCTGCTTTTGCATGCTCGCCATCATGCCCATCGCATCGCCGCCCTTTTGCGATGCCTTGTCGAGGTCGAAATACGACTTGTTCTCGTCGGTCACGATGCGGAGCACCTGCGCCTTCTGGTCGAACAGCATACGCGCCGTGTGCGAGCCTCTCATGATCATCGCGACGCGCCCGTTCTCGATCGAGAACACGGCCGAGGCGGGGATGTCCTTGTCGCCGTCGCGTTGTATGCCCGTGTAGGTCGTCGTGAGCTGCGCTGCGGCTGATGTGGTCGCGCAGCAGAGAACGAGGAGGATCGATGTCTGTCGCATGCGTCCCTCACGAGGTTGAGACCGGCGTCCGGTCCAAGGCAGTGAATCGCGCCTAGACATATCGTCGCGGTGGCGTCATCGCAACGCTGCTGCGCGCGCGTGTGAGCGGAGCTTTGCGCTTTCTTTGTGGCTCGCAACGCGGAGTGTGTCGCGATGCTCGAAGGCGGGCGGACGGTGAAGCGATCAGAATCGCCTCGAGAGCCTGCCACGAGTACGATCCTCGAATAGCGTGACGCTCATCACGCATGGAAAAACCCTTTGCTGCGCCTGTGACGCAGTTCTCAAATCCGTGTGACTCGTCTCCCTGTCGGATCAGTCCATTCAGCGAGGGCTACCACACAGGCAGCCCGCACAGGTAGGTCCTTCCTTACTCCACATCACTCCATATCGGCGGCGCGACGATCGCGGTTGTCGGCTGTCGTCGGTTCGTCCCTGGAGGACTCAAATGCAACTTCGCTCGTTTCTGGCCTTCACGGCCCTCGCCGGCCTGTCACTCGGCGCCGCGTGCAGCGACTCGACCGGCCTTTCCGGCACGGGTACGCTGGCCGTTCGGCTCACTGACGCGCCCATCCAGCTCGACCAGGTTCAGCGCGTCGATGTGTACGTGGTACGCGTCGACATCAAGCAGGACGAGACGTCGGATTCGACGGCCGCCAACACGTCGGCGACCGACACGACGGCCAGCGCCGCCGAGGCGCGCGACGGGTGGCTCACCGTGGCCAAGCCGGATTCGCTCTTCAACCTGCTCGATCTCCAGAACGGCGTCTCGGCCGCGCTGGGTTCGACGACGCTGACGACCGGCACGTACCGCATGATGCGCTTCGTCATCGATCCCGACAAGTCGAGCATCACGCTCACCGACGGGACCGTGCTCACCAAGGGGTCGTCGCCGGGCATCAACTTCCCGAGCGCCGCGCAGTCGGGTATCAAGGTGAACTTCACGCAGCCGCTCGTGGTGTCCGCGAACGACACGACCACGGCGACGGCGGACTTCGACGCCGCCCAGAGCTTCGTGCTGCGTGGCTCGACGATCATGAGCGACGGGCTTCAGTTCAAGCCTGTCATCCGCCTCAAGTCGGCGGCGCAGTAAGACAGGTTTGATTCGGAATGGCAAACGGCCTCGCCTTTGGCGAGGCCGTTTTGCGTGCGGTGTGGGCGAAATCCGGACGCGTGGTAAGAGTGGCGACTACTGACGCGATCGTTGGCCTCCGTACTCTCAACGGTGTTCCATCAAGCGCGGAGGCATGCTCGGCGCGCCTCCGCATTCCGACGTCCGGGGGCACAGTCATGAAATTGATTCAGTCGTCCCGACAGCGGCTGCTTTCGCCGTCACATGGGACCGCGCTCACACGAGCGGTGGTAGCTGTTTCGGCAATCGCCATCCTGTCGGTCGCGGCGTGCAGTGACGGACCGTTCAATCCGCCTGAACGACACCTCGCCGCGGGCACCCCGCAAGCCGCACTCAGGCCGCAACATCGTCCTTTCCAGATCTCGCAGTCGTGGGATCCGAGCGGCAACGACTGGACAGTGCCGCCGTGCATCGTGGAGATACCGAACCCCGCGATTCCGGGAACCACGATGCAGATCGTGATTTCCCGACTGTTGCACTCGTCGGGGACGGCTACCCACTTTGGGCGCTACACCGCTGACAACTATGCCACGGAGTGCACTTGGGATTCGGGCGTTGGTGCGATCGACGTCGGTGGTTGGGTTCGCGCGGTGGTCGCGAGCGGCGACACGGTTTGGGGGACGTGGCAGTCATATGCCAGCTTCAGCGGCACGGGCGCTGACTTCGACGGTATCATGTGGCTCGAAGGTGGCACTGGACGCTTCCGGGGGGCCACGGGAATGGCGTCGATGCATACGCACGACGAACCCGATGGAAGTGGATCGGGCTCGGGGAGCGGCTGGATCGCGTACTGAAGACCGCGGCGCCCGGACATTGCCTAGCCGAGGCATCGCTTCTCAGACAACGTCGGGACGCAATCTGTTCGCTCCAATGAGCATTAGGGTTCGCTAAACCTGCGACACAACGGGAATCGTCCCGACTCGCGCTCGACTCGCGCTGATTTCGCCGGCGAGATACGCTATTTCACCGTCCACATCAGCGCTGATCCGTCGCTTCCGGAGCCAACGGGACGACTGTACCCTACCACCTGGCCGCCGGGGTTGATGCTGGTCGCATAGCTGTTCGCCCCCGCTGCCAAAGGGCCGAGGTCGGTCATCACGCCTTTGTACCAGAGAAAACCGTGGTCCTTTTCGAAGTTGCCCGCAGTGGTGTTGCTCACGCCCACCACCTGCCCCGCGGGGTTGATCGCCAAGGCCGTGCTGTTCGGTCCGCCCAGCGTGCCGAGGTCCGTCATCACACCCTTCTGCCAAATAAATGCGTGGTAAGCGCCGGCGCTCGTGATGATGGAGCCCACCACCTGCCCGGAGGGGTTGATGGCCAAGGCGCGGCTGGACTTTCCGCCCAGCGTGCCGAGATCCGTCATCAGACCCTTGTGCCACAGGAACGCATGTCCTTCGCCGTTGCTCGTAGTGCTGGAGCCAACCACTTGCCCGGCGGGATTGACGCCACGAGCCTCGCTGTACGTTCCGCCGAGGGTGCCGAGATCCGTCATCACGCCGTCGTCCCACAGGAAGGCGTGGTACGCGGCGAGGCCGTTCATATAGCTCCCGCCCACCACCTGCCCGGTGGGATTGATGCCATAGGCGTAGCTAAACAGCCCCGCCGCCAGCGTGCCGAGGTCGATCATCACGCGGTTGTCCCAGAGGAAGGCGTGTGTGAACCCGGTGCTCGTGGCGCTCCAACCCACGACTTGGCCAGCGGGGTTGATCGCCCAAGCCAGGCTTACGCTCCCTCCCAAAGTGCCGAGGTCCGTGATTACGCCAGCGTCCCAAAGGAAGCCGTGATAGATGGAAGCGTTGGTGTAACACTGGCCCACGACCTGCCCGGCGGGGTTGATACCATAGGCCAAATTCCCGCCCGCACACTGGTCGAGCGTGCCGAGGCTGGTGACGGCCACCACGGGCGGCGTGACGGATCTGGCCACGGCGCCCTCCGCTGCCCGGTGTCCCGCATCGGCTGGCGCGAGCGCACCTTCGCTTTGACAGGCGAGCACCCATAGTGCGCTACCGAGTGCCACAATCTTGGTTGATCGTAGAACTTTCATGCCGTCTCCCGTGTGAGGATCGCAACCGAACGTCTACCTCACCGGCGTTCGCATCGCAGCTTGAGGACGATGCGCATGGCGACGGGGTCCGAGTGAGTTCGCCGATCCGGCGCGCCAACGGGCATCGCGCACAGGATACGGGGATCCCTGAGCCGACGAACTAGGGGTACTCCGCATCGGGTGTGGCAATTTCCCGGACGGAGTTCGATAATTCGAGAACTCGCACTAGCTCGTTCGTAAGGGCGAGAGGACCCGGGGGGACAACAGCACGTTCACCTCGTCGATACTGCGGAGCGCGCTTCGGCCTCACTCGCTGTCGAGCCGCATGCCCGGACCCAGACTCGAACTGGGACTCCCTTGCGGGAAAGGGATTTTAAGTCCCTCGCGTCTACCCGTTTCGCCATCCGGGCACTTGCGACGACCGCCTGCGAACGACAAAGGCCGGGATCGGGCACTGCTCTTCCC
>DATISA010000075.1:0-10746 GCA_035469245.1 Gemmatimonadaceae bacterium
GCGGTGACGTATCCACTCAACGTCTACGCCACGCGCCGTGGCTCCGACTACTCGATCGACCAGCTCTCACGGTTCATCGACCGTGGAGTGCGCGAGAAGATGCAGCGGGTGGTGCCCCAGGAGCCGGCGGCCGCGCCACCCGCAGGAGCACCGGATCCGGCTGCCGGTCCGGCGATCGATCTGCGCGCGTTGCTGCGCGGGCGGTTCAGCGGCTGATCGTCGACGCAACCGCTAATTCCGCGCGAGCCGACCTCGCTGGCCACAAAATCCGATGGGGAGAACGGATGCTTCGGATTATTCGGATGCTTCGGATAGCGCCGAGCGCGGACCACGGCTCCTCGTGCGACGGGCCATGAAGGAACTTTGGTGTGACGGCCGCTCGGCCTAGCCGCTACGCCTGAAGTCTCCTGAGGTCGTTCCATTCAAATTCTCGGACCTCGGCGCGTTGAGCCCATTTCTGCTCACGGAGCGATCCGAAGCATCCGCCTCATCCGAAGCATCCGCCTCAGCCCCTGCGTTCTTGATGCCGGTTCGGCGCGCGATGCCTACTTGCTCGCCCACGCCCGAAGCGCGTCGAACGGATGCTTGGGCTGGCTCTTCGCCAACTCGATGAGCCGCTCGACGGTCGCGCGGAGATTGCCGTTCTCCTTCACCCACACCGCGTCGAACAGATCGAGATCGGTGTTGTACAGCCGGTGCGCCAGGAGTGCCGCGTTGTCGAGCCGAATGCGCCCGAGTGCGCTGCGCGGAATCGTCCGAAGCTGCGGGGCCAGCGAGTCGACCAGCGCGCGTCGCGCACGTCCGTATAGCGTGTCGCGCGCCGCAATGCGCGCCAACGAATCCGTGGGATGTGCGTCGAACGCCGAGTCCACGCTGCGATACAACCGCGCCCAGAAGCGCGCCATCACCTTGTCATCGGCCCAGCGAGCGTCCGCCTGATCCGCCACGGCCGACGATCCTCGCGCTCGAAAGAGCCACGCCGAGCCGCGCGCGCCCACGAAATTCGCGAACGACTCGTTGAAGACCGCCTGACCGGAGGCGTAGAAGGTGTTGTGGGTGAGCTCGTGGATCACCGTGTTCGCCAGATCCACGGTGTCGGCGCGCAGCGTGGTCGACAGAAGCGGATCGTTGAACCAACCAAGCGTGCTGAACGCGGGAGACGGGCGCAGGTAGACGTCGAAACCTCGATCGGCCAAGCCGCGAGCGGCACCGCGCGCCGCCGAGAAGTCGAAGAATCCCTTGTAGGGGACCCGGCCCACGATCGGAAACCACCAGGTATACGACAGGAGGCGGTCCGGGTACGCGCCCGACAGCACCAGGACGAGCGTGTCGCTATCGAGCTGTGAGTAGGTCGTGAAGCTGTCTTTCGCCTCGAGGCCTATTGACTCAGCGGCGAAACTCCGCGCCGCCAACACGAGCCGCAGCCGTCGGGCGACCTCGGGACGCGTCCGCGAATCGCGGATGATCTCGGGGATCGGCCGCCTGCGGGCGAGTATCCCGCCCTCCGCCCACGCGGCGCGCACGAGGTAGCGTCCGGTTGGCGCGAGCGCGAGATACGCCACGAGGAGCAGGACGAGCACACCCAGGACGCGCCGAACGGCTCGCCACGTAATTCTTTGAAATGGAAACACTTATAGGATGTCGGTACGTGCCGCTGAGCTTTGACACTGCCCGCCCTCGGCCGCTATCTTCACCAAGATGTCCTTCGTCCATCTCCATTGCCACTCGGAATATTCGCTCCTCGACGGCGCGAACCGGATCGACGACCTGATCCGACGCGCCCAGGAGTTCGAGCAGCCCGCCCTGGCAATCACCGATCACGGGAATCTCCACGCCGCGTGGGAGTTCCAGGAAAAGGCAAAGAAGGCGAAGGTCAAGCCGATCATCGGCATGGAGGCCTACGTCGCGCCCGGCGACCGCCGGGCGCGCGGGCGAACTGCAGCCGGCCAGGGCTCAAAGCCCTACTACCATCTGGTGCTCCTCGCCCGCGACCTGACCGGGTACCGAAATCTCGTCAAGCTGTCGTCGCTGGCATACACGGAAGGCTTCTACTCCCGTCCGCGCGTCGACCGCGAGCTGCTCGCCAAGTACAACGAGGGGATCATCGTGTCGTCGGCGTGTCTCGCCGGCGAAGTGGCCAAGCACCTCATGGCCGACGACGTCGCTGGCGCGCGGCAGGTGGCGACCTGGTACGCCGACCTGTTCAAGGATCGGTATTACCTCGAGGTCCAGGCGCACGAATCAGACGGGCAGAAAATACTCAACGAGCGCATCTTCGCGCTCGCCAGCGAGCTCGGACTGCCGGTCATTGCCACCAACGACGCGCACTTTCTGCGCGCCGACGATCACGACGCGCACGATGTGCTGCTCTGCATCGGATTGGGAAAGGACCGTAGCGATCCCGATCGCATGCGCTACGACCGCGGGCTCTACTTCAAGAGCGCGCCCGAAATCGCGTCACACTTCCGCGACCGCCCCGACGTCCTGACGAACACACTGGCCATCGCGGACCAGGTCTCGCTCGACTTCGAGAAGAAGTACCACGTGCCGGCGTTTCCCCTCCCGGCCAGCGTCTCGAGCGAGAACGAATTTCTGACCCAGCTCGCCGAGCAAGGCGCCAGGGAGCGCTATGGCGATCCGCTGCCCGCGGATGTCCGCGAGCGACTGGATTACGAGCTGTCCGTCATCACCAAGACCGGCTACGCGGGATACTTCCTCATCGTCGCGGACTTCATCAAGGCGGCGCGCGATCGTGGGATTCCGGTGGGTCCAGGCCGCGGCTCCGCGGCGGGGTCACTGGTCGCGTACTCGCTTCGGATCACGGATGTCTGCCCGCTCAAGTACGATCTGCTGTTCGAGCGATTTCTGAATCCCGAGCGCGTCTCGATGCCCGACGTCGACGTCGACTTCTGCTTCGAGCGGCGAGGCGAAGTGATCGACTACGTGCGGCAGAAGTACGGAAGGGAGTCGGTCTGCCAGATCGTGACGTTCGGCACGATGAAGTCGCGCGCGGCGATCAAGGACGTGGGCCGCACCCTCGGCTTCACGCCCGCCGAGACCGACGCGCTGGCCAAGCTGATCCCGAACCAGCCGAACTTCTCGCTTACGGTGAAAGAGGCGATCGAGCAGATCACCGAAGTCGGAAAGCTCTATCGCACCGACGAGCGGTACCGGCAGCTGCTCGACTACGCGGTGGCGCTCGAAGGCCTGTCGCGCCATACGGGCGTGCACGCCGCGGGCGTGGTGATCGCGCCAGGGCCGGTCGACGATTACGTGCCGATCTGCACTCAGGCGTCAAAGGGCGCCGGCGCCGGCGACGATGAATCGGTCATCGTGAGTCAGTACGACATGAACTGTCTCGAGCATGCCGGCATGCTCAAGATGGACTTTTTGGGGCTCACGACGCTCACCGTCATCCACGACACGCTGACGGCAATCACGCAGCGCAGCGGCGAGACGCTCGATCTCAACACGATCCCGTTCGACGACGAGCGCGTGTTCCAGATGCTGCGGGCCGGACGCACGACCGGCGTATTCCAGTTCGAGTCTCCGCTCGCCACGGACATGCTGCGCGCCATGCGCTGCGACCGATTCGACGACCTGGTCGCGTCGAACGCGCTCATGCGCCCTGGTCCGCTCGACGCGGGGATGCACCGCGTGTATCAGCGGCGCAAGCGCGGTGAAGAGGCGGTGGTCTACGCGCTGCCCGAGCTCGAGCCGATCCTCGAGCCGACGTACGGCGTCATCACCTACCAGGAGCAGGTGATGCGTATCGCGCAGCTGCTCGCCGGCATCTCGCTCGCCGAAGCCGACGTGCTGCGAAAAGCGGTCGGCAAAAAGGACGCGGAGCTGATTCGCGAGGAGCTCGGCAAGTTCGTCGAGAAGTCGGTGGCGCGCGGCTACGACCGCAGGATCATCGAGGAGCTCGCCGGCCAGATCGAGACGTTCGGCCGCTACGGCTTCAACAAGTCGCACTCGGTCGCGTACTCGGTGATCTCGTACCACACCGCGTGGCTCAAGACGCACTACCCCGCCGAGTTCATGGCCGCGCTGTTGTCGTCGTCGATCGGCGACACCGACAGCGTGGTGAAGTTCATCAACGAGGCGCGCGAGCTCGGGATCGAAGTGCTGGCGCCCGACGTGAACGAGTCGGGCTACAAGTTCACCGTGATCGGCGAAAAGCGGATTCGCTTCGGCCTGGGCGCCATTCGCAACGTCGGAAGATCGGCAATCGAGTCGATCCTCACGGCGCGACGCGAAGCGCCGTTCACGTCGTTCCACGACCTCTGCGAGCGCATCGACCTCCGGTTGTGCAACAAGCGGGTGTTCGAAGCACTCATTGCGTCGGGCGCGCTCGACAATCTGGGCGGCCACCGTGCGCAATACTTCGCGGTGCTCGACAGCGCGCTGCAGGAAGCGTCGCTCAAGCAGCAGGAAGCGGCGGTGGGACAGTTCTCGCTGCTCGGAGGCGGGGATGAATCAAGCGCCGTCGTGCACGCGCCGCGTGTGCTTCCCAACCTGCCGGCGATGAACGAATCCGAGCGGCTGACGAAGGAGAAGGAGATCCTCGGCTTCTACATCTCCGGCCATCCGCTGGAGCCGTTCCGCGTCGAGTGCGAGCTGTTCGCGACCCACACAGTGTCGCAACTCGGCAAGTGGACGGATCAGCCCGTTTCGCTCGGCGTGGTCGTCACGGCCGTCAAACGACAGCTCAGCAAACGATCGGGCGCCGAGTTCGCGCGGTTGACAGTTGAGGATTTTTCGGGATCTTCCGAGGTCCTGGTCTTCCCGGAGGCGTGGTCGCTGCTGGCCGACCGAGTGAAGACCGATGTGCCGGTGCTGTTGAAAGGGAGCTACTCGCGGCGCGATCAGGACGTCGACAACCCGACGTTCATCGTGGAGTCGCTGACCCCGTTCGTCGAGCTTCGGTTGACCGGCCAAGTCGCCGTGGCGATCGAACTGGCGGCGGATGATCGGCTCGCGCCGGAGGTGATGCGCGACGTGAGGGTCGTGGTCGAGACGCACGCGACCGGGAACGCGTCGTCGCCGCCGTTGGAAGTGCAGTGGAGCGATGGAAGTGGCGCCCGCGCCCGATTGCGGTCGCGCTCGTTGAGAATCGCGGCATCACAAGCTGCGCTGCGCGACCTCCGCCAGTTGCTCGGCGAAGACCGCGTGCGCCTCGTGCGCGGAGGAAGCTGAATTGGGCACTTCGGCGACACTGGACTTCGAAAAGCCGATCGTGGAGCTCGAACGGCAGATCGACGAGCTCAAACGACTCGCCGGCGGCCAGCAGCTCGACGTCAACGAGGAGATCGCCCCGCTCGAGAAGAAGCTCGCCGACCTGCGCGAGGAGATCTACAAGAACCTCACTCCCTGGCAACGCGTCCAGGTGGCCCGCAGCACCAAGCGCCCATTCACGCTGGACTACGTGCAGCTCGCCTTCACCGATTTCATCGAGCTGCACGGCGACCGCGCCTTCCGCGAAGACCCGGCCATCGTCGGCGGGTGGGCCCGCCTCGAGGGCGAAACGGTGATGGTAATCGGCCATCAGCGCGGCAGAGACACCAAGGAGATCCTCAAACGCAACTTCGGAATGCCGCACCCGGAGGGCTATCGCAAGGCGCTCCGGCTCATGAAGCTCGCCGAAAAATTCTCCGTCCCGGTGCTCACCTTCATCGATACGATGGGTGCGTGGGCAGGGCTCGGCGCGGAGGAGCGCGGCCAGTCGGAGGCCATCGCCCGCAACCTGTTCGAGATGAGCCGTCTCGAAGTGCCCATCATCGCCACCGTAATCGGCGAGGGCGGCTCGGGCGGCGCGCTCGCGCTCGGAGTGTCCGATCGCACCAACATGCTCGAGAATGCCGTCTACTCGGTGATCACGGTCGAGGGCTGCGCATCCATTCTATGGAAGGACGGCAAGAGCCAGGAGCTGCGGGAAAAGGCGGCATCGGCACTCCGCATCACCGCGCAGGACCTCCTCGAGCTGCGAGTCATCGACGAGATCGTCGCTGAACCGCCGGGCGGTGCGCACGCCAACCACGAAGAGACCGCAAAAACCCTCCACGACACGCTCGTCAGGCAACTCGAGGAGCTGCGCCGGTACAAGCCCGACAAGCTGGTCCGGCGGCGCAGAGATAAGTTTCTGCGTATGGGGCAGTATTTGGAGTAGAGGGGGCTGGGCTCGAGGACTCGAAGGTTCGAGGGCTAGAGGGCTCGACTCGAGGGCTCGAGGGCTCGTTGATCGAGGGCTCGATGAAACAGCGCCTCTAACCTTCGAGCCCCTCGAGCCCCTCGAGCCCCTCGAGCCCCTCGAACCCCTCGAACCCCTCGAACCCTCTCACCCTCCAACCCTCCAGTTCCTCCAGCACCGTCCATGCGTCTCATCGAAGTCGCCTTCAAGGGTAACCGCAAGGATTTCTTCCTGTGGGAGCAGGACGATTTGCCGCCGCTCAAAGCGGGGATAATCGTCGATGCCGACCGGGGAGAAGATCTTGGTTACGTGAATGCCGTGGGCGAGCTCGCCGAGAAGCGCAACACCGGAACGCCGCACGGCTACGGCGCGGCCGGCACCACAAAAAAAGCGCGACGTCTCGCGACCGCCGACGACGTTCGCCGTGCGCAGGAGCTCCGAGCGCAGGACGAGGAAGCTCGGCGTCGAGCCATGGAGCGAGTGGCGGCGAACCAGCTCGTGATGAAGTTGTCCGACGCCGAGTGGCAGTGGGACCGCAAGAAGCTCACGCTGTACTTCACGGCTGAAAAGCGAATCGATTTCCGCACGCTCGTGCGCGAGCTCGCGTCAATGTTCCGCACGCGCATCGAGTTGAAGCAGATCGGTGTTCGCGACGAAGCGAAGCGGCTCGATGGCATCGGCCGCTGCGGGCGTCAGTACTGCTCAGCCGCCTGGCTCCCCGAGCTCAGGCCGGTCAACCTCGGAGTCGCCAAGGATCAGCGGCTTTCACTCAATCCGTCGCAGATTTCCGGCGCCTGCGGGCGGCTCATGTGCTGTCTGCGATACGAGCACGAGTTCTACGTCGAGAGCCGAAAGCGTTTTCCCAAGGAAGGGCGAATCATCAGGACCAAGCGGGGCGAGGAGAAGGTCCTGGCCAACGACATTTTCAGGGACCGGGTGACGCTGCGCGGTGAAGATGGCGAGCAGCGCACGATCGCGCTCGCCGACCTCCGCGCCGAAGCGGAGGAGGCCGGCGCTCCCTTGCCCGCGGCACCGACCGGAGGGGGGCCGGCGCTACCGCCCGTCGCGGTCGCCGACGCCGACGCCGATGACGACGAGTACGAGTTGGGAGAGGCCGGCCGCACCGTGACGAGCGAGGGCGCCGAAGGCGAACCAGTTCCGGATACCGATCCCCGTGAGCGGCGGCCGCACCGGCGGCGCGGGCGGCGAGGCGGGCGCCGAAACCGGTCGGGGGGGGGCGGACGCGGGGCAAACGGCGGCTCGCGCCCCGCCGCGTCGGACGGCGAGCCAGCGAACGAGGACTGACGTGGCCCGGTACTATCTCACAACGGCAATCGATTACGCCAACGGCGAACCACACATCGGGCACGCGTACGAGAAGATCGGCGCCGACGCCATCGCGCGGTATCGCCGGATGCGTGGCGACGACGTGTACTTTCTCACTGGTCTCGACGAGCACGGTCAAAAGGTCGCGCAGGCCGCGGCTGAGCAGGACGTGTCGCCACAGCAGTTCGTGGACGAGATGGCCGGACGCTTCGAGGCGATGTGGCGCCAGTTGTCGATCTCGTACGACCGCTTCATGCGGACGACGGCCGAAGATCACAAGCGCGGCGTGCGCGCGCTGATCGAGCGATTGCACGCCAAAGCTCCCGACGACTTCTACGAACGCGCATACGAAGGTTGGTATTGCGTCGGATGCGAGCTGTTCAAGCGCGACGACGAGATCGTTGACGGGCATTGCGTCCTTCATCCCACGCGCACGCTGCAGTGGACGACGGAACGCAACTGGTTCTTTCGGCTCACGCGCTACGCGGATTTTCTCCGCGAGCTCTTTCGTGAGCGGCCGGATTTTCTGTGCCCCGACACGCGGCGCAACGAGATCCTCGCGCTCCTCGACCAGGGACTCGAGGACATCTCGATCACGCGGTCGCGCTTGTCGTGGGCCATTCCCTTCCCCCTGCCGCTCTCGAACGGCGAGACGCAGGGCACCTGGGTGTGGTTCGACGCGCTGCCCAATTACCTCACGGCCACCGGATTTCCGGAGCCTGGCTACGAGAGCCGCTGGCCGGCGCAACTGCACGTGATCGGCAAGGACATCACGCGCCTGCACACGGTGATCTGGCCGGCGATGCTCGAGGCCGCGGATCTGCCGCTGCCCGATCGCGTGTGGGCGCACGGCTTCGTGCTCCTCGCTGGAGAGCGGTTCAGCAAATCGTCGGGCGTACGGCTCGACGTGAACGAGGCGATCGATCGCTACGGCGCGGACGCGCTGCGGTATTTTCTGCTGCGCGAAGTGCCCTTCGACGCCGACGGCAGCTTCTCGTACGAGCGGTTCGACGAGCGCTACAACGCCGATCTTGCCAACTCGCTGGGAAACCTCGCGAGCCGCGCCATCTCGATGGTCGAGAAGTATTGCGGCGGCGTGGTGCCCGGCGGCGCGATCATGGATCTGGATCGTGCCGACGCTGCCGATCTGTCGGAGTACCACGCGGCGCTGGACGGAAGCAGAGGATTCCTCCTGCACGAAGGCATCAAGCGCGTCATGGCGTGCGTGGCGCGCGGGAACGAGTTCGTGCAATCGCAGCAGCCGTGGTCACTCGCCAAGCACGAAGATCGCCGGGCGGATCTCGAGCGCGTGCTCGCCGCGATCGTGCGACAGCTCGCCCGGCACGCGGTCCACCTCGCGCCGTTCATGCCGAGCAAGTCGCAGGAGCTCTGGAGCCAGATCGGCGGGCCGGGATCAGTCGCCGAGCAACGCTTCACCGCCACGGATTCGCTCGACGTCACCGGATGGCGGGTCGCCAAGGGCGCGTCGCTCTTCCCCAAACCGCAACCGCCCGCGCGGTAATCGCGCGGGCGGTTTGTCGATCACGGTGTCTTCGGCGGCGCCGCTGTCGGCGCCGGCGTCGTGGGTTTGGAGAAGTCCACCTTTGGCGGACCCTGTTGCGCTTCGGTCGATGCGGTGAAGTACTTCCGCGCCTTGGCCCCGGTCACCTTCGCCGTGATCACGACGGGGAATTGGCGGATGTAGGCGTTGTATGCGTTCACGGCCTGGTTGTAGTCCGTTCGCGCGACGGCAATCCGGTTTTCCGTGCCCGTCAGCTCGTCCTGCAGCCGAATGAAGCTCTGGTCGGCTTTGAGCTGCGGATACGCCTCGACCGTGACCATCAGCCGGCCGAGCGTGGACGTGAGCTGAGCATTGGCGTTGGCCATCTGCTCGGCGTCATGCGACTGAATGGCGTTCAACAATCCGGAGCGCGCCTGAGTGACCTGGACGAAGACCTCTTCTTCGTGCTGCGCATAGCCCTTCACGGTGCTCACAAGGTTCGGAATCAGGTCCGCGCGCCGCTGGAGCTGAACTTCGATAGTACTCTGCGCCGACGCCGCCTGCTCGTCGAGCGTTTGAATGCGATTGTAGCCGCACGCGCCGAGCGGGAGCAGCAGCAGGAGTGCGAGCCAGCGTTTCATTGTTGGTAACTCCTCGAGTTGGATCTGTGAATCTGCGGTGCAGCGATAGACACTACGTATGTCGCACCCGATCGGTGCCAGCTACTCCTTGTCGTGGTACTGATCGAGATGTCTCACAAGTTGGCTCATTGCGCGAAGATAGCCGGCCAGAACCGTGGAGACTTCTCCCGTCTTGAGCGGCTGCTCGCCACGAACGTGGCGGATGACGCGAACAACGGGATCCGGCTCGAATCCGGCGCGTCGCGCCACGTCGCCCGCGAGCGTCGGATTGTCTGCCGCCGGTTTCGTGCCGTGGAGCCGTTCGAAGGCGCGGAAGATGACCAGGAAGGTGCTCACGCTGGCTGACAGGAGCTCGAGCTGCCGCTGGGCGTCGTTGCCCGACGCGAGAACACCTTGACGGAGCCGGAGCAACTTCCCCATCGCCTCCTGCTCGAGCTGGAGGCGGAGATCCTTGGTGTCCACATGGATTCCGTCGAACGGCGGCTCGCCAAATAACACGCGGTGCCGCTCGAGGATGTCGGCGTATTCCATCGGAAAAATGTCGGCCGATCCGCGCCATTCCGACTCGGTGAGCGTCAGCGGCGCCGGATTCCCGGCGTCAGCCCAGGCGCGTGACGCCGCCGAGGCGGCAGCCAGCCGATCGGCATCGAGCGAATCGACGATCACGAGCACATTGTAATCCGATTGCTTGCCGAGTCGCTCGCCGGCCGCCGCGGAGCCGTAGAGAACGATGGAACGCAGCGAGGCGCCGTACGCGGCACGCAGCTGTGAGACGAGTTCATCGAGTGTCATTCGCGCCATGGTCACCAGGATCCGCTCGAGCCGCCGCCGCCGAAACCGCCGCCACCACCAAAGCCACCAAACCCGCCACCGCCGCCGAATCCACCGCCGCCGCCAAAGCCGCCACCCCATCCGCCACGGCCGCCTCCACCCCAGCCGCCGATCGGCAAGAAGATCGGCAGGCATCCGCCCCCCCCACAGCCGCGGCGACGTCCACCGCTGAGCAGCGACAGCACCACGAAGAACAGAATCAGCCAGACGAACGGCGGAATACCCTGGCTGCGCGTCTGCGTCGTTCTGGACGGTGG